>CADBUI010000001.1 GCA_902797855.1 uncultured Erysipelotrichaceae bacterium
AAACATATTTTAGAGAAAAAGAGTCAATAAGCAAAATTAATGACTTTAATAACAAATCCTTGTTGTTAGAGATCCTATTAAATTAAGAAGAGATGAAAAAGGCATTGAAACCATTTGGGCGGTTGAGTTCCTTCTAAATGAAGATTATTTAAGATAGCCTATAATATTTAAATGCTACTTATTACACTCAATATTTGTTTCGACTATTAAAAAGGTATGTTTTTCTTTTGCTTCAGGGCCAAAAACTACAATTCAATTTTTGTTCCAGTTCACCACGTATCAGGGAACATGTTTTATCTCAACTATAGATAGATTCACCAAATCTTATCTAACGGACAATTAACATAAATGTTTCAAAATTATTCCCGTATTTACTCATACTTTTAATCACATATCATTTGTGATATGTTTTATTTGTTAAATCTCTATTAAAAAGTAGGAGCTAATGTATGAAAATTAAGAAATTATTTGGTTTAGCTGTTATGGCGTTCACTCTATCTATTGGAGCGTTCGCTGGTATTACTTTATTTTCTTCTAATGAGAAAGTAGAAGAAGTAGCCGCTACTAGTAGCTCAACAATTACTGTAGGTGCTAAAAGAATTAATGTCTTTATCCCTAAAAGTGTGACTTGGATTTTTGATGCTGATGCAAAGATTTTCTCTAGTGGAGTTTCTGATTCTATCAAAGATTTCGATTTCTTACCTGATACCGATATTGGAACAACAACCAAAAATGACACTGTTAGAGATTTTGATGATGAATACTGGATTGCTACAAAGGAATTACCAACTGACTTTACATCTACGTGGAAGGATTTTTCTGTTGAAAGACACCACGGCAGTGACTATTGGAATAAATTAACAAATCATTATGAAGACAGCCCACTTTATCAAATATGTAACTCTTATACATATGATGGGACTGATATTCTAAGATATGGCTATTACTATAAGGTTGCGCTTCATACTGGTTTAAATTACGAGAACATTTCTTATTCGCTCATGCGTAGAAATGGCGATATTGCTGATCCTACACCAATTCCAGGATACACATTTGGTGGATGGTATTATGATGAGGCATGTACAACACGATACTTTTATGATCTTACAGGCGATGCTAACCTATATGCAAAATACATCAGAAACGATTTCACTGCTAAGAAATATGCAATTGTTGATGGTGATTCATCTAACCCAATTTTATTAGAAGAAACCCCTCTTCAAAGGGAAGATACATATGAATATCCAGGAAAGTATCACTATCCTCACCATACATTCGTAGATTATTGGTACACTGATCCAGAACTAACTCATGTTTTCTCAACCGTTAGTGATGTTGAAGCAGATATCAATATCTATGCGGGTTATTCCAGCACCCCTTATGCCGAATTTAGCTATGATGTCGATTTAAATAACTCGGGATGGGCATTAGGTGCTGCTAATTATGCTATTAGATTTGAAACCGATAATGAATACGAACCAGTAAGTTATTGTTGGTCTGAATACTATACAAGCGCCAGTGTTGGGCAACTATTATTACAAATTCAATGTTCTGTTGATTACGATGTAAGAGGAAATAATGCTGTTTTATATAGATACAATAGCAGCAAATCCAAAGCTGATTGGGATGCTGATAAGTACACTGATGTTTGGAATAAGACTGTAGTATTTGAAGCTAACAGTGTATTTCCAGATATCCGCATTGGTGATACAACTGATGAACATGGTGACACACTCGTTTATACCGGTGCCGCATTTGTGATGGGACAAGAAGTCGGAGGAGAATGGGATTATTTATCCTATCTTGATGAATATAAAATTAATAGCGCTAATCACGTCGAAGTATATAACTTCAATGTTGAGTTAACAGCTGGCACTCAGTTCAAAATTCAAATTGCTCCATATAATGATCAAGATTACTATTCTGATTTCACTACCCATGACTTATTAAAGGGTGTATTCACTAATGGATATGGAAGCAATATCACCGTTAGAGATGCAGGAACATACGCATTCTTCTTTGATACAATCACACATAATTTACACATTACTAAAGAAGAATATGTATACGCTGATGAATGGGCAGCATCTTTCTTAAGTAGTGTTACCTGTTCTGGAGGAGAAAGTGGATCAATCGTTAGTGATGGTTGGTCAACTGTTTCAGCAACATACGCTGCACTTGCTCCAGAAGTAAAAGCTGTCTTTGAATCAATTCCAACACATGGAAACATTGATGGATGTGATATTGAAAAAGCTATCGCTAGATATGACTTCATCTTAATTAAATATGGTATTGGTTCTACCTTACCAAAACACCCAGACTTTATTGGTAGATTCTCTACTGGTGGAGTTAACGAAAATGTTCCAACTGCTGGAGCACTTCACTCTGTATTTGGATTTAGTAATGAAACCACTCCAATTGTCTTAGTGGTTATTACAGCAGTTGTCTCATTAACTGTATTAGGTGGATTATTCTACTTTAGAAAAAGAAAAGAACAATAAAATGTGATTAGTCACATAACAAAACCAGTCCTCAAAGTTTATAGGACTGTTTTGTTTATATTGTTACTTTCTTATGTATTAAATTGTGAAACAATTGAAATGTTACTCAATTAAAATGTAAAATAGATATACAGATTGATTTATCTAAATAAATCCGAAAGCATTTTTGTTGTTTATCAATATTGGAGGTATTTTATGAAAAACACAAACGCATTTAGAACAAAAGCCAAAGACGAAATCGTCAAAATTGAAAAGGATACCTATGGTCGTGATGTTACTCACGAAGAAATAGAAATCGTTTCTTTAACTTACGTCATGGGATTTATCAAAGGCATGTTTGTTGTCGCAAGAAACACTCAAGGTCGTATTTATGAAATTTCTTCCAATCCAACCAATGGAAAACTATATATAGATGTTTATAAAAAAGAAGGTACTAAGGTCGTAAGCATCGAATAAGGAGTACCCGTATATGAAAACCGAAAATATTCGTAATGTCGCTATCCTTGGTCACCAAGGTAGTGGCAAAACCTCTTTAGTAGAATCTTTAGCCTTTACATCTGGACTAATCAAAGCTAAAGGCGAAGTTTCTAAAAAAGACACTATTTCTGATTACACTATTGAAGAACAAAAAAGAGGTAGTTCAGTTCAAACTAGTGTCATCCCATTAAGATATTTAGATCACAAGATTAACTTACTTGATATTCCAGGTAATGATGATTTTATCTCTGAGGCTATTGGAGTTATTGGCACTATTAAAGGTGCAGTACTAGTTATTGATGCTTCAGTTGGAGTGCAAGTAGGAACAATTAAACACTATAAACTTCTTAAGAAGAAAGGTGTTCCAACATTCATCTTTGTTAATAAGATGGATAAAGAAGATATTGATTTTGAATCAGTGCTTTCAGAAATCAGAGAAAAACTGGGTAATGAAGTTATTTCATTCTGTTATCCTCTTGGTCATGAAAAGTCATTTGATGGATTCGCTAACGCAGTCGACTTAAAAGCCCATATCTATAATGGTAAAGAATGCGTTGAAGCTGAAATCTATCCAGATAAACGTGCAAAGATTTTAGAACTTCATAACACTATCGTTGAAGAAGTCGCAAAGACTGATGATGCTTTACTTGAAAAATTCTTTAATGGTGAAGAATTCTCGATGAAAGAAATTAGAGATTCTCTCCGCAAAGGTGTTCTTAGTGGTGAACTTACACCTCTTATCGTTGGTAGTGCTGAGAAAAACATTGGTATTCATACCTTACTTAATATGTTTATCTCTTACTTACCAAATCCAAATGATTTAAAACCACTTGCAGCACTTGATGAAAACGAAAAAGAAAAGATTGTTCCAACAAGTGTAGATGAACCATTCTCTGCATATGTATTTAAAACAATCGTTGATCCATATACAGGTGTTATTAATATCATCAAAGTATGTTCAGGTGTTCTCCATGTTGGAGATGAAGTATATGTGAACGGCGAAACTCAAAAAGTCAGCATGCTTTATGAAATGAAAGGTAAAGAGCTTAACGCTGTTAACGAAATTATCGCTGGTGATATAGGTGCGATTACTCGCTTAGAGAAGGTCGCCTCAGGTGACACACTTTCTTCACCTAAATCAATCACTATCTTTAAACCAGTTAAATATCCAACTGCAGTTATCTTTAAAGCAATCATCTTAGATAATAAAAATGATGAAAGTAAACTAGGTCCAGCCTTAAGTAAAATGCAACTAGAAGATCCAGCATTAGAAGTTAAACGTAATAATGAAACAAAACAACTTCTATTAGGTGGTCTTAGTGAATCTCATATTGCCTACGCTTTAGAGAAACTTAAAAACGTCTATAAGATTAATCTCACTACTGAAAAGATGAAGATTATCTATAGAGAATCTATTAAAGGCACCGCTGAAGGCGATGGTAGATACATTAAACAATCCGGTGGTAGCGGATTCTATGGTGTTGTTAAGATGAGATTTGAACCTGCTGAAGAAAATTCATTTGATGAAGAAGTATTTGGTGGAGCGGTTCCTAAAAACTATTTCCCTGCGGTTGAAAAAGGATTCTTTGAAGCTCTACAAAGTGGTTTACTTGCAGGCTTCCCAGTAATTGGAGTAAAAGGTGTTCTTGTTGATGGAAAATACCACGCGGTGGACTCCAATGAACAAGCCTTCAAGATGGCGGGTATTCTTGCCTTTAAAGATGCATACATGAAATGTAAGCCAATAATTCTTGAACCAATTATGAGAATTAAGATTAACGCTGATTCAATGTATACAGGAAATATTCTTTCCGACTTAAATACCAGAAGAGCAAGAATTCAAAACATTGAAGAAAAAGAACATGGTACTCAAGAGATTGAAGCTCTTATTCCAGAAGCCGAAATCGTTGACTATGTCACTAAACTTAAATCTCTCACTCAAGCAAGTGGATTCTTCAACCGTGAATTCGAAGGTTATGAAGAACTTCCAGCTAACTTAAAAGATAAAGTTATTGCTGAGAACAAACTTAACTAGTGATCATTCACATTAGCCTTCATCATTTGATGAGGGCTTTTTAATTATCGAAACGTAGTGAAGATAAAAACCGGGTGCTATGCACGTGAGAATCTAAATAGTTCCCTGTGATGTAAAAAACCTCATGTTATAATCAAAAAGGCTGACGACCGTTTGATATAACAGGAGGTGTATCCATGGATGACGATTTAAGTTTATCACACACGAGGTGGAACTGTAAGTATCACACTGTGTTCATTTATTTTCGCAATTATGAAATCCTTGGTGTTAATTGACAAAAGACCTAGAAAAACATAAATTATTAATATGATTTATTCTACAAAAGATTTGCTTAGAAATGGAGAAACTGAATATTCAATTAGACGCAAGATTGATAGCGGATTATTGTTTCAAATTGAAAGAGGGTATTATAGCGATGACAAAGTTTCCCTTTATAAAGATGAAGCATATCTATGTAAAAAATACCCAAATGGTATTATTACCGGATTATCCGCGTTATATGTGTATGATTTGATTGACTATATTCCTGATGAATATCACCTCGCAACCAAACAACACACTTTTCCTATAAGAAGGAAAGATATTAAGCAATCATATCAAGAATCCTCCTTCTTTGAATTAGGAGCAATTTATATGAACTATAGTGGCGGAATAATTAGGATATATGATCTTGAAAGACTTTTGATTGAATTATTTAGATTAAAAGAAAAGTATCCTAGAGAAATCTTTTATGAGGCAGTTGAATCATTTAGAAAAATTAAAAACAGCCTTGATTTTTATAAACTCAATGAATATTTGGGAAAAATTCCCAATGGTTCCAGGTTATCATTAAAAATCAAAGAGATGATTTAATGATTATTACTGAAATAATTAACTATATTTCTAATTTATCTTAATGAATTAACTATTTTGATATATGTTTCTTTATCAAGCATTGGAGTTTCTAGTTCTTTTTTAATATTGGAAGGTATATCTAAATTAGCCGCAAAATACTCTCCAGCTTTTCTAAATTTTTCAATAAGTGGTTTTGTTAGTGGTTCGGCCTCTTTTTCATTTAGCATTGGGCATTCACTTACGTATATTGGAAGGATATCTTTACCAAACTTATTTTTAAGCATGAAATCAAGTCCATCAAAGTTTCCTTCAAAGTTTGGGAAACCACATCCACAGATGAATATCTTCTTTTGTTTAGATAAATCCACTCGTGGAAGATGAACAATACGACCATCCTTTTCTTTCATAGTCATCTTGTTAAGTGGGATAAGTCTATCAACGAATGCTTTTAAATGTGATGGCATTGCGTATGAATATAATGGGAAAGAATAAATAACTATATCTGAAGAAATATATTCATTCATGATTTCTTCTTGATCATCACTCTGAATACATTTTCCATTCTCGTTCTTCCAACATTTAAAACATCCTAAACATGGTTTTATATTCTTTTTGATTAGATGGATGATTTTGATTTCAAAATTATTATTCTTATTTAGTCCTTCTAAGAATGAACAAGTAAGCACCATTGTGTCGGATATTTCTTTTGGAGAACCATTAATAACAAGAACTTTCATATTTTACCCCTTATATGTCAATATAAATAAATGATAAAATCTATTCGTATGAATAACAATCTTATAAGAAAGAAGATATGCCCTAAATGTGGAGGTGCTTTGGTACTCCACAAAGGCAAAAATGGATTCTTTCTTTTATGTAATAAATGTGGATATATTCATAACATGCCTAGTATCGAAAGAATGAAAAACTTAATTAGGAATAAGATGAACGAAACCATTAATAATATTCCTGATAAGGAAGAACAATCATTAGCGATATGTGATAAGTTATTTCCTATTTTAAATAAGTATTCTGTTATAGCGCTTTACGCTTCAAGATTTGATGAAGTTAATCTAGATTCACTTATCACTAAATTAATCTCATTAAATAAGATAGTGGTCCTTCCAAAAGTGGAAGGTAATATTCTTAATTTTTATAAAGTATCATCTTTAGATGAACTTATTAAATCCACTCACTTTAATATTAGAGAACCAAAAGGTGAAGAAGAGAGATTAATTAATAAAGAAGATATTGAGGTTATTGTTTGCCCTGGAGTAGCCTTTGATAAATCAAATAATAGACTTGGTAGAGGTAAGGGATATTATGATAGATATCTCACTGATATAGGGGCACTTAAAATCGGAGTGTGCTTTCAAGAACAAATAATTGACAAACTCCCAACCTCATCCAACGATATTAGAATGGATGAATTAGTCTATTAAGTAAAATTGCTATATAGCATTTGCCATTAAAAATAATATTAAATACAATTAGTTTAGAAATTATTATGAAGAAATTAAGCATATTTACATCATTATTTGCGTTATTAATGCTTGTTTCATGTTCGTCTAATCAAGGCGGAAATGAACCAAGCCCATCTCCATCTCCAACACCTACACCAACCCCAACTCCAACTCCGGTTGGACCATCTCACATTGATCAATCTTTTAATTTCAAGATTCTTTCAAGTAATGATATTCATGGCCAAGTTGAAGAAGAAAATATTTCTTCATATAGTGGACGAGCAGGTATTGGTAAATTTTTTACGTACGCAAAACATGTAAAAGAAAGTAATCCATACACACTTCTTTTTGATCAAGGTGATACCTTCCAAGGAAGCATCTATTCAAATGAGAATAGAGGCGAGTTAATCACTAAAGCAATGGCCTATGCTCATTATGATGCACGTGCTATTGGCAACCATGATTTTGACTGGGGTGTTGAACCATTAAGAAATCTTAAAGATGTAGGATATGGTGATTATACTGTTCCTACTTTAGGTGCGAATATCTACAATTATGATTTTAATAATAAGTCTTTTCTTCCAACTCATAGAGATGATTTTTGTGATAAGACAGCAATATGTTCGTTCTCAAATGGATTCAAAGTTGGAGTAATAGGCACGATTGGAAGTAACCAAATTAAAGATATTCTCACATCTAATGTTATGGATCTTAATTTTAAGAACCACATAAATGTTATCAAACAAGAAGCAACAGCCCTTAGAGAACAAGGTTGCCACTTTATTGTTTCTCTCCATCATGGAAATATTGCCGAACTAATGGGTAATAACTTATCTCAATATATTGATTTAGGATTATGTGGTCACTCCCACAGTGAAGAGTCAGATTCTGAGGGTGATACTCACTATTTCCAATTTGCATGTTACACCGAAATTCTAGGTGTACTCAATTTCTCATTTGATGCCTCTACTCAAAAAGTTTCTTTTACAAGTAGTTCATCAAAAAGAGCTTCTGATATTGAAAGCGCGGGCTATGGTGTCGATTCAGTTATTAGTGGCTTAATAAATGATGCAAAAGAAGATATTAAAACACGCATGAATCCTGACCAGGTTGTCGCTAGTAATGTAAATGGTGATTTCAAATCTACTACTACTGCCGCTAATCTTGTTGCTAAGGCAATGTATGATACTGCTATAAGTGAAGGATATGATGTTGACTTAGCGTATTGCAATCAACTTCGTCATACGCTTTATTCACCAAGTTGGACATTCTCGGATATATATCAAGCCGCACCATTTGATAATAGAATTTATATTGTAGATGTTCCTTATGAGGAAGTTTCTAGTGAAATAAAAGCATGGAATAACATTTGTAAACAAAACGGAAGAACTATTAATTTATCACCAGGACAAACATTAAAGGTTGCTTGTTTAGATTTCTTACTTTTCCACGCGAGTAATTACCGTTATTTTGATTATTTCCCATCTATTGGACCATACTTTAATGATCGAGACAATAAACCTCAATTATCAAAGAATTATAGAGACACGTTAAAAGATTGGCTTATTAGCAAAGGATACTCTACTGGTAAACAATTAAATTCTAGCGATTATTATTCAACTGTTTCAGATTTTAATAAAAATGAAATAGTCCTTAGTTAATCTTCTTTGAGTTATCAAATATATGTTCATACTGGTTAGTTTCTTCATCTAATCCAGCTAGACGCATAACTGCAATATGGGAACGGATCGTAAGGTCCGTTTCTTGTTTACTTATATCTAAAGATTTATCAGGGAAAAGAGGTTCTCCAATTGTTAAAGTTATCGCAGCGTCTTGTTTAAAGATATGTTTTCTTATCCACCCAGGTTTTCGGAAGGAGAATGCGAGTGGTAGAAGAGGTTTATTACTTGTTATAGCGAAGTAGGCCGCCCCTTTCTTAAAAGGTCTAACTCTCATATAGTATTCCCACATGCTTCCTTCACTATAAACGTGTAACCAACTCTTATGAGAAAGTAGTTCTTTTAAGGCGTCATTAAAGGCTAATTTACCTTTAACGTTTTCATCAGGAATAGGAATACCACCTACTAAACGGATAAGAGTTTTGTTTTCGCCCCTTACGTTATTTGCCCAAACGATGACATTCGTATGTCTTGGACGAAGAGATTTCATAACAGCAATATAATCCCAGAAGTGAATGTGATTGCTGACACTAACCGCACCATTAAGAAGTTCGTTTTTATGTTTTCTTAGATTTTTTCTACCTTTGATTTTTAATCCCATCTTTGGAATACATAGTGGATAGACAATTAAATATAAAAGAACCCTAACCCAAAATTGTTCAAATTTCATTCCAAAAGATTTATCCACATAAGGATAGTTTTCATCAAAAACACGGCCATCATCTTTCTTTAAAATTATGTAATGTTGGTCAGTAGATTCTGGATAAGGGAATTTAGTTGATTTTGGATCAAACATTAAGTGTATTTTACTATATTTTGTTTTTAAGCAAAATAAAAGCTGGGTAACCCAGCGATTATTTAAGCATAGCGATATATTCTTTAAGCATTGGTTCAAATTTCACTCCATACCAATGAGATGGATCATTAATTGTGTTTTTAATACATAAGACAACGTAGTCTGCAGCGATCTTACTAGCTTTAAATAAATCATTAGATTTCATATATGCACCTAAGAAGGCTGAAGCATATACGTCTCCAGTGCCGTGACAGCCTTTAGAGATTCTTTCATGTTCATAGTATTTATAGCCATCTTCGTAGATTGCTACACCAAGTTTGTCTTCTTTATATGAAATACCTGTAAGAACAACTTTCTTCGCACCCATCTTCACAAGTTTCTTCATCACTTCTTTAACGTATTCTTCATCATATTTTTCTAAATATGGAGTGTCAGTTAAGAAGCAGGCTTCTGTTAAGTTAGGGAGAATGATATCACTTATTTTCACAAGTTCTTTCATTTCATTAACATAGTTATTATCAAAGGCTGGATATAATTTGCCTTGATCTGCCATTGCAGGATCAAAGGCATATATTCCACCTTCATTAAGAACTTCGTTTTTCATTCTTTTAACAAGTTCAATTTGGTCTTTACCACCTAAATAACCTGAATATAAAGCATCGAACTTAATTCCTTCTTTTTTATAGTGATCAAGAATATGAGGGATTTCACTAGTGAGGTCATGAAAGGTGAATCCTTTAAAACCAGCGGTGTGAGTAGAAAGGACTGCTGAAGGAATAATAGCGGTCTCGTATCCCGCTGCAGAAAGTATTGGTAATGCAACTGTTAATGAACATTGCCCATAGCAAGATATGTCTTGAATCGTAATTATTTTTTTATCTTTCATTTTTCTTATCACCTTTCTTGAACTATTTACCTTGATAATTATAATTACTTACAAAGATAAGTAAACACTTAAGGGAGGACTACAAATGAGCTTATATCATAATATTATCGATACCATCGGAAACACTCCTGTTATCGAACTTAAAAATATTGAAAAGGAATATGGCTTATGTTGTCACGTGTTTGCGAAGTTAGATTCATTTAATCCAGGCGGAAGTGCGAAAGATAGAATTGCTAAAGCAATGATTATAGACGCTGAAGAAAAAGGATTAATTAACAAGGATACATTAATTGTTGAACCTACTAGTGGAAACACAGGCATTGGATTAGCCATGGTTTGTGCATCTAGAGGTTATAAACTTGTCTTAACAATGCCAGAAACTATGAGCATTGAACGTCGAAAGATTTTAGCTGCCTATGGAGCAAATCTTGTTTTAACCGAAGGCGAACTCGGAATGAAAGGAGCGATTGCTAAAGCAGAAGAAATCTTAAAAGAAAATAAGAATTCATTTATGCCATCTCAGTTTAATAATATGGCTAACCCAAACGCTCACTACATGACTACAGGAAAAGAAATATATAAGGATTTAGACGGAAACGTTGATGTCTTTATTGCCGGAGTGGGTACAGGCGGAACTGTTTCTGGTGTTGGTAGATACTTAAAAGAAAACAAAAAATCAGTGAAAGTTATCGCGGTTGAACCAAGTGGATCTCCAATGATTTCAAAAGGTGAAGCTGGTCCACATAAGATTCAAGGTATCGGAGCAGGATTTATTCCAAATACTCTTGATAGAAGTGTGATAGATGAAGTTATTACAGTTACTAACGAAGAGGCTATGGAAAATGCTAGAATGATTGCAAAGAAAGAAGGTATCTTAGTGGGTATTTCTTCAGGTGCAGCCTTAACAGCACTTTTGAAAGTAGCGTCTAGAAAAGAAAGTGAAGGCAAAAACTTAGTGGTCATGCTTGTGGACACTGGTGAAAGATATCTTTCCAGTGAACTATTTACCCCAGTAAATCAATAATGAGTCCAGATAAAAATAAAAAGAAACAAGAACAAGTTCCTGTTAGAAATACTCATCTAACTGGTGATGATATTGATATCATTAACGAACTTGACTATGAAGACAAAAAACGTCATAAACCATATGACCCATACGAACGTCATTGGGATGAGGCGTAAAATGTTTTTTACTTTTAAGATATATTAACTATAATTTTTACTATGTCTATTAAAGTAAGCTTAACAGGTGCAAGTGGAGCAATTGGAGGAGAAACTCTCCTTCATTTGCTTTCTTCACCTTTAGATATTGTTCCTAGAATTATTGTGAGAAAAACTTCAAAGAAATCATCTTTCTTTAAGAAGGTTTTAAAGTTAGGGAAAGGTAAAATTGAAATAGTTTATGGAGATATCCGTAACTATGAAGACTGCGTAAGACTTATTTCTGGAGCAGATTATGTTATTCATTTAGCAGCCTTAATCCCACCTCGAAGTGAGCATGATGCAATGACGACATATGAAACAAATTTTAACGGCACTAAAAATATGGTTGATGCTGTTATTAATAGTGGCCGAAAAGATGAAATCAAGTTTGTTTATATGGGAACAGTCGCTGAATACGGGAATAGAAGCTATAAACATCCATGGGGTAGAGTAGGTGATCCAATTATCTCCTCTAACTACGATGAATATTCATATTCAAAAATCAAAGCTGAAAGATATGTTCTAGACGCTGAACTTCCTCACTTTGTTTCAGTTAGACAAACAGCGGTCGCTCATAAGTTCTTATTTAAAAATAATATGTCTGATGGACTAATGTTCCAGACAGTTTTAAATGAGCCATTTGAATGGGTTACTGATAGAGATTCAGGACTTATGCTTGAACATTTAGTGGAATATGATTTTGAGAACAAACTAGATGGTTTTTGGAACAGAATCTATAACATCGGTGGCGGTCTTAAGTGTCGTCAAATAGGGTTTGAAACAATTGATGATGGCTTTAAACTTATGGGCCGAGGTGTCAAAGATTTCTTTGATCCAAATTGGTCTGCGCTTCGTAACTTCCATGGTATGTGGTATTTAGATAGTGATGAACTTGATAGCTATCTCCATTTTAGAAATGACACGATTAATGATTTCTGGAAGAGAATGGGGAAGAAATATTGGTATTTTAAACTAGGAAGAATTGTTCCTAAATCATGGATTAGAGGCTTAGTGTTTAAACCACTTTTAAAATACGATGACGCACCGATTTACTACGTAAACCATCATAAAGATGGATATGTTAAAGCCTTTTATGGCGGTTATCACATCTTCTATAATATTCCAAAATCTTGGAGTGACTACTCACTTTTAAGCGAAGGAAAATGTCCAGATGGAACTTTAATTGACTATGAAGAATTTAAGACACCTGAATATGGTCTTAAACATCATTTATATTTAGATCATGGTTTTGATGAAAATAAGCCTAGAAATGAACTAGATATAGAAGATATGAAACAGGCTGCGAAATTTAGAGGTGGAGAATGTTTATCTACTTCTATGAAAAAAGGTGACTTATACACAAAACTCAAATGGAGATGTCATGAAGGACACGAATTTATGGCAAGTCCGTACACTATTTTGTTTGGTGGTTTTTGGTGTCCAAAATGCGCTGAACCAAAACCTTGGGCGTATGGTAAACTCGCAAAAGTTTCTCCATTTCATGCTCAAATATATTTCGATGACTTTGATGAAAGCGAAGTCGATGATATTTATCCACTTAAATGAAAACATTAATTTTTTATTTTTCAGGAACTGGTAATACTAGGTTAGTTGCAAATGAAATTAAAAATAATCTCATTGGTGAAACCACTCTTTTTGAAATTAAAAACGATAATAAAGAATTACCAAGTTTTGATGAATATGATCTTATTGGAATAGGTTATCCAATCCATGGGTTTAATTCACCATGGTTTGTCTATGAATTTATTAAAAGATTTCCGAAAGTAAATAATAAGCATTTCTTCACTTTCCAAAGTAGTGGAGAAGCTCATCCAGCGAACAATTATTCTGCTCGAAAAATCATTCATCATTTAAGAAAGAAAGGTTATATTCCTGTTCAAGATTTCCACTATATAATGCCGTATAACATGATTTTTAGACATACAAGTGAGATGGCTAAACTCTTCTATGTTTACGTTAAAGCCTTAGCGAAATATAACGCGATTCGTCTTAATGAACATGACTATGATGTTGTTAAGTATAAATGGTATAAAGGATGGCATACCCCAATTGTGAGAATCGAATGGCCGTTTGCAAAAATACACGGAAAATTATTTAAGGTTGATAAGAAGAAATGCATCAACTGTAAAACTTGTGTTAAAACCTGTCCAATGAATAATATCGAATATAAAGATGGAAAATACATATTCCACGCGAAATGTGTTTTATGTATGAGATGTTCGTTCTATTGTCCTAAAGAAGCTATTAAACCAGGAATATTTAATGGAAAATGGAAAATTACTGGCTCGTATAATCTCACTAAGATAATTGATGATCCAAGTGTAAGGCTCGCTAATGAAAATGATAAACAATATAAAAAACGCATTCTTTGCTATAAAAAATATTTCAAAAACGCAGATGCACTCTTAGCAAGTAAAAACATTCCATTAATATATAAATAAAAATTATCTCCTTTGTTATACATTGGAGATATTTTTTTGCTATGATATTCATATGAATAAAAATCTCGCTGTTAGAATAGTGTTTATTGTTAACATTATCGTTCACATCATTGTTGGTGCTTCTTTAATTATCTTCTCTAATGAAGCATTTGAAAGAAATAATCTCTTCATAGGAGCGATTATCCTTGTAACTGGATTACCAAATCTATTCATTTATTTAATTGGTAAGGGCTATAGAGAATTACTTAAGCAACCATATCTCGTCTTTTCAATTGTCTCAGTTGTAATAGGTGTGGTCTTCATGCTTTGTGATGAGATATCACTTCTTCATATGTGCATCATATGGGGTATTCACGACATATGCCGAAGCGCTTATGAAATATTTGATGGAATTAGAGAACTTAGACACGATAAACTTGAGATTTTAGAAATCATTGCTGGAGTTGCTGATTTAACTCTTGGTGTCCTTCTTTGTATTGAAAAAGAAGAAGGAATCAAGATGCATCTTATTATTATGGGTATCGCTTTAGTGCTCATTGGAATAAGATTCCTCATTGAATTAATTATCACTATCAAAGAAAGTAAAAAGGAGAGTAAAAATGCCTGAGATTAAATGTCCAAATTGTAATCACGTTTTTAAAGTAGACGATAATGAATACTTAGATATTCTTAATCAAGTTAGAACTGAAGAATTTAAAAAAGAAATCGCTGAAAGAGAAAAAGCTCTTAAAGATAATTTAGACGCACAAATCAAATTAGCGAAGCTTTCATCTTCTCAAACTCTCCAAAAAGAAATAGATGAACTTAAAGCTAAACTTTCCCAAAGTGATAAAGATAAAGAGATTGCCTTACTTAAGGCCACTAAAGAAAAAGAAGAAGAAATTCTTAGACTAAAAAACGATCTCAAACTCAAAGATAAGGAAAATCAAAATGAGATTCAAAATCTTGAACTTGAGTTCTCTTCTAAACTTAAACAAAAAGAACAAGAAGTCGAATTTTACAAAGATTTAAAGACTAGGATGTCCACTAAAATGGTTGGTGAGACACTTGAACAACACTGTGAAAATGAATTCAACAAGATTAGAATGACCGCTTTTAAAAATGCATATTTTGAGAAAGATAATGATGCATCAAGTGGTTCAAAAGGTGACTATATTTTCCGTGAAGTTGACGATAGTGGAGTGGAAATTATCTCCATCATGTTTGAAATGAAAAATGAGATGGATGTTACTTCTACAAAACATAAAAACAAAGACTTCTTTAAAGAGCTTGATAAAGATAGAAGAGAGAAACACTGTGAATACGCAGTTCTCGTTTCTCTTCTTGAAAGCGATAGTGATTTATATAATGCAGGTATTGTTGATGTGTCTTACGAATACGAAAAGATGTATGTTGTTAGACCTCAATGTTTCATTCCAATTATCACTTTGCTTCGCAATGCAGCCTTAAATTCCCTAGCATATAAACGCGAATTAGTTGTGATGAGAGAACAAAATATTGATATCACTCACTTTGAAGAAAATATCAAAATGGTTCAAGATGGATTTAATAAACAATATCAATTCGCTCACGATAGATTCTCTGATGCTATTAAAGAACTCGATAAAGCAATCGATCAACTTCAGAAGATGAGAGATGATCTTGTGAAGAGCGACGATCACTATCGAATCGCGAATGATAAGATTCAAGAAATTTCAATTAAGAAAGTTACCAAAAACGCGCCTAGTGTTAAAGCGATGTTTGATGAACTAAATAAAAATAAATAACGCATATTTACGTAACTAGATCAGGGAGAACATAGTTCTCTCTTTTTTAGTTTAGTTTGTATGTGCGCATTATTTCAATTATAATTGAAACGTGATTAATAAAGTTTCAGATTCATATAAGCACCATCCATTAGCCTTCATCATCGGTCCATTTCTAAAGATGATTGAAGCTATTTTTGATTTGCTTATTCCTTTAGTGATGAAGTCAGTTATTGATTTAAGCAGTTATGGAAGTGCCTCATTAGTTCCAAATGTATTTTCTAGAAAACTCGCTGAATTTATTTTGTTGTTTGGAGTGTGGGTTCCAGGAGAGGAAAACTTCGCCTTAAATAACGCTCTTATTGGTGGTGTGCTTATTTTACTAATGGGTATTGTAGGATTTATCTCCACCATGGTAACTCAATATATTGCCGCGAGAACTGCTGTTTTAGTTGGAAAAGAAGTTAGACAAAGTTTATATGAAAAATCTCTATCTCTTTCTCGAATTGAAAAAGAAAGAATTGGAGAGAATAGATTATTAACAATATTGAATGCTGATTCGTATCAAGTTCAAACCGGTGTTCTTATTTATATTAGATTAATTGTTAGAGCCCCATTTATTATCTTAGGAGCGTTGGCCTTCTCTTTTGTCTTAGATATTAAAACAGGTTTCATCTTTTTAGCGATTATTCCACTTATTCTTTTGATTGTTTTCTTCATCATGAACAAATCATCAAAACAATATGTAAAGATTCAATCCGAACTTGATCATTTGTCCACGAAAACAAGTGACACAATTAATGGTAGTAAAGTTATAAGAGCATTTAACTCAAGTGATAGTGAAAATATCTCTTATGAAAAACTGACATCTATATATCAACAAAAAGCTATTAGAGTTAGTAGATTAAATGCTCTAATTAATCCATTAACATTCGCGATTGTTTCAATTGCTACTTTAGTCGTAGTGCTTTTAGGATTTAAAAGCGCAACAACTGAATCAGTTTCAACAATCATTACTGAGATTGCCTATCTTGCTCAAATATTTGTCACATTAGTGCAATTAACAAATGTCATCTTAATTCTCACTAAAGCAAAAGTATCTTCAAAAAGATGCAATGAAGTTTTATCAATTAAACCTTCCGTTACTTATGATGAAAATAGTGTCACTAAACAAATTAATAATGGTGAAGAAATTCTCTCATTTGAAAACGTTTGTCTTTCCTATGTTAATGGTGGAAATAACGCACTTGATAATATTTCATTTAGACTTAATAAAGGTCAGTCTTTAGGAATTATAGGCGGAACTGGTTCAGGTAAATCGACAATTATTTCTTTAATTGAAAGATTCTTTGATTCCACAAGTGGAATAGTTAGATATAAAGGTGAAAATATCAAGCACTATAATTTAAAATCACTTCGAAGTGAGATTGGCTTAGCCTCACAAAAATCAGTTCTTTTTAAAGGCACAATTAAATCTAATTTACTTATGGCTAATAAACTCGCTAGTGATGAAGATATTATTGATGTACTTAAAGACTCGGAAGCCTACGAATTTGTGAGTAAATATGAAGACAATATCAATCACATAGTGAACGAAGATGGATCTAATTATTCTGGGGGACAAAGACAGAGATTATCTATTGCTAGAGCGCTTATCTCTCATCCTGAAATAATTATTTTAGATGATTCACTTTCTGCACTAGATTTATTAACCGATAAAAAAGTTAGAGATAACATTTCTAAAAAATATAAAGGCATCACTAAAATCATCGTTTCTCAACGTGTCGCAACTATTAAAGACTGTGACCTCATTTTAGTGCTTTCTGGTGGAAAACTCCTTATGAGTGGTAATCATGACTCGCTTATGAAATCATGTCCAACTTATAAAGAGATTTTTGAAACACAAATAAGAAAGGAGAATGAATAATGAACGCTAAAAAACGTTTCCTTTCATACATCCTTCCTCATAAGAAATTTATTGTTCTTATTTCTTTGATGGTTCTTATTTATGTTGCCGCTCAAATTTCTCAACCATTCTTAATTGGTAAAGCACTTAATCAAATCCTTATTAGTGAAGAGAATAAGTTTTTCATCCTTATTGGTGTATGCGCTGGACTACTTTTATTTGGAATAATTGCGGATTTCATCTTTGAATACTTCGTTGGAATACTAACTCAAAAAATCATTAAACAAATAAGAGATGACGTATATCAAAAAATTAATAGTGTCTCTATTGAAACTATTCATAACAAAAAGCATGGTGATCTTCTTCAACTTGAAATAGGCGATATTGAAAATGTCATGAATGGGCTATTCTCAGTCTTTAAAACTCTCATTGAAGGTTTACTAGCGATAGTTATCACAATCATCATGATGTTCTTAGTGAACTGGATACTTGCACTTTTAGTTATTATCCTTACACCTCTTAGCATCATCGTTTCTAGATTTATCGCAAAATCAAATCATAAATACTTTAAGAAACAATCTGAACTTCAATCTGAATTAAATGCCTTGTCTTTAGAAACACTTTCTAGTAATGAAGTCATTCAATCTTTAAACTTTGAAGATAATGCGATTGCTTCTTTTGGTTTGCAAAATGAGAATCTTAGAAAAGAGGCTAAGAAAGCTCAGTTTGCAGCCTCTTGGGTAAATCCATCCACTAGACTAGTTAATAACACTATTTATGCCTTTATTGGCATTGCTGGAATAATTATGATTTATTCTTTAGCGGTTAATGAGACAGTTACTTCATTAATGGCTGCCGTGGATTTAGGAATATTATCTAGTTTCTTATCATACACGACTCAATACACAAAACCATTTAATGAAGTTAGTGGAGTGCTCTCTGAATATGAAACCGCAAAATATTCTTTTATTAGAATTAATAATTTCTTAAATGAAAATGATGATATTGATGAAGGAAAGAATGATGTAAGTGAGATTAACACTATCGAATTTAAAGATATGTCATTCTCCTATGATAAAGATAAGAAACTCATTGAGCATTTTAATCAAGTCATCCATAAAGGAAATAAGGTTGCAATTGTTGGCCCAACAGGAGCAGGTAAATCAACTTTGATTAATTTATTAATGAGATTTTATGATCCTGATGAAGGGGAGATTTTGTTTAATGGTATTAGTGGCGTCACTATCTCTAAAGAAAACCTTAGAAAGAACTTCGGAATGGTCTTACAAGAAACATGGATATTTAATGGCACTATTTTAGATAACGTTAGATACGCGAAACCAGAGGCGAGCGATGAAGAAGTAATTGAAGCTTGTAAGAAATCACATGCGGATACATTCATTCAAACTCTTCCATATGGATATAAGACAGTTGTGAGCGCTAAAGAAGGACTTTCAGAAGGTGAAAGACAAATGCTAGCAATCGCTAGAGTAATGCTACTTAATCCAGATATCGTAATTTTAGATGAAGCGACTAGTAACGTTGATACTCATACTGAAAAACTTATTTCAGATGCCTTTGATAAAATGCTACTAGGTAAGACAAGCATTGTTATCGCGCATAGATTATCCACTATTAGAAATGCTGATATTATCTTAGTACTTTCTAATGGACAAATAGTGGAACAAGGTAATCATGAATCACTTATGAAAAAGAAAGGTTTTTATTATTCACTTTATTCGTCACAGTTTAAGTGAGCATTTTATTTCTTAAAATAAGAGTAATGTTATAGAATATAACAACTATGGTTTATAAATTAATTGAAAACGGAACATATGTTGGAGAAAGAGCATTGTTCTCCACCCATCACACAATTATAGAAGGATCTATTTTTAAAGATGGAGAATCCCCACTTAAAGAGAGTGGTGATTTAAGACTTAGTAAAGTCACTTTTAAATGGAAATATCCTCTTTGGTATTGTAACGATGTCATTGTTATAGACACTACTTTTAAAGAAACCGCTCGAAGTGGAGTGTGGTATACAAAACATATTTCATTGAACAACTGTGTAATTGACGCTCCAAAAACATTTAGAAGAAGCGAAGACATCACAATAGTGGATTCAAAAATTAATAACGCTCAAGAAACGTTATGGAACTGTAAAAATATCAAACTTAAAAATGTTTATGTTAAAGGTGATTATTTAGGTTTTAATTCAAGCGATATAGAGATAGATAATTTGTATCTTGATGGTAATTACGCTTTTGATGGAGCAAGAAACATCAAAATCACCAATTCGGTTTTGTATTCAAAAGATTCGTTTTGGAACTGCGAAAATGTCGTGGTGAAAGATTCCAAAATCGTTGGTGAATATCTATCGTGGAATACAAAAAATATCACCTTCATCAATTGTGAGATCGAATCGCATCAAGGCTTATGTTATATGGATAATGTAACGCTTATTAACTGCAGACTAAAAAACACTGATTTATGTTTTGAATATTGCTCAAATATAAATGCTGAAATTAATTCGGAAGTGGATTCGATTAAAAATCCGATAAGTGGAACTATTAAAGTTAAATCTGTCAAAGAACTTATTTTAGAAGATAAATTTATCGATAAATCAAAAACTAAAATTATTATCGAGGAGAAATAATGAAATATAACTTTGATAAAATCGCGGATAGAAAAAACACCAACCAAGTTAAATGGGATGTTAAAGATAATGAACTTCCTATGTGGGTGGCGGATATGGACTTTGAAGTCCTCCCTGAAATTAAAGAAGCATTAACAACAGGTGTTAATGTTGGTGCGTATGGCTATGCCATTTCTACTGATAAATATTTTGAAGCTTATATCTCTTGGTGGAAAAGAAACCATGAAGTCACCTTTAAAAAAGAATGGATGGCATTTTCATCAAGTGTTATTGCCTCTATTGATGTAATAATTAATACTTTGACTCCTATTCATTCAAATATTGTTTTATTATCTCCAATCTATAATGCTTTCTTTAACTGTGTTAGAAATTATGAACGTAATGTTGTTGAATCTTTTTTAATTAGAAAAGGGAACGATTTTTACATCGATTATGATGATTTAGAAAATAAACTTTCTGATAAAAATACATCAATGTTAATCTTTTGCAATCCACATAATCCAATTGGAAAAATTTGGTCAAAAGAAGATATCTTAAAGGTAAGTGAACTTTGTAAGAAACATAATGTTATTTTCTTATCTGATGAAATCCATTGTGACATTACTGATCCAGGTAAGAAATATGTTCCGGCTTTAAGTGTTACGGATGATGCGATTGTGTGTATCTCAGGATCAAAAGTATTTAATATAGCTGGACTACGTAGCTCTTGCGTTGTGATTCCAAGTAAAGAAATTCATGATAAGATTCAAAAAGCTCTTTGGAAATATGATGTTGGTGAACCAAATTGTTTAGTGGTGGACGCTAACATAGCCGGTTTTACTTATGGTGATGAATGGGTGAAAGAATTAAACGAATATCTATATAAAAATAAACAAGAAGTCGCCTCGTTTATAAAAAACAATATCCCTCAATTAACTTTAGTGAACGAGGAAGCAACTTATCTACTTTGGATAGATATTTCTCACTTTTCAAATAATTCTAGTGAGTTTGCTAGTAAGCTTAGAGAAAAGACTGGTTTATTTGTTTCTAGTGGTGATATTTATGGCACACCAGGAAACAACTATATAAGAATGAATATTGCAACCTCTTTAGAAAATGTTAAAGATGGTTTAAATAGACTAAAAGCATATATTGACACACTAAAATAGGAGGAAAAAATATGCGTAAAGATTTAAAGAGTCAAACATGGATGATGCCAATGCCAGTAGCGATGATTGGTACTTATGATGATAGTGGTAAAGCCAATTTAATGAATGCTGCCTGGGCAGGAATCTATGATTATGGAAAAATCATGCTCTGCTTATCTGCTCATAAAACAACAGAGAACATTAAAAAGAACAAAGCCTTCACAGTTAGCTTTGCTACTAAGAAGACAATGGTGGCTTCTGATTATGTTGGCATTGTCTCTGCTAATAAAGTTCCTGATAAATTAGAAAAAGCCGGATTCCACGCCATTAAATCTAGTAAGGTGAACGCTCCACTTTTTGAAGAATATCCTCTTACATTAGAATGTGAACTTGTTGAAGTAATTAATGAAGGTGAAGGTGGAGGAAATTTCGTTGGTAAAATCGTTAACGTCAGTGTTGATGAAAAAGCATTAAAAGACGGAAAACTTGACGTTGATAGCATTGGATTTATTAGCTATGACCCAGTATTACTTAAATACCGTCTTGTTGGTGAAGTAGTGGGCAATGCCTTCACAGAAGGTAAAAAGATCAAATAATACTAGTTTGATATTATTCATTGAATAATTCATAATAATTTATATGAGAGAAGAAAACTTTAAAGTCTTATCTTCCTTAGTAGACATTAATCGAGAATTATCCATATCCTCATTTTTTAAACTATTTCAAGACACTGCGATGGTTAATGCGGATGAAATTGGAATTGGAAGAGACAAAACTATCGATCGAGGATGGTTATGGATTTTCACTCGCGTACTTGTGGAAATCGAAGAGATGCCTAAATATACGGAAGATGCGAAGATAGCAACTTATCCAAATGGATCAAGAGGTGGTTTTCTTTTCCATAGGCAAGCTTATTTAAAAAATAAAGATGATAAGGTAGTTGTAAGACTATCATCTCAATGGGCGATTATTGATGCATCAACTCGCAAACTTGTTCTTCGCCCTAACTTCCCTGAAATTAGTGAAACTCACGATAATCCACTTGAACTACCAGGTAAGGTAGAACATAAAGAATCTACACTTTTATATTCTCGTAAAGTTAGATTCTCTGATTGTGATTTAAACGCTCATTTAAATAACGTTAGATATGTCGACTTAATTGTCGATATAAATCCATCTTCTTTTTATAAAGAATATCGTATTAGTAAATTACTCATTAACTATAATCATGAAGTTCATGATGGTGAAACGCTTGAGATATATGTTAATGATGATAAGACCTATGTAGAAGGTCGACTTAATGGAATAAACTGCTTTGAAGCAGAAATTTCTTATAAAAGAAGATAGGAGAAAGATATGAAAAGCATCGATTTTTGTATTCAATATTTACTTGACTATAATAACGCTGAACTTCCTGATGATCTTAGTAAAGAAAAAGCACTAAGAACTCTCATGAATATAACTACTCCTGATAATTTAGATAGTGTTTTCTATAAAGAACAAGATAAAGCTCTACAAGAGATTTTAAGTAAGAAAAAGATTGTTGAATTATCTGATTTAAAACCAGTTAAAGGAAAATACTA
Organism: uncultured Erysipelotrichaceae bacterium; assembly: GCA_902797855.1. Classification (GTDB taxonomy): domain Bacteria; phylum Bacillota_I; class Bacilli_A; order RFN20; family CAG-826; genus Fiminaster. The sequence goes on from CADBUI010000001.1 coordinate 23,354, forward strand.
TATCTATGTTGGAGATATCACTTTAATTAAAGCGGATGCAATTGTAAATTCTGCAAATAAAGAGATGCTTGGTTGTTTTATTCCTCTTCATTCATGTGTGGATAATGCTATTCATTCTTACGCTGGACTAGAAGTAAGAAGAGACTTAATGAAAATGTTAAGCGAAAATCCTTCTTATCAACCAGTAGGGCACGCATTAATTACAAAAGGATATAATCTTCCAAGTAGATATATTATTCATACAGTAGGACCAACAGTATTCGGTAGAAATCCAACCGAAGAAAATATCAACGAATTACGTAATTGCTATTTGGCGTGTATGGACGCTGCAGAAAAAGTACACGCTGGAAGTATTGTCTTCTGTTCAATATCTACAGGTGTATATCGTTTCCCTAAAAAAGAATCTGCCCATATTGCTATTAAAGCAGTGGATGACTATTTAAAAGAACATCCAGAATCAACGATTAATAAAGTTGTCTTTAATCTATTCAACGAGAATGCATTAGATATTTATAAACGCGCGATTGAAGAGATTTAACAAAGTTAAGTAAATAAAAAATTCTTGCCCGAAGACAAGAATTTTTGTTTTTGAGATTAATTATTCTTCTTTGGATTTGAGGACTAGCTTATAAACAAGGGCGGCTAAAGCTGCACCAAGAAGTGGTCCAACAATAAAGATCCAAAGTTCCTTTGCTGGTTCTTCAACGTGGTTGAATAAAGCGAAGATTGCTGGTCCAATTGAACGAGCTGGGTTAACGGATGTACCAGTTAAACCAATACCGAGTAAGTGGACGAAAGTAAGAGCTCCACCGATGACTAAACCTGCAACTGAACTATATTCTTTCTTAGAAGTGACGCCAAGAATGACAAGAACAAAGATGAAGGTTAAGACAACTTCAACAGCAAGACCAAGGAATAAGGCTGGTACTTCGCCTGCAACAGCTAAGACTGGTTGAACAGCGTTTGTACCTAAACCAATACCTTCTTCGTGGAAGAAAGCAAAGAGTAATGCACCAGCGGCAATGCCACCAACGAGTTGAGCAACTACATAGAATAAGAAATCCTTTAAAGACAATTTCTTTGATAAGAACATTGCAAATGAAACTGCTGGGTTGATATGGCAGCCTGAAACATTGCCAATTGAATATGCCATTGCAACAATAGCAAGACCAAAAGCAAGAGCAGTACCGGTATAACCACCGAAATCACCTGAGCAGATTAATTGTGCGGTTCCGCAGCCAACAAGTGTAAGGACAAATGTACCAATGCATTCTGCGATATATTTCTTAATATCTTTCATTTATTAATCTCCTTTCCAGATAGAATTATAACATTATCATTTTATTTATAAATAAAAAGTCGCATTTTATTGCGACTTGTTAACTATTCAACAACTGATATTGATTCAGTGAATATTTGAACTTGCCAATAATGGTTCGTGTTCAATAAGTATGGAGTGAAATTAATTGTTACTTTTTGATTATAATAACTTCCTAGTAGTGAATGAGTAAGATCCGATTCACTAGAAATCTTTTCTTCACTGGTGTTATTGATGAATAGTGCTTTACCTGTAATTGCAGCTGTATAGGTAGAATAGTTCTTATTTGTGTCAGATAAGCATGTATAGTAGTAGCCACTCTTAATATAGTATTGGACATAGCCTTCAAACGAATACATCTTGCCAAAGACATTTTCGTAATTAGTGGAGTGATTAGTGGTGTCTTTTGTATATGAAACCTTATATAGATTTGTTCCACTTAATTGTTCACTAGCAGTGGACGAAACACTTACTGGTTCGCTAAGAACACTGCTATACAAGAATTCAATTTGTGGTCTATAAATGAACATATTGATAGCACCATAAATGTCATAAGAATTTCCAAGTGTGAATCCATTATTTAGCTTTGATGTACCATGGACATAAATATAACTTGATCCACTAGCAAATAAGGCAACAGCATTTTCAACCTTTTGAACATATTTAGCTTCGAAATGAACAATGTTATCGGTATAGTTTGTACCTTTGATATTTAGTCTTGAAGACTTGGCCTTAGATAAGATTTCATCAACAGTGTTCTCTGGGAATGATTTAGCGCTTATTAAAGCAGTGAATGAATAATTAAGTCCCGAGTTATTTCCTAACCAAGTATATGAATCTGCAATGATTTCATTTTGGCCTAAATATTTATTAGTAGTGCCTTTAATTTCTACGTATTCATTATCTTGGAATTCATATTTAGATAATTGAGCATACATTGTTGAAGAGACTCCAACATAAATCCAATCTTCGTTATCGAAGAAGAAACATTTATATTGGTTAGTGGATAGATATCCGTTCTTGCTTGATGTAGTGCCACAATCTTCAACAAAGAATAATCTTCCTTTGAATGAGACTTTATCTTCACCTTGTTTATTAACATCACTAGCGGAGGCTGTAATTTTATTACAAAGTGTATTTGCACCAGAAATAGTGGTGCTTGTATAAGTAGTGGTTACTGAAGGTTCATTTCCACCAGTTGATCCACCTTCATCGCCTCCGGTAGAGGTACCGCCACCTTCATTTCCACCAGTGTTGTTATTATCTCCACCCGTGTTATCGTTTCCACCTGTGTTATCATCTCCACCATCATTAGGGGTGGTCTCAGTTGGAGTAGATGTGTTGTCATTATTAAAATCTTCACTAGGATTGATATTTGTATCAACGCAACCAGTTAAAAATAATAAAGATAATATCGGAAGAATTAGTTTTTTATTCATTTTAGATTTTATTCGAGTTCGAACGCTCCTGTATATAGTTGATAGTATACACCTTTTTTATTAATTAGGTCTTGGTGAGTTCCTCTTTCAATGATTCGACCATGGTCCAAAACCATGATAGCTTCTGAATCTTGAACGGTTGAAAGTCTATGAGCAATAACAAAGACTGTTCTACCTTTCATAAGCATATCCATACCTTTTTGAACAAGTTTTTCAGTTCTTGTATCAATTGAGGAAGTAGCTTCATCAAGAATCATAACTGGAGCATCGGCGACCGCTGCTCTAGCGATAGATAGAAGCTGTCTTTGACCTTGTGAGAGGTTAGCACCATCACCAGATAGCATAGTGTTAAATCCTTCTGGTAGACGAGTGATAAAGTCATATGCGTTAGCAATTTTCGCTGCCTCATATACTTCTTCATCGGTAGCGTCTAGTCTACCATAACGAATATTTTCCATTACTGTTCCAGTAAATAGATTGGTATCTTGTAAAACAATACCTAATGATCTTCTTAAATCATCTTTCTTAATCTTATTAATATTAATTCCATCGTAGCGAATCTTTCCATCTGCGATGTCATAGAATCTATTAATAAGATTAGTGATTGTAGTTTTACCTGCGCCTGTTGCACCAACAAAGGCAATTCTTTGTCCTGGGTGAGCGTATATGCTGACATTATGAAGGACAAGTTGGTCTTGGTTATAACCAAAGTCGACATCATCAATTACGATATCACCTTTAAGTTCAGTATATGTAATTGTGCCATCAGCTTTATGAGGATGTTTCCAAGCGTATGTTCTAGTTCTTTCACTAGTTTCTTCAAGTGATCCATCTTCATGCTTAATGACGTTAACAAGTGTGACATAACCTGAATCAGTTTCGCTTTGTTCATCTAATAAATCAAAGATACGAGACGCACCAGCTTGACCCATGGTAATAAATGTAATTTGTTGAGTGAAGTTATTAACGTTATTAGAGAATGTACGGCATGCAATTAGGAAGAAGAAGATAATTGAATAAGTAATCTTTCCAATTCCGTATGAGACAGAGAATGTATCTCCAATAACAAGTTGAAGTCCTGGGTTAATTTCCCAACCTTGAATGATGAATAGAACACCAACAACAATCAAAATAACATATAAGATATTGCCTATGTTGCCATTAATTGGGGCAAGAATATTACTTGCTTCATTAGCGGATGTTGAATCTTTACAAAGTTGATCGTTAATCTTATCAAAGTCTTCGATAGATTTTTCTTCGTGAGAGAATACTTTGATAACTTTAAGACCTTTAATTGATTCTTCGATATTGCCTTCAACCTTACCAGTTGCGATTTGTTGTTTAACGAAGTACTTCGCGCTTTTACCACCCATCGTTTTCGCGTTCATAAACATCGCCATTGAACCAATAATTACTAAGACTGTAAGGATTGGAGAGAATAATAACATTGCGGCTATTGCTCCAATAACTGTAAAACCAGCTTGGAACGCAGTTGGAATAGCTTGTGAAACAAGTTGTCTAATCGTGTCAATATCGTTCGTGTAAAGCGACATGATATCACCACGAGGATGAGTGTCAAAATATTTAATTGGAAGAGATTCCATATGATTAAACATTTGTTTACGAAGTGTATTTAGGAATCTTTGTGATGTAACTGACATCGTGTAGTTATATCCATAAGCAGAAGCCATTCCGATAATATATATAATTCCTATTACTATTAAAGTAGTGATCATTGATGACCACGCTTGAGTTGGAGAAATTCTTCCTGTTGTTGCACTTTCTAATGTATTTGTAACAACACTCATAAATACTGAAGAAGCAATATTTCCAAGTGAATATAGGACAATGCAGATAGCAGAGAAAATTAATTGGAACTTATAGTTCTTAAATAAGATTTTAAGTAGTCTTTTTAGTGTGCCTTTTTTAGCAGTTTCTAATTTTCCTTTAGGTGCTCTTACTGGTGGCATATTAATTTCCTCCTTTCCTAACTTGAGTGTTATAAACTTCTTGGTAAATCTTGTTGCTCTTTAAGAGTTCAGCGTGTGTACCAATTTGATTTATTTTACCGTTTTCCATAACGATAATTTTGTCAGCGTCTTCTATAGAAGAAATACGTTGAGCAATGACAATTTTAGTCGTATTTGGAATATCTTTTCTAAGAGATTCACGGATTAATTTATCTGTTTTTGTATCAACCGCGGATGTTGAGTCATCAAGAACTAGAATCTTTGGTTGCTTTAGTAACGCTCTAGCGATACAAAGTCTTTGTTTTTGTCCACCAGAAACATTGCTTCCACCTTGCTCAATATAGGTGTCATATTTCTTAGGGAATGTTTGAACGAATTCGTCAGCCTGTGCAGTCTTAGCGGCTTTTAAAATTTCTTCATCAGTGGCGTGCAAATTACCCCATCTAAGGTTATCGGCAATTGTGCCACTAAATAAGACATTCTTTTGAAGGACGACCGAGACAGCATCTCTTAAGGTAATTAGGTCATAGTCTTTAACATTATGACCACCGACAATGACATTACCTTCACTAACATCATATAGTCTTGAAATTAAGTTCACTAAGGATGTCTTTCCTGAACCTGTTGAACCAATGATTCCAACAAATTCGCCGGACTTGATAGTGATATTTAATCCTTCAAGCGCGTTCTTTTCAGCTTCTAAAGAATATTTAAAGCTAACGTGATCAAAATTAATTGAACCATCGCTTACTTCCATAATTGGATTTTCTGGATTAAGGATTGTTGGTTCTTCTTTTAAGACCTCGCTAATACGCTTAATAGCTTCAAGTGCCATAATAAGCATAACGAAGATCATTGAAACAAACATAAGTGACATTAAGATTTGTACACCATATGTTTGAAGTGCGGATAATTGTGGGATGGTTAATGGAGAATTATCTTGTCCAATCGCTCCAATGATTAAGTATGAACCAATCGCACAGATTAAAACGTTAGAGGCATGAATTGCGAAGTTTAGAATTGGGTTTGTCCAAACAACAATTCTTTCTGCTTTAATAAATTCTTTTGCGATGTTATCTGAAGCAGTTTTGAATTTCTCTTTTTCATATTCTTCACGTACGTAAGATTTAACAACTCTAATACCAGAAACGTTCTCTTCAACTGATTCATTCATCGCATCATAACGTTTGAAGACTCTTCTAAACGTTGGCATTGCAAGAATCATAATGATAATAAATCCAAGAGCGATTACAGGAATTAGTCCAATGAATATCCACGCCATTTGACCTCCTGCAACGAAAGCGAAGATAACAGAGAATATCATCATAAGTGGAGCTCTAACAACCATTCTAATTGTCATTTGGAAGGCCATTTGAACAGTGGAGATATCTGTTGTCATACGTGTGACAAGAGATGAGGCAGAGAATTTATCAATATTTGAGAATGAAAAAGATTGAACTTTCTTATATAAGTCCATTCTTAAGTTCTTTGCCATGCCTGTGGAAGCGCGTGCAGCAAATATTCCACCTAAGATACCTGCTGCTAGTGAAAGGATTGCACCTCCCACCATTAAACATATAAATAGAATTAATTTATTAGTATCGATTGCCTCCGCTAAAGAAATACCATTAGCAAGCGCAATAGTATTTCCTTCATCTACTACTCCAAGGAGTCTAGACATAAATAAAGGCATCAAGCATTCAATCGCTGACTCGACAATCATAAAAATAGGAGTAAATATCGCGTATATTTTATATTCGCGAACGCTTTTAAGAATTAATGCAATATCTTTTTTCATCTTTGCTCCTTTCTAAGAAGCATATTCATTACAATCTTTGGATCAGGTGTAATAAATACTTCTTTATCCATATTCATAGCTTTAGTAGCTAATCCTTGTAACATTGTTACAATCGCAATAGTGAACTCCTCGGGATTTCCATCATAGAATTCACCAGATTGTTGTCCTTTTTTAACTAGATTTAAGACAACATGCCAGATACGGTGCTCAACATCAGGATTAATTGGTTTAGGGATAACCTCATCTTGTAAGTGAAGATTAAGCACTAAGAAGATGATGGCGGCCATATCAGGCTTTTTAATTTTTAATGAATCGAATAATTTCTTTAATAATTCGTGAAGACATTCACTAGGTTTCTTGGAATAGTCAACAGAATCAATTAATTCAATCATTATTGATCTGATATTCCGCATTACTTGTCTAAATACTTCTTCTTTAGATGGGAAGTAGTGATAGATGAGAGAATGAGCACATCCACTCGCCTTAGCGATATCATCAATACTAACAGCTTTATATCCTTTGATAGCAAATAGCTTTAGTGAAGTATCAAGAATTTTATTCTTTCTTTTAAGTTTAATTTGTTCGAGTTGTTTACTTGTTCTAGGCATAATTTGATATTGACTGATTAGTCAACGAATATGATATTCCTCAAGTTAATTTATTTCAATAGAAAATATAATTTTCTTAATAAATAGTTTAAGTGTATAATGATATCGTTTAGGGAGAGTAAATATGAATAATGTAACAAAAGATATCTTCTATGTTGGTGTTAATGACCACAAGATTGATTTATTTGAAGGTCAATATGAAGTTCCAAATGGCATGGCATATAACTCATATGTCATCGTCGATGAAAAAGTCGCTGTCATGGATTCAGTTGATATTAATTTCCTTGATGAATGGATTAAAAACATCAAAGAAGTACTTGGAAATCGTAAACCAGACTATTTAGTTGTCCAGCACATGGAACCAGATCATTCTGCGAATATAATGGAGTTCTTACGTGTTTTTCCAGATGCAACAGTAGTGGGGAACGCTCAAACATTTAAAATGATGTATCAATTCTTCCATAAAGAAGTTGAACATAAATTAGAAGTTAGTAATGGCCAAGTTTTAGATTTAGGAAAGCATAAACTCAACTTTGTTTTTGCTCCTATGGTTCACTGGCCAGAAGTTATGATGACTTACGACGCCACTGATAAAGTTTTATTCTCTGCTGATGGATTTGGTAAGTTCGGCGCACTCGATGTTGATGAAGATTGGGCATGTGAAGCTAGACGATATTATTTCGGTATCGTTGGAAAATACGGAATGCAAGTGCAAAACGTTTTAAGAAAAGCTGCAACACTTGATATTCAAACTATTTGTCCACTTCATGGACCAATACTAAAAGAAAATTTAGGTTATTATCTTCACTTATATGATGTTTGGTCATCTTATGGAGTGGAAGCTGAAGGTGTCTTCATTGCTTATACATCAGTTTATGGACACACAAAAGAGGCTGTGCTTTTATTAAAAGAAGAACTTGAAAAAGCAGGATGCAAAAAAGTTGCAATCGCTGACTTAGCAAGAGACTCAATGAGTGAAGCTGTTGAAGATGCTTTTAAATATGGAAAAGTTGTTTTAGCAACCACAACATATAACCTTGAAATCTTCCCATTCATGTCCGACTTTATCACTCGTCTTGTTGAACATGCTTGGCAAAATAAGACTGTTGGTATTATCGAAAATGGTACTTGGGCACCTCAAGTTGAAAAGATTATCAAAGCAAAACTTGCGAACGCTAAAAATATCACCTTTGTTGAACCAGTAGTGAAAATTGTTTCTGCATTAGATGAAAATAGTAAAGCTCAAGTAATTGCTTTAGCAAAAGAATTAGCGAAATAATGAAAGCTCTAATCGTAATTAATGGTTATCAAGTTGCTTCTGGAGTCACTAATCAAGTTAGTAGACTTAAAGAAGAATTTTTAAAACGCGATGTAGAAGTTGATGTAAAGAAAAATACTGATTTATATGCTTATATCAATAATGAAAATATCATCGTTAGCTTACCTTATTACGATTTAGTGGTCTATCTTGATAAAGATAGATATATTGCTAGAATGCTTGAAAAAGCAGGCTATAAATTATTCAATTGCGTCAAAGCGATTGAATTATGTGATGATAAGATGCTCACTCACATCACTTTAGCAAATAATCATATTAAAATGCCTATAACTTTATCTTCACCATTATGCTTTCATGATGATGGAAATAGGTCTTTTATAAAAGATGTTGAAAAGGTTTTATCTTATCCATTAATCGTTAAAGAAAACTATGGTTCACTAGGGAAGCAAGTTTATTTAATTTCTAACCATGATGAACTTGTGGATATTTCTGAAAGACTAATTCACACGAATCATCTATATCAAGAATTTATATCTTCAAGTAAAGGTAAAGATTATCGCCTCATTGTTATAGGCCATAAGGTCATTGCCTATATGAAAAGAGAAAATAAACATAGTTATTTATCTAATCTTGCTAGTGGGGGATCATCTTCAGTGGTTGAACTTCCTGATTCTTATTTAAAGATGGCGATAGATGCTAGTAACATCCTTGATTTAGATTATTGTGGAGTGGATATTCTTGAAGGTCCTAATAAAGAACCGATATTATCGGAAGTTAATTCCAACGCCTTCTTTGAAGGAATTGAAAAAACAACAAAAATAAACGTCGCAGGAGCTTACGTTGATTACCTAATTAATAAAGTTAACTCTCGTAAATGAGAGTTTTCTTTTTGATAATGAAATAGCAAAGTATTACAATATCAGCAATATGAACAAAGCAAATAAAGAATATTTAGTTAAAAAATATCACGAAAGATTTGGAGAAGATGCATCACATTATCTAGATTGTGGTGGTCGTTTTGAAATACTTGGAAATCACACCGATCATAACCATGGACTATGTATTGTTGGGACATGTGATTTATGTGTTGGTGCAGCCGTTAGCAAAAGACCAGATGATATTGTTTATATTGTCTCCGAAGGTCATAACGATATTTGTATTGATGTTAAATCCTTAACACTTGAAAAAGGAGAATATGGTTCATCTAGTGGAATTGTTAAAGGCGTGATCGATTATATTAGAAACGCTGGATATAAATTTGGTGGTTTTAATGCTTATATGTCTAGTGATATTGCGACTGGAATTGGTGTTTCTAGTTCCGCTGCATTTGAATTATTAATTGGTCAAATTGTTAATGTTTTATTTAATAAAGGCAATATTGATAAACTTGTTTTAGCCAAAGCTGGACAACATGCTGAAAACAAGTATTTTGGTAAAAAGAGCGGACTTCTTGACCAAATTGGTGTTGCTTATGGTGAAGTTAACGTTGTGGATTTTGGCAATATCGATAAGCCAAATGTCATCCATGTTGATTTCCCATTCAAGGATTTACATTTCATCTTAATTGACACTGGTGGATCTCACTCTGAACTTTCAGATTATTATTCATCAATTCCTGAAAGTATGTTTGAAGTTGCTAAACATTTTGGAGCGAAAGTTCTAAGAGAAGTTAAGCAATCTGAATTCGATGCTGAAGTACTTGAAGAAAAAGAACATGGGCATCAACATTTCGATCCAGTTGACGAACATCGCGCAACACATTTCTTCTTAGAAAATAAGAGAGTTATTGATGCGTTTAAAGCAATTAAGAATAACGATGAAGAAACATTCTTAAGAATGATTAATGAATCTCAACATTCTTCGCAAAATAATCTATTCAATACTCAAGTTGAAAACCAATATGCTGGTTCACCTCAAGAAGCTGTTGATTATGCTAATGCCCATATTGAAAATGGTGCTGTCAAAATTAATGGTGGTGGATTCGCTGGTTCGATCATTTGCTTTGTAAGAGATAACGAAGTCAAATCATTCGTTGAAAAAATGAAAAAGAGATTCGGTGAAGATAAAGTCATCGAACTCCATTTAAGAAAAGACGGACCATGTGTTCGCTAATAATTAAGTTTATCGACAACATCTATGATGTTATCACGAATAACTAAACTAGCTCTACTATCTAGATAAGTAGGGCTTTTATTTATAATTACGATATTGTTTCCATTAAAGTAATCAGGAATTCCTGCAGCAGGATAAACAACTAAGGAAGAACCAATAACAATTAATAAATCCGCTCGTTGGGTGGCTTTAACTGAATTAACGATATCTTCCATGTTGATGCCTTCTTCAAATAAAACAACATCTGGTTTAATAATTCCTCCACAGCTATCGCAATGCGGTACTCCATCATGAGATAAAACATAATCAAGCGAGAATTTCTTTCCACAATTTAAACAAGTGTTTCTTTCCACGCTTCCATGGAATTCGATTACAAAAGAAGAACCTGCTCTTGTATGAAGACCATCAATATTTTGAGTAATGATTGTGACGTTATGTTTATCTTCAAGTTTTTTAAGAAATAGATGAGCCTTGTTTGGCTTTGCATTTTTAAAGATCATTTGTTCTTTATAATATCGATAGAATTCATCTGTTTTTGCATTAAAAAATGAATGAGAGACTATTGTCTCATAATCATATCCATATTTTTTAATTAAATCTTTGTTGTTGGCTGCTCCATTAGCGGATCTAATGTCAGGAATACCACTTGGAGTAGATATACCCGCGCCAGTAATTACAACAATATTTTTAGATGAATCAATTAATTGTTTTAGCTTTTCAATATCACTCATTTTGAAACTTGTCCTTTTAGACCAACTAACACTCTTTCTCTTGCCTCTTTTCCAAGTAATTTTTCAATAATTGTAAGCGCGAAAGGAATCGAATACATCATTGATCTAGCGGTGATTATGTTTCCGTCTACTTCTACTTCGTTTCCTGTGAAATTTCCTATAACACCTTCGTTACATCCTGCAAAACAGGTGTAATTTTTATTAACAAGTAATCCATATTTTCCAAAGATGGAAGGCGCTGCGCAAATCGCGCATAAGAGTTTATTTTTATCGGCGAATTTCCTTACTGTTTCTTCAACTAGTTTTGATTCTTTCAGATTTTGGGTTCCTCTTCCTCCTCCAGGGAGAACAATAAAATCAAAATCATCAATACTATTTATTTCTTTTAATAATTTATCTGATAGAACATTAACACCAAAAGATGAGACTACTGTTTTTGTTTCACTAATCGATGCACTAACCATTTCAATGCCAGAACGAATTAATACATCTCTAGTAGTAAGTGCTTCTGTATCTTCAAAACCATTTGCTAGTAAAATTAATCCACGCATATTTGTTACCTCATCTAGATTATAACACGCGAGTTTACTATAATAATCACGGAGTAAAAATTATGAAATATTTACGTTATCTATTACCTTTATCAATAATTGCTTTATTGGTTTCTTGCAATAATGAATCTAATCCAGGCGAAGGAGGAAACACTCCTGAACCTGCTCCTAGTCAAACTAGTGCAGAACTATTAAAAAATTGGAATATCACTCCAGGAACTCACTTCGATAATGAAACCAATATTCAAAAAGCCTTAACGGTTTTTAATGAAGAATGCGCTGGACTTGTTACATCTTTTGAATCAGAAAATCTTAATTCAGGACCTAATGATGCTGATGGTAGTGATCAAAAACCATATAGACTCACTCTAGGTACTAGTAGTGCTTCAGGAACTATTACATTCAACTTCTCAAAATCTATTAAAAAGATGACGGTAACTGCTTCTGGATACACTAAATATGGATATGCATCTAGCGAAACAAGTAAACTCACAACTACATTAGGAATGGAAAATGATTCTAGAGTAGTTTCTCCAAATGATGATAGTCAGTTTGTTATAGAATCTACTGGCTCAGTAATTGCGAAATTTGAAACAAGTAACGTAGGTGCGACTGGTTATCGAGCGTTTATTAAAAGCATAGTTGTAGAGTGGTAAATAAATAAAAAAGTTCTAGCAACAAACTAGAACTTTTTAAATTATCAAAGATAATTAGAACTTGCGGTTACTGAAGGCTTTAACACCAAGGAAGACACTATCTTCACCGAGTTCTTCTTCAATTCTGAGAAGTTGGTTATATTTAGCCATACGATCTGTTCTTGAAGCGGAACCAGTTTTGATTTGTCCGGCATTAACTGCGACTGCTAAGTCAGCGATTGTTGTATCTTCAGTTTCGCCTGAACGATGGCTGACCATGCATGTGTAACCATTTGTTTGAGCAAGTTTAATTGCATCAAGAGTTTCGGTTAAAGTACCGATTTGGTTAACTTTGATAAGGACACTATTAGCGACACCGCTAACGATACCTTTCTTAACGAATTCTGGGTTTGTGACGAATAAGTCATCACCAACGAGTTGAATCTTCTTACCTAAACGTTCAGTGAGAAGTTTCCAACCAGCCCAGTCACTTTCAGCAAGACCATCTTCGATGGTAACAATTGCTGGATAGTCTTTGACGAGTTTTTCTAAGAATTCAATCATTTCTTCGGTTGTCTTTCTACCTTCGCCTGATTTAACTAAGTTATAGACACCATTACCTTCATAGAATTCACTACTAGCAACGTCCATACCTAAGAAGATTTGTTCGCCAAGTTTATAGCCTGCTTTTTCAACTGCTTCAGCGATTAATGCTAATGGTTCTTCGTTACCATTCTTGCATGATGGAGCGAATCCACCTTCATCACCGACACCAGTTTCATAACCATGTGATTTAACAACTTTTTGTAAAGCGTGGAAGATTTCTGTACCAGCTCTTAAAGCTTCTCTAAATGAAGTAAAGCCTGCTGGAATGATGAAGAATTCTTGGAAATCAACACTTGATTGAGCGTGAGCGCCACCATTGATGACGTTCATGCATGGTGTTGGAATGGTTTTACCATTTGTACCACCAATATATCTGTAAAGTGGTAAACCAAGTGATTGAGCTGCTGCTCTAGCAACTGCTAAGGAAACACCAAGAATTGCGTTTGCACCTAAATTCTTTTTAAATGGTGTACCATCGAGTTTGAGCATTGTGCGGTCAACGAGCACTTGATTTGTTGCTTCTAATCCTTCAACAACTGGTGCGATTTTGGTGTTGACGTTTTCAACTGCTTTAAGGACGCCTTTACCTAAATATCTGGATTTATCACCATCTCTAAGTTCAAGAGCTTCTGATTCACCAGTAGATGCACCGGAAGGAACGATTGCACTTGCCTTGGTACCATCATCAAGCCATACTTCTACTTCAACTGTAGGATTGCCTCTGGAATCAAGGACTTCACGACCATGTACTTTAATAATTTTAGCCATGTAAATATTCTCCTTTTATGTGAACATAAGAATTATACATTATTAACAAAAAAAGTTAATAATTTTGTATATTAACTTCTTTCGTAGTATCGATTATTTCACTAATTTTAGTAATTCTTGCTTACTTTCTTTATCTAAGAATGCGGAATTAATTGAATTAATTGCAATTTGTTTTGCGTCTTCTTCATTTAGGCTCAATTTTTTAAGTAATGCGAATTCTTCGGGTAATGAAGTATCACTTACTATTGGGTCATCTGTGTTAACTGTGACAATGACACCTTTTTCAATAAAGTGTTTAATTGGGAAGTCAACAAGCTTTTCGACTGCTTTCGTATCTAGATTGCTTGTTGGACATAATTCCAAAGGAATCTTGTGATCGGCGAGATATTCCACAACTTCATCATCTTCCACTGAATGGACACCATGACCGATTCTTTGTGCACCCATTTTTAAAGCTGAGATTACTGAATCTGAACCAGCAGCTTCTCCAGCGTGAATTGTATATGGAATCTTTAGTGATTTGATTAGTTTAAATTCTTCTTCGAATAGTTCATTTGGGAAGATAGCTTCTGCACCCGCTAAATCTAAAGCACAGACTCCATTATTTAAGAATTTTTGACCAACTTTGATAGTTTCAAGATTAGCTTCTTTATTATCTTTTCCTCTCATCAAGCAAAGAATGAGATTTGACTTAATTTTATATAACTTCTCGGCTTCTTTTAAAGTTTTAACAAGAGTTTCTACAACTTTTTCTTGGCTTAGGCCTTTAGATGTAGATAGTTGAGGAGCCATTCTAATTTCAGCATAAATTAATCCTTGTTTAGATAATCTTTCTAGAAGGTCCAAAGTAGCGGTTTTAAGACCATATTCTGTTTGTAAAACTAGATTAGGAATATCGAATCTTTTTAAATATTCATTAAGTGATTCGCAGTTTTTAGGAGCCGTTAAATATTGTTTAAGTTCTTTTGGATCATAAGTTGGTAACTTTGTGCCTTCTTTTTTAGCAATTTTAATTATCGCTTCAGCAGAAAGCGCTCCATCAAGATGTAGATGAAGATCTACTAAGGCATATTTTGATAATTCGTTTTTCATAAGCAAAACCTCGATAGTATTATAACTTTTTTTCAATATAATTGGAAAAATAGTAATCAACTGACTAGAATAATTGCTGGAGGAAAAGAAAATGAACTCGATTGAAAAAGAATATTTATCAAAATTACTTAAATCTTATTCAAAAGATAAAGGCGCGACTATTGCTAGACACGCATTAAATGAAACTGATATATATTCCGCTAGTTATTCAAAAGATTTAGTGAAAGAAATGGATTTTAATTTTTCACTAAATGTTAAGACATTACCTGTCACTAATCAAAAAGCTAGTGGAAGATGCTGGATCTTTGCTGCTACAAATGTCCTTAGAGAAGATATTGCAAAAAGATGCAACATTGCCAATTTTGAATTATCACAAAGCTATATCGCTTTTTATGACAAACTTGAAAAGATTAATCTCACATTAGAAATCCTTATTGAGCTTATTGATAAAGATTATGATGATAGAACTCTTCAATTCATCTTACAAAGTGGCATTGGTGATGGTGGACAATGGGATATGTTTGTTAACGTTGTTAAAAAATATGGTGTTTGCCCAAAAAATGTCTACCCAGAAACATTCACATCAAGCAATACAAGATACATTAATTCACTTATTAACGCTGAACTTAGAAAATTCGCGAGTGAATCTCGTAAAGTGAAAAAAGAATCTGGTATGGAAGGAGTTAAGAAACTTAAAGAATCCTACTTATCAAGATTTTATAAAGCATTAGTAAGTTGCTATGGTTTACCACCAGAAAAATTCGAATTTGAATATACAGACGCTAAAGGAAAATATCATTTAGAAAAAGGATTTACTCCAATTAAATTCTTTGAAAAATATGTTGGTGATTCTTTAGATAATTATGTTTCTATTATCAATGCTCCAACAAAAGATAAACCATTTGGTAAATCATACACAATTAAATATTTAGGTAACGTTGTTGGTGGAAAACCTGTTAAACACTTAAATCTTCCAATTGAAAGACTTAAAGAACTTGTTCTTTCTCAACTTAAAGATGATAGAATCGTTTGGTTTGGAAGCGATGTTGCTGCATATCGTAATGTCAACTTAGGTGCCTGGGATGATACAGCCTATGATTTTAAATCAATTTTAGATTTAGATTATAAGATGGATAAAGGTGATTCCCTTGATTTCCGTGCATCTTCAATGAATCACGCGATGTGCATCACTGGAGTTAACCTTAAAAAAGGTGTTCCAACTAAATGGAAAATTGAAAACTCTTGGGGCGAAAGTGGAGCGAACAAAGGTTACTACTTAATGTCAGCCTCTTGGTTTGATCAATATACATATCAAGCAGTGGTTGATAAAAAATATCTAACCAAAGAAGAACTCGATGCTTATAATGCATCTCCAATTGAACTCAAACCTTGGGATCCAATGGGTTCATTAGCAGATTAAATAATTCATAAATACACCATTTATGGTATATTAGTTAACGTGAGGTAACAAAAATGCACAAATTAGTATTAATTAGACATGGCGAATCCGAATGGAATAAGCTCAATCTTTTCACAGGTTGGACCGATGTTGAACTTAGTGAAAAAGGTGTTGAAGAAGCACATCGTGCTGGTAAAACACTTAAGGCTGAAGGATATGACTTCGATGTAGTTCATACTTCCTTATTAAAAAGAGCTATTCATACAATGAATAATGTCTTATTCGAACTCGACCGTGAATGGCTCCCTGTTTATAAATCATGGAGACTAAACGAACGCCATTATGGCGCACTTCAAGGCTTAAATAAAGCTGAAACCGCTGCAAAATATGGCGAAGAACAAGTTAAGATTTGGAGACGTTCATACGATTGTCCTCCTCCAGCACTTGATCCAAAAGACGAAAGAAACCCAGCTCTTCAAGCTCAATTTAGAGATGTTGATCCTAAGGATCTTCCACTTCATGAATCACTTGAAATGACAGTTGCTCGTGCTGTTCCATATTTCGAAAAAGTAATTAAACCAGAAATGGAAGCAGGTAAGAGAGTTCTTATCGTTGCTCATGGTAATTCACTTCGTGCTCTTGTTAAATATTTCGACAATATGAAGGACGAAGAAATTGTTGGTGTCAATATTCCTACTGGTGTCCCACTAGTGTATGAATTTGATGACAACATGAAGGCTATCAAACATTATTATTTAATGGATGAAGCCGAACTCAAAAAGCAAATGGAAGCTGTCGCCAATCAAGGCAAAGCTAAATAAGCTTAAATTATATTTAAAAACTTGGTATCAATCGGTACCAAGTTTTATTTTAGCTTTTGTTCTTTTTCGTAGACTTCAATTTGTTGAGAAACATTTAGTTCTCTAAATTGAGACATGTATAGATTAAAGTATTTACCTTTCTTCATCATGAGCTCCTTATGAGAACCATCTTCGACAATCACTCCATTTTCCATAAGTAAGATTCGATCACAATTCACTATTGTTGAAAGCCTATGTGCAATAATTATTGATGTTCTCCCTTTAAGTATTTTCTCCATTGCATTTTGAACAATACTTTCGCTTTCGGTATCGATTGAAGAAGTAGCCTCATCAAGAATTAGGATGCGAGGATTTTTAAGGATTGCTCTAGTGAAGGACACGAGTTGTTTTTGTCCAACGGATAGTTGATTGCCTCCATCTGCTAAATAGGTGTTATATCCATCTTTTTGAGAAGACACAAATTCATCTAAACCAACAAGTTTAGAGGCATTAATAATTTCTTCATCTGTTGCTTCTCTATTACCAAAGGTAATATTATCTCTATACGAGCCAGAAAAGACAAATGGATTTTGTTGAATATAAGAGATTGAGTTTCTAAGCCAACCAACTGATCTATTTCGATATGGGACATCATCAATCAAAATATCTCCACTAGTAGGTTGATAGAATCTACAAAGTAGGTTTACAGTCGTGGTTTTTCCACTTCCGGTTTCACCAACGATTGCAACGCTTGTGCCTTTCTTAATATGAAGATTTAAATTATGAATTACTTCAGTATCTTTTAGATATGAGAAAGAAACATTTTCAAATTTGATATCACCATCAATTGGTTCATAATTTTCAAGTTTTGGTTCTAATAAAGTTCCATATTTTTCTATAACATCTGGGCTATCTACTAGTTCTGGGACTTGGTTAATGAGTGAAACAATCTTCTCGGCACTAGCCTGGTTTGCGACAAATTCGTTATATAGTTCAGAGAAGTCTGCGAACTGCGAATAGATGTGTTCAACAGAGTTTGTAAATAAGATGAAAATGCCAGCGTCTACAACTAGTCCTGCAATGAAAGTTTGACCACCATCTAAAACCGGATAACAAATTAGAATAAGACCCGCGACAGTAAAGTAAGAAATAAGGTTCACGAATGGTCCAAAGTAAGATTGAAGGATCATCGCACGCTTATATTTCTTTCTAATATCATCTACAACACTTTCCGCTTCATTATAAACACTATCTTCAATTGATAATGTCTTAATTGTCGCGACACCATTGATACATTCACTTAGCCATCTAACATAGTTAGAGTATGCGTTTCTAGCAATGCGGTGGAACTTAAGAAGGAAGTGCTGGAATATTGGTGTAGCAATAATAATGAGCGGGGTAGTCGCTAATATAATAATTGTTAATTGCCATGATTTAGTGAACATCGTTACAAGTAGGAACGCTATTTCAAATGATGTCCAGCAAATTCTTAATACTCCCCAAGCAAGCATTTCGCTTACGGATGAAGTATCATTTTGCATTCTAGCCAGAATCCAACCGGTAGGAGTTTTATCAAAATAAGAGAATGATAATTGTTGAACTTTTTCAAATGAACGGAGTCGAAGTTCATTCATGATTTCCATTGAGATGACATCTGCAATGAAGAATGTGAAGAAAATTGAAATGCATCTACCTAGCATTAATGAAAGAAAGATGATTGCAAACATGGTGAAATTAACATCGAAAGCAATACCAAAAATCAAATCTACATGAATTATAAATTCATCTAATAGTCCATTTATTCCCGCTTGTGTTTCTAACGCTGTTACTAGGGCGTTGTTCATCAAAGGAGTAAATGAAGCATCAAAGAATGAAGTGAATGCCAAAGATAAAATGGCAACAATGAGAAGATACCAATGTTTCAAAGCATACTTAAAAATTTGTCTAAATGGTTTTGCATCTAGCCTTTTAAAATTTTCTTCTTTTTCTTCGGTGAAAACTGGCATACTTCTCCTTTCTATTCAATCCTAGTTTGAATCTTATAAATCTTTTGGTAGAAGCCGTTCTTTTTAATTAATTCATCATGGCTTCCAATTTGATCGACTTTCCCGTCGTTTAAAACAATAATTAAATCAGCGTCTTTCGCGGTCATTACTCTATGAGTAACAATAAGAGTAGTTGATTTATGTTTTCTTTGTTTTAAAGCACTTCTAATTCTTATATCGGTTTCTACATCAACCGCACTTAAAGAATCGTCAAAAATCACAATTGGTGCATTGTTTAAAATTGTTCTCGCCATTGCAAGGCGTTGTCTTTGCCCGCCAGAAAGAGTAGTTCCTCTTTCACCAATGATGGTGTTGTATCCATCTTTAAAGGCAGCAACCGTATCATAAAAGTCAGCAGTCTTTAAAGCCTCATTAACGTCATCCATAGTGACATCTTTGTTAGCGATAGTCATATTCTCATAGATTGATCTAGAAAATAGGAATGGTTCTTGAAGTACCATCGCAACATTTTTGCGGATGTGTTTTCTTTGAATATTTTTTAATTCAACATTATCAATCAGAATTGATCCAGATGAATATTCATATAATCTTGTTAATAGTGAAGAAAGTGTTGATTTTCCACTTCCAGTTTTACCCATGATTGCAACAGTTTGCCCAGGTCTAATTTTGAAACTAACTGAATCCAATATTTCTTTTTCATCATCGTCATATTTAAATGAGACATTATCAAAGATAATTTCGCCTTCAATTTTTGGAGTAAGCCCACTATCAATATCTTCAAGTGGATGGTCAAGAATTAGTTTCATTCTATCAACTGCAACCATGGCTTTTGAGAAGTCATTAATCGTACTGACCGCCTCTCTTATTGGCCAGACAACTGCAGCAGTGTATGTAATTGCGATAATTAAAGTTCCTAACGAAATATCTCCAACATAACATAGATAAGCACTCATTAATGCTGTCGCAATAATTTCACCAAACACCAAAATGTCTGTTGATGAGAAGAAGAAAGAGCCAACTCTTCTCCATTTGATATATTTCTTTTTGTAGTCTAATAAATCTTCTTTAAATTCTTTGATTTCGTTTCTTTCGTTGTTATATGCTTTAACAACTCTTATAGAATTAATGTTTTCTTCAATTTTTCCTATAACAACTGCTTCAGAATCATCTGTAAGACGATATAGTTTAGCTTCTTTTCGAATAAGGAAATATGAATATAACATTAGAGGTGGAATTAAGGCTATTGAAGTTAATGCAATCTTCCAATCTAGTGTTAGTAAAATTACGAACGAAATAATTAGGGTTAAGAATGTTTGGCAAAGAGAAAAGAATTGTCTAACTAGGAACATTCTTAATGTAGATTCATCCCTCATGCATGTTTGAAGCAAATCGCCATTGTTGTGCGTTTTGATAAATGAATAAGGAAGGCGCTCAATATGGTAGAAAAGATCTAATCTTATACGCTTTGAAATGCCTGTGCCTATACTTGAACGCATGATTCCTCTAAAAATAAAAAATCCAGCGGTGATTAAACCTATCACAACAGTTGAAATTGCAATTATCCATTTGTGATTAAACACCCATTCAGGGCCACCAAGTATGTTAAGTAATAAACTTCCAATTGGGCCTACTAAATTTGAGAAG
This sequence comes from uncultured Erysipelotrichaceae bacterium, assembly GCA_902797855.1. Lineage (GTDB taxonomy): Bacteria > Bacillota_I > Bacilli_A > RFN20 > CAG-826 > Fiminaster. The sequence goes on from CADBUI010000001.1 coordinate 44,110, forward strand.
AATATATCTGGTGTTGTTGGACTTTGCGAAAAACTATAACAATCAACAATCAGCTTTGCGTTATATGATGCAACAGTTGAAAAGAATGCATAAAAAATAATCGAAATTAAAACAATAAGGTATCGGATTCGGTACCCTTTTGTAAGATTAAACATGAAGGACAAATATTTCTTCATCCTCAAAATGTTATCAAAGTAATTGTAAAGATAAAAGTAAATTACTTTTCTTTGTGTTATTATATTGTCGGTAGGTGAGCGTTATGGACAAAAAACTATATGATAGGATTATGAAATTTAGAGATGACCGTGACTGGTCACAATTTCACACTGGTGAAAATCTTGCAAAATCAATTTGTATTGAAGCTGCTGAGCTTTTAGAAGTATATCAATGGGATCATAAAGAAAAATCTCTTGATAAAGTTAAAGAAGAATTAGCGGATGTCTTTTTATACGCAACCTTAATGGCGGATCACTATCATTTAAACATTGAAGAAATAATGCTTGAAAAACTTAAAAAGAATGAAGAAAAATATCCTGCTGACTTAGTTAAAGGAAGCGCTAAAAAATATAACGAATATAAAGAAAATTCGCGTAGGAAGTAAGATGGTTTACGTTAAAAAGCAAGAATTTGAAGTAGTAAAATATCTCGTAAAAGATGAGAAAATGACTGTTAAACTTGTCACTAGGAAAGACAAGCAATATGTCCTTAGAGAATTCACTAATTACGATGATTATTTTGAAGCACTTTTTCGATACAAAACTTTAGTGAAGTCAGGAATTTATGTTCCGAAACTTTTAAAGAAAGATAAGAAGAGTTTCAAACTTCTTTTTGAATACATTATTGGACAAGATTGCGCTGAGGCTCTTTCTAAATATGAGATTAAAGAAGAATATTTTGCTGCCCTTTATCTTTTATATCGTTTTTGTAGGGTTAGTAAAATCGAATTAAATTATTTGCCTGAGAATTTTATCTATGATGGAAAAAGAATGTTTTATATCTCACTAGATCTATTCGAACAAAATTCAAAAATCAATCTAGAAAATTATGGTATGGAATATTGGTTTACATCTGTTAAAGGTATTGAACATCTTGAAAAACTTGGTTATTCAGTTAATCACGAGAGACAGATTTCGGTTCCTGAGATGAATAAGAAAATCGTTTTAATATCTATTAAACATTGGTAAAATATTTTCGCTATGAAGGAAGATTCAATTGTATTTGCATTATCCGCTAATAAAAAACTTGCTAAAAAAGTTAGCGAGATTCTTTCAATACCACTTGGAGAATGTGAAATTGAACGGTTTGCGGATAATGAACTTATGGTTCGTTGTTTGTCAAACGTTAAAGATAAAAAAGTCTATGTTATCCAATCTACTAGTTCACCTGCAACAGAAAGAATATTTGAAATTCTTGTTTTTGCCGATGCACTAAGAAATCGTGAAGCTTCTGAAATTATTTTGATTCTTCCTTACTATGGATATTCGCGTCAAGATAGAGTCGCTCGTGTTGGTGAACCTATCACCGCTAAGCTTGTTGCGGGTCTATATCAATCTGCTGGAGTCGACCGTGTAATAAGCATCGATTTACATACTTATCAGATACAAGGATTCTTCTCTTGCCCAGTTACAAATATTGAAACCACTGGACTATTTGGTGATTATTTTAGAAAAAAATTCGCTGAAGATGGCGTTAATCACAAAGATTTAGTAGTGGTTACTCCTGATCATGGCTCATCACTTAGAGCAAGAGATTTAGGTAGTATGTTTGATAACTGTTCAATTGCCTTTATCGATAAAAGAAGACCAGCTCCAAATAAGAGTGAAGTCACTGCTGTTGTCGGTGATGTAAGAGGTAAAGTTTGTTTAATTGTTGATGATATTTTTGATACTTGTGGAACTTTAAATAATGCTGTTCAAGCTTTATTCGATAAAGGTGCAAAAGAAATCTATGCTTGTGCGACACATGCTATTTTCTCAAGCACTAACTTTGATAAAAGAATAAAAGATATTGTTGTTACCGATACTGTTGAAAAAGAAGTTCCTGGAGTAAAAGTTTTATCAGTTGCTTCCTTAATTGCTGATGCGATTGTTCAAGGATAATATGTCTGAGAAACAATTAATTAGAACTATGGTAAGAAACGCTGTTGTTGCAGCGCTTTATTTTGCTCTTACGATCGCATTATCGCCTCTTTCTTATGGTGCAATTCAAGTAAGAATAGCGGAGTTGTTAATGCTTTTATGCTTTTTTAGGAAGGACTATATCTTTGGTTTAACTCTTGGTTGTTTACTCGCGAATGTCTTCTCAAGTTTAGGACCTTTCGATATGCTTTTTGGAACTCTTGCCACTTTTCTTGCATGTGGAACAATTTGTTTCTGTAGACAACTTGTCTTAGCAGCTTTCATGCCAGTGATCTTTAATGGCCTAATTGTTGGTGCTGAAATATACTTCTTAACTGATGGGGCCACTTGGCAACATTTCTTTATATTTGCTGGTGAAGTTGCGCTTGGTGAATTAATAGCTCTTACTGTTGGATATATCATATTTATGATATTTGGTAAGAAGGTTTATTTCCAAAACTTAATTGGAACATCACAAAATTTCAATTTTAAATTCTAATAAGTCCTACCGATTCAACACACGTGGGATTTTTAATTTATATCAATTGAGTGCAAAATAACTTTTTGCAAGTTATAATATACGCCGTTATGGAAAAATTCTATTTAGAAATTAAACACATTTGTAAACAATCAGGTGCTAGATATGGCATTCTCCACACTCCTCATGGTGATGTTGAAGTGCCAATGTTTATGCCTGTTGGAACTTTAGCAACTGTTAAGACTCTTTCTCCTGAAGAAGTGAAGTCACTAGGTGCTGGAGTTATTCTATCAAACACATATCACCTTCACCTTAGACCTGGTGAGGATATCGTCGCTAAAGCTGGTGGACTTCATAAATTCATGAATTATGATGGACCAATTCTTACTGATAGTGGTGGCTTTCAAGTCTTTTCTTTACAAGAAAATCGTAAGATTTCTGAAGAAGGCGTTACATTTAAATCTCATCTAAATGGAGATAAACTTTTCTTCACTCCTGAAAGTGTAATTGGAATTGAAGAAAAACTAGGTGCGGATATCATTATGTCTTTTGATGAATGTATCCCTTATCCTGCTGATGAGAAATATGCAAAGCAAAGTGTTGAAAGAACTCTTAGATGGGCAAAAAGAGGTAAAGAAGCTCATAAAAGAGAAGATCAAGCATTGTTTGGAATTGTCCAAGGTGGAGAGTTCCCTGAATTACGTAAGCACTGCGCAGAAGAGTTAGTAAAAATGGACTTTCCAGGATATTCCATTGGAGGCACATCCATTGGAGAACCTAAAGATGTTTTCTCAAAAATGGTTGAATATTCTGTTAAATATTTACCAAGTGATAAACCACGTTATTTAATGGGCGTTGGCTCAATCGATTATATTCTTGAAGGTGTTGCGATGGGGGTGGATATGTTTGACTGTGTCCTTCCAACTCGCATTGCTCGTCATGGCGCGCTAATGACCTCTCATGGAAGAGTCAATATTCGTGACGCAAAATATAAAGAAGATTTTTCACCTCTTGATGATGAGTGTGATTGTTATACATGTAAAAATTACACGAAAGCATATCTTAGACATTTATATGTTGCTGACGAATCTTTTGGGAAAAGACTCCTCTCTCTTCATAATGTTCGTTTCTTAATTCACTTAATGGAAGAAGCTAGAAAAGCAATCAAAGAAGATAGATTCCTTGATTTTAAAGAAGAGATGCTTAAGAAATATGGATCAAAGAAAGGGTTTTAATGATGGATATTTCCTTATTTGATTTTGATTTACCTGAGGAGTTGATTGCTCAATATCCTGCAAAAGTAAGAGACGAGTCTCGTCTTTTAGCGATTAATAAAGATGATAAAACTTATGAAGATAAGGTCTTTCATGACATCATTAATTATTTAAGACCAGGTGATGTTTTAGTGAGAAATAATACTAAAGTATTACCTGCTAGACTTTTTGGAGTTAAAGAAGGTACAGGCGCTCATGTTGAAGTCCTTTTACTTCACCAAATTGAAGGTGATACATGGGAATGTTTAACTGGTAACGCTAAACCAATTAAGGTTGGCTCAGTAATATCTTTTGGAGAAGGCAGACTTAAAGCAGAATGCCTTGAAGTTAAAGATGAAGGTATCCGCATAATGAAATTCATCTATAAAGGTATTTTCTTAGAGATTCTTAATGATGTTGGTAATATGCCTCTTCCTCCATATATTAAAAAACAATGCGAAGATAATTCTCGTTATCAAACTGTTTATGCAAAAGTTCTTGGTAGCGCAGCCGCTCCAACAGCGGGCTTCCATTTCACCCCTGAACTTTTAGAGAGAATTAAACAAAAAGGTATTACTATTTTAGATGTTACTTTACATATCGGTTTAGGAACATTTAAACCAGTTAAAGAACACGATGTTGATAACCATGTCATGCATAGTGAACATTTTAAGATGACTAAAGAAGTCGCAGACGAACTAAATAAAGCTAAAAAAGAAGGTCGTCGCATTATTGCAGTTGGAACAACTGCAACTAGAACTCTTGAAGCTATTATGAATAAATATGGCGAATTTAAAGAGTGTGAAGAAGACACCGCCATATTTATTAAACCTGGTTACAAGTTTTTAGCGATTGATGCTTTAATTACAAATTTCCATCTTCCAAAATCAACTTTAATCATGCTTGTAAGTGCGCTTATGGGTCGTGAATTTACTTTGGAAGTCTATCAACATGCGATTAAAGAAAGATATCGCTTTTTCTCATTTGGAGACTCAATGTTTATTTATGGAAAATAAGGTTGATTATTATTCGTTATCTAGAGAAATTCTTAAGGAAGTTGATTCTAAAAAAGAGAAACCAACTCTTCTTTTGCACGCTTGTTGTGGACCTTGTTCAACCTTTCCATTAACAGATCTTTGCCCACACTTTAAAGTTACTATTTACTATAACAACTCCAATATTTTCCCTGAAAGCGAATATATTCGTCGTTTAGAAGAACTTAAAAAATTCTTAGAATATTTTGAAAGAGATTATCACTATCACGTTGATTTAATAGTACCTCCATATAATAACGAAGAATATAACAAAACCCTTGAACCATTTAAAGATCTTCCAGAAGGTTCAATTCGTTGTTTTACTTGTTATGAAAAAAGAATGGATGAAGCTTATAAATTCGCTGATGAAAACAAATACGACTATTTCACAACAGTCATGACTATTTCTCGTCAAAAGAATTCACAAGTTTTAAATGAAATTGGTGAGAAACTTTCTCACAAATACAAAACTAAATATTTCTTTTCTGATTTTAAAAAGAAAAAAGGAATCGACTATGCGCGCGAGGTGCGTATTCATTATAATTTATATCAACAATTATATTGCGGGTGTAAGTACTCGTATGAAGCTAGGTTAGAACGGGATAAGAAAAATGCTTAAGTTTTTAGCGAGATTATTTTTTAAAGTAACTGCCTATCCATCTTCATGGCTTGTTTTCCGTTACAAATATTATCACGAGAATAAAGCTAAGAAATCTTGGCCAATTAAAGGTGGAAGGATCGTTATTGCTAACCATACTTCCATCATGGATTTTTTCACGATTATATTCGCGACTTTATTTAAATATACACGCACACTTGTAAGCGAAGCACTTTATCGTCATAAACTCCTTGGCTGGATGTGCAATATGATGGGATGCATATTAGTGCACCGCGAAAGAAGTGATATGACATTCATGGGTGAAGCTGAAAAAGCTTTAAAAAAGAAACAAATTGTTTCAATTTTCCCAGAAGGCCATTTAGTGAAAAGTGGTGATCTTGATTCTTTTAAACCTGCCGTTGTCTATTTAGCATTACGTACAGGAGCACCTATCGTGCCATGCTATATTGAGCCTCATTATCTAAAACTAAAAAGAACTAGAGTTATTTTTGGTGAAGAAATAAATATTCGAGATTATTGTGCTGAAAAGAATCCATCTCCAGAAAAGGTTAGAGAACTTTGTGAAATGCTTCGTAACAAAGTTAAAGCTTTAAAGCGTCAGATGGAACTATATAAAAAGATGCATACTTATGAGATATTTTCTCTTCATCATAAATTCCTTGATTTAGCAAGAATCACACTTAAGTGTGCGAACTGGTTAGTGTTCCCAGCTAAGCATCATTATTATAAGAATGCGACAAGAAAAGATAGAAGAATTATTGGTCGAGGAATCATTGCAAGCAAGCACTATTCTTTCTATGATCCACCTATTTTATATATGTCATATATGAATCGAAGACCAAGAATTATAGTTGCTGAAGAGCTTTGGCAATCTAATAACTGGTTATTTAATCACCTTTCAACAATTCAATATCGAAGAGTTAGTAATTCGATGGATCCGAGATGTTTCCTCGAAACCATCAACACTTTAAAGGCAAATGGAGTAGTAGGAATTTACCCAGAAGGACACCTCATCAAAGAGGGCCTTGGAGAGTTCCAAGATGGCACTGCATATTTCTCGCTTATGACTAATTCTCCAATTCATCTATATTTGATGGCTAAACCATGGAAACCATTCCATTTCAATCATATTATGATTGGTGAGACCATTTATCCTGATAAATTATTCACCGCTGAAGAGATGAAAAATAAGGAGACAATTCATCGATACACCATGATAATTTATGATAGGATGAAAGAGCTATATGACGCGTCTCAAAAGTACGTCAAAAAAAGCAAAAAATCATCAAAAAAATAACGAAAAATCACCTGAAATTTGGGCACAAAATTGGTGATTTTTTTGTTTTCTATTATTATCTTTTTAAAATTTTTCTTGCGTGATATGTAATATAAGCGTATATTTATACACGTTGTCATTCGCGTAGATTTGCGAGGTTGCTGATACACCAACAGGCGTTGTCATGAAAGGGTGATCAGGGAATTCGCAAGGAGTGAATGCTAAAGCCTGAAAAACATTAGGAGGAAAATTCATGGCAAAAGTAAAAAGCATTAGGGTTCGTCTCCAAGCTTATGATCACAAGATACTAGATGCTAGTGTCGCCAAGATCATTGCAGCGGCAGAGAAAACCGGGGCTGGTGTTGTTGGCCCAATTCCGCTACCAACGGAAAAACAAGTGTACACAATCTTACGTGCTGTCCATAAGTACAAAGATTCTCGTGAACAATTTGAAATCAGAACACACAAAAGACTTATTGATATCACCAATCCAACAAAGGAAACAGTTGATGTCCTTAGAAGACTCGACTTACCAAGCGGAGTAGATATCGATATCAAGTTATAAGGAGGTAAGACACGATGAAAGAAATTCTCGGACGTAAAATGGGCATGACAGAAGTCTTCGCTCAAGACGGTAAGATGTATGCTGTCACCGTTATTGAAGTCTTACCAAACGTCGTAACACAAGTTAAGACAAAAGAAAAAGATGGTTATGACGCTCTTCAAGTCGGTATTGAAGAAAAGAAAGAATCCAAGGTTAACAAAGCTGAAAAAGGTCACTTTGCAAAAGCTGGTGTTAAAGCCCAAAAGATTCTTCGTGAACTTAAAGGTGATGAACTTAACTCATATAAAGTTGGTGATTCACTAAAAGCCGATCTCTTCAAAGCTGGCGATGTCGTCGATGTCATCGGCACATCAAAAGGTCGTGGATACGCAGGCGTTATCAAACGTTGGGGTCACAAGATTGGTCCAAAAGGACACGGATCTGGTTACCATAGAGGACAAGGTTCCTTCGCTAACAACGGTCGTAACAACGCACGTGTTATTCCAGGAAAGAAGATGTCAGGTCATCACGGTAATCTCTCTTCAACAATCCTTAACCAATTAGTTATCGAAACAAATGCTGAAAAGAATTACATCCTCGTGAGAGGTTCAGTTCCAGGCGCTAAAAGATCACTCGTGATTATTAGAAGCGCAATCAAGGAACAACTTGGCCAAGCTGAAAAGGTCTCTACATTAGTTGACTTATCAGCTGCGAAAGGAGAATAAAAATGGCTGAAAAGAAATTATCTGTCGCCGTTTATTCCCAAGCAGGCGAAAAATTATCAAGCGTTAATCTCAGCTCTGAAGTCTTCGGAGTTAAAGAGAACGAACAGGTTATGCATGATGCAGTTCTTGTCTATCAAGCAAACATGCGTCAAGACACAGCCAAAACCAAAAAGCGCGACGAAGTCAGCGGTGGTGGTAAAAAGCCATGGCGTCAAAAAGGCACAGGTCGTGCACGTGCTGGTAGCTCCCGCTCCCCAATCTGGGTCGGTGGTGGTACAGTCTTCGGACCAACCGGCGTTCAAAATCACAAGATTGCTCAAAACCGCAAGGAACATAAGCTCGCTATGAAGTGCGCTTACTCCGCAGTGGTCAAAAACGGTGGCTTAGTCTTAGTGGACGGATTCAAATTCGATTCAATTAAAACCAAGTTAGTCGTTAAGATGCTCAAAGATCTTAAAGCTGAAGGAAAAGTTCTCATCGTTGTTAAGGATGTCGATGAAAATCTCATTCTCTCAGCCCAAAACATTGCAAATGTTGTGGTCACAGCAGTCGATAATGTCTCAGTTTATGATCTTATGTATTTCGATAAGGTTGTCATGGACAAAGACACAATCAAATTAGTTGAGGAGGCACTATTGTAATATGGCAAGAAAAGCAAAAGCTGCAGAAAACAAAGACAGCAAGAAATTATCTAAGGCCACAGTTCGTGATTATGATGTAATCATCGAACCAGTACTTACTGAAAAAACAATGGCCCTCATGCAAGAACAAAACAAAGTCACTGTGAAAGTGCTTGCCAAAGCAAACCGCGCTGAAGTCAAGAAAGCCTTCGAAAAAGTCTTCGGTGTTAAAGTCACAGGTGTAAACATTATTAAAGTTCGTGCAACAGAAACAACTAGAGGTGGTCGCTATAAAGGCACCATCCCAGGATATAAGAAAGCGATCGTTACAGTAGCAGAAGGCGAAGCTCTCGATCTCTTCAAAGAATAACCGACAAAATCTAATTCATTGTCGAGTTAACAATATAGGAGGTTAAAAATGTCAATTAGAACTTATAGACCGACATCGGCATCCCGCCGCAATATGACGAATCTAACATTTGACGAAATCACCAAATCAACTCCTGAAAAAAGTTTAACAGTTAAACTTAGCAAGACTGGCGGTCGTAATAACCAAGGTGTTATCACAACACGTCATATCGGTGGTGGTCATAAACGTCGTTATAGAATCGTCGACTTCAAACGTAATAAAGACGGAATTGTCGCAACGGTCAAAGCGGTTGAATATGATCCAAACCGCAATGCTAACATCCTTCTCGTTGTCTACACAGATGGCGAAAAGAGATACATCCTTGCCCCTCAAGGGTTGAAAGTCGGAGACAAGATTGTCTCAGGCGAAAATGTGGATATCAAAACCGGTAATGCTCTTCCACTTAAGAACATTCCAGAAGGTACATTCATCCACAACGTCGAACTCTCTCCAAAGAAAGGCGGCCAAATGTGCCGTGCTGCTGGTACAAGCGCACAAATCCTTGGTAAAGAAGGAAAATACGTTATCCTTCGCTTAGCTTCTGGTGAAGTTCGTAAAGTTCTCGAAGAATGCCGTGCAACAATCGGTATCGTCGGAAACGAAGACTATAACTTAGTCAACAAAGGAAAAGCCGGAAAAACTAGATGGCTTGGTACAAGACCAACCGTCCGTGGTTCCGTTATGAACCCTAACGATCACCCACATGGTGGTGGTGAAGGTAAGTGTCCAGTCGGCCGTGATGCTCCACGTACCCCATGGGGTAAGAGAGCTCTTGGTGTTAAGACAAGACGCACTAAAAAGGCTTCTAGCAAATTAATCGTTAGAAGAATTAACGACAAATAATAAGAAAGGAAATTGATAGATATGTCACGTAGTTTGAAAAAAGGCGCATTCTGTGATGCATACTTACTTAAAAAAGTCGACGCATTAAATGCTGCTAACAAAAAAGAAGTCATCAAGACTTGGTCACGTCGTTCAACAATTTACCCTTCATTTGTCGAACACACATTCGCTGTCTATAACGGACGCGAACACATTACTGTGTATGTCACTGAAGATATGGTCGGACATAAACTCGGAGAGTTTGCTCCAACAAGAACCTTCAAAGGACACCACGGTAACAATGCAGAAGATAAAGCTGCAGCTGCAGCAAAGAAATAGGAGGTAGATTCGATGGCAGAAGAAAAGAAAGTCGCTGCTAAGAAACCAGCCGCTAAGAAAGCACCAGCCAAAAAGGCTCCTGCTAAAAAAGAAGTCGCTGATGTCGAAGTAGTGAAAGAAACAAAAGTCGAAGAAGCTCCAAAGAAAGCTTCTAAGAAAGCTGAAAAAGCTCCAGAACCAAAACCATTGGTTACCTCAGCACGTGCAGTTGCTTACGATGTCCGTGTGACACCACGTAAAGCGCGCTTAGTTATTGATTTAGTAAGAGGAAAAGACGTGAACGTCGCGCTCGGAATTCTTGCTAACGTTAATAAAGCCGCTTCGCCAATTGTTGCTAAAGTCATCAAAAGCGCAGCCGCTAACGCAATTAACAACTTTGGAATGAGTGAAGAAAGCTTATACGTCGCTGAAATCTATGCTAACGACGGATTAAGAATGAAAAGATACCTTCCACGCGCTAAAGGCTCTGCAAGTGGTTTAGTAAAAAGAACATCCCACATTGTAGTTGTGGTGAAATCAAGATAAGGAGGAACGAAAGAAATGGGTCAAAAAGTTAGTCCAGTAGGCATGCGTGTTGGCATCAACCGCGATTGGCATTCGCGTTGGTTCGCGTCTGATCAAGATTATGCTAAGTTCCTTCACGAAGATATTAAAGTTCGTAAATATCTTGAAAAAGAACTAAAAGACGCTCTTCTATCTCACGTTGAGATTGAAAGACGTAAAACCGCTAAAGGACACGATGTTGTAATTAAATTATTCGTTGCACGTCCAGGTGTCGTTATCGGTCAAGAAGGTGCAAATATCGATAGACTTAAAAAAGTCGTCGCTAAAATGCTCAAAGGTAGCGAAGTTCGCCTTGATGTAGTGGAAGTCAAAAATCCTGACTTAGATGCTGCTCTTGTCGCTCAATCAATCGCTACTGAACTTGAAAATCGTGCATCATTTAGAACCGCTCAAAAGAAAGCTATCCAACGCGTTCGTAGAGCAGGCGCTAAAGGTGTCAGAACTCTTGTCTCTGGCCGTTTAGGTGGTGCAGATATTGCTAGAAGCGAAGGTTATAAAGATGGAATCATCCCATTAACCACACTTAGAAGCAACATCGACTTCGCTATCAAAGAAGCCGTCACTCCTTATGGTAGATTAGGCGTTAAAGTCTGGATCTGTAAGGGTGAAGTCCTCAAAGATAGAAAAGAAGATGAAGCCGTGAAAGGAGATAGATAATTATGCTACAACCAAAAAGAGTTAAATATCGTCGTCCACACGGTATCAAATACGAAGGCCTTTCCAAAGGTGGAAACGAAGTTTCCTTCGGTGAATTCGGTCTTCAAGCTGTAACAGGAGCGTGGGTTACCGCTCAACAAATCGAGGCCGCTCGTATTGTTCTCTCCCGTTACACCAAAAAGGAAGGAAAGGTTTATATCAGAATCTTCCCACACCTTGCAAAAACTAAAAAACCTGCTGAAGTCCGTATGGGTTCTGGTAAAGGTAATCCAGAATACTGGGTCGCAGTAGTTAAGACAAACAGAGTCATGTTCGAGATGGCTGGTGTTCCAGAAGCAGTCGCGCGTGAAGCCCTCCGCTTAGCATCATACAAACTCCCATGCCGCTGCAGAGTCATCGCAAAAAAGGAGGCTAAATAATTATGAAAGTTAAAGAATTCCGTGAATTAACTAACGAAGAACTTAATGAAAAGATTTACCTCCTCAAAGAAGAATTATTCAATCTTCGTCGTAAAAAAGCTGTCGGACAACTTGAACACGGTGAGGAAGTAAGAAGAGTTCGTAAAGACATCGCTCGCGCCTATATGGTGCAACGCGAAAGAGAACTTGGCATTAAATAAGGAGGATTAGACCATGGAAAGAAATAGAAGAACATCACTACAAGGCGTTGTCGTTTCTAACAAGATGAGCAAAACAATTGTCGTCGAAGTCGAAACTCACAAGAAACATGCTAAGTACGCAAAGCGCGTTAAATATTCTAATAAGTACTACGCGCACGATGAGAAGAACGAAGCCAAAGTTGGTGATACAGTCACAATTATGGCTTGCCGTCCACTCTCTGCTACAAAAAGATGGAGACTTGTTTCTGTCGATAAAGTTGCTCAAGAAGACGTCAAAGTCGCTGAACAAGAATTAATGGCAGAAGAAAAGCTTGAAGAAGCTAAAGAAGAAGCCAAAGTCGAAGAAAAGAAAGTCGAAGTTAAAGTAGAAGAAAAAGCTGAAGAACCAGCCAAAGAAGAAAAAGCACCAGCTAAGAAAGCTGCTAGTAAAAAACCAGCCGCTAAGAAAGCTCCTGCTAAAAAAGCACCAGCCAAAAAGGCTGAAGATAAATAAGGAGAAAGATTATGATTCAAAATGAAACAAATCTTGTGGTTGCCGATAACTCAGGCGCTCGCTCCGTAAGAGTCTTCCGTCTTAAAGGTGGTAGCAACCGCAAATCAGTCAGCATCGGTGACATCGTTACCTGTGCTGTAAAAGATGCCATCCCAAATGGCCGTGTTAAAAAATCAGATATCGTTAAAGGTGTCATCGTTCGCACCAAACACGCTATCAATAGACCAGATGGAACAACCATCGCATTCGATGATAACGCAGTCGTTCTTATCGATAACGAAGGCGCTCCAATTGGAACACGTGTCTTTGGACCAGTGGCTCGTGAACTCCGTGATAAGGGTGAAGGTTATATGAAGATCGTCTCCCTTGCTGTGGAAGTTCTATAAGGAGGAACGTAGTTATGAAAATACTTAAAGGTGATAAAGTTGTCGTTATCGCTGGCAAAGACAAAGGCAAAACTGGCACAGTCCAAGCTGTCTATCCAAAAGTAGGCAAAGTCGTTGTCGAAGGCGTTAACGTCCATAAGAAACATAAAAAACCAACTCAACAAACTCCAGAAGGTAGTGTCCTTGAGATTTACGTTCCAATCGATATCAGCAATGTTGCAATTGTTGATCCAAAAACAAAGAAAGCTAGCCGTGTAGGTTACTCAGTTGATAAGAATGGTAAAAAAGTTCGTATCAGCAAAGCCAGCGGTAGCAAGCTAGACTAAGGAGGAAAAATAAATGGCAGAAGAAAAGAAAGTCGCTGCTAAGAAAGCTCCAGCTAAAAAGGCACCAGCCAAAGAAGTAGAAGCAAAAGCAGCCCCAGTTAAAGAAGAAGCCGCTCCTAAGAAAGCTCCAGCTAAAAAAGTATCAAAGGGCAACAAAGTCCGCTCCGAATCCACAAGATTACTTGATAAATTCGAAAAAGACATTAGACCAGCCCTTATGGAAAAATTCCATTACACAAGTGTAATGCAAGTTCCACACCTCGAAAAAATTGTCATTAACATTGGTGTTGGCGAAGCTATCACAAATAGCAAATCTCTTGAAGAAGCTGTTAGTGAACTCGCAATCATCACTGGACAACACCCTGTAACCACTAAAGCTAAAAAGTCCATCGCTAACTTCAAACTTCGTGAAGGACAAGCTATTGGCTGCAAGGTCACCCTCAGAGGCATCAGAATGTATGAATTCTTAGACAAACTTGTCTCAATTGCATTACCACGTGTCCGTGACTTCCGTGGTGTTTCTAAAAACGCTTTCGATGGTCATGGTAACTACACTCTCGGTGTCAAAGAACAACTCATCTTCCCAGAAATTGAATACGATAAGGTAAGCAAGATCCGTGGAATGGATATCGTAGTTGTTACAACGGCTCGCACCGATGAAGAAGCCTATAGTTTACTTGAACTCTTAGGTATGCCGTTTAAGAAATAAGGAGGACTAACAAATGGCAAAAACCAGTATGAAGGTCAAACATGCAAGACCTAAAAAATTCAAAGTTAGAGAATATACTCGTTGCGAACGTTGTGGACGTCCTCACTCAGTTTATTCAAAATTCAAATTATGCCGTGTTTGCTTACGCGAACTCGCCTATAAAGGTGAAATTCCAGGCATGAAGAAATCAAGTTGGTAATAAGGAGGAGTAAAAATTATGATGACAGATCCAATTGCAGATATGCTCACAAGAATTCGTAATGCGAATGCTCTTCGTTATGCTAGTGTTTCTATGCCAAGCAGCAAAATGAAAGTTGAAATCGCTAAGATTCTTCTTGATGAAGGCTTTATATCTGAATTTAAAGTTGAAGGAGATGCTAAGAAAGAACTTACTCTCTCCCTCAAATATGGAGTTAATGGTCAAAGAGTTATCTCTGGCTTAAAGAAAATCTCCAAACCAGGTCTCCGCGTTAACGTTAAAGCTGATAAGCTTCCACGTGTTCTCGGTGGTCTAGGTATCGCAATTATCTCTACAAGTAAAGGAGTCGTAAGTGACAAAACCGCTCGCGCATTAGGCGTCGGTGGTGAAGTACTCGCTTACGTTTGGTAATAATTATGTCAAGAATTGGTTTAAAAGTTATCAAAGTCCCAAGTGGTGTCACTCTTGAACAAAGTGAAGGTAAGATGGTTATTAAAGGACCAAAGGGTACCTTAGAAGTTGTTATCCCATCTGTAATTAAAGTTGAAGTTAAAGATGGTGAAGTGAAATGTACTCGCGCAAACGAAGAAAAACACACCAAACAACTCCATGGTACAACACGCGCTAATTTAAATGATGCAATCATTGGTGTTACCCAAGGATTCGTCAAAGAATTAGTGATCGTCGGTATCGGTTATCGTGCGGAAATGAGAGGCGCTAACATCGTTATGCACGTCGGATATTCTCACGAAATCGTTATCAAACCAGAACCAACAGTTAAAATCAGCTGCAAATCCGCAACTGAAATCACCGTTGAAGGTGTTTCTAAACAAGCCGTTGGTCAAACTGCAGCCTTAATTCGCGGAACCCGTGAACCAGAACCATATAATGGTAAAGGTGTCATGTATAAGGGTGAACATATCATCCGTAAAGAAGGTAAACGCGCTGGCGCTAAGGCATAAGGAGGATTTATAGATGATTAATAAAGAATCAAAAAGCTCCGTCCGTGCTCGTAAGCACGCTCGTGTGAGAGAAAAAATTTCCGGAACTGCCGAATGCCCACGCTTAGTCGTGTTCCGCTCAAATAAAAACATTGAAGCTCAAGTTATCGATGATGTGAAAAGAGTTACCCTTGCTTCTGCAAGTAGCGTTGCTCTTAAACTCGAAAACGGCAGCAATGTTGAAGCCGCAAAACTTGTCGGTGCAGCTATTGCCAAAGAATGCAAAGCTAAAAAGATTTCTAAAGTGGTCTTCGATCGTGGTGGTTATTTATATCATGGTCGTGTCGCTGCTTTAGCGGAAGCTGCTCGTGAAGGCGGTCTTAAGTTCTAAAAAGGAGATTAATTATGTTAGAAGAAAAAGAAACTGTTTCAGTCGAAAATAAGCCTGAAGAAGCTAAAGGTCAATCTCCAAAAGAAGATAGACGTCCAAGAGGAGATCGCCCACACGGTGATCGTCCAAGAGGCGACCGTAAAGGTCCACGCCGTCCACGTGCTGAAGAAGTCAAAGAATACGAAGAAGTCGTTGTTGAAATCAACCGTATCTCTAAAACCGTTAAAGGTGGTAGAAGAATGCGCTTCTCCGCTCTTGTTGTTATTGGTAACAAGAAGGGTAAATATGGCTTCGGTACTGGAAAAGCAGCTGAAGTCCCAGATGCAATTAAGAAAGCTCTTGAAGCCGCTAAACGTAACACCTTCAATCTTCACATCGTTAAAGGTGGTACAATCGCTCACGAAGTGATTGGTAAATACGGCGCATGTAACGTTTTCTTAAAACCAGCACCAGAAGGTACTGGAATTATCGCCGGTGGTCCAGTTCGTGCTATTCTTGAACTCGCCGGTATTCGTAACGTTTATTCAAAAGTTTATGGTTCACGTGCACCAATTAACATTATTCGTGCAACTCAAAATGGCTTAGCAAGCTTAAAATCTTATGCTCAAGTTCAAGCCTTAAGAGCAAAACCAGAAACCGAAGAAAAATAATTGCTGGAGGTAAATTTAAATGAAACTTAATGAACTTAAACATGCCGAAGGCGCAAAGACTCCACGCTACCGCAAAGGTCGTGGTTTAGGAACCGGTAATGGTAAGAACGCTGGTAGTGGTAACAAAGGCCAAAATTCACGTACTGGTGGCGGTGTCCGTCCAGGATTTGAAGGTGGTCAAAACCCATTATATAGAAGACTTCCAAAATTCGGTTTCTATAATGGTGGACGCGTTAGCTACGCAATTGTTAACCTCTCAAGCTTAAATGCTTTTGAAGATGGTACAGTTGTTACTCCAACCTTATTAATCGAAAAAGGATTAGTTAAAAAAGAACTTGATGGTGTTAAAATTTTAGGTAATGGCTCATTAACTAAAAAGTTAACTGTTAAAGCTAGCAAGTTCTCTAAGAGCGCAGAAAAGGCTATCGTAGAAGCCGGTGGCAAAGTCGAGGTAATCTAAGAATGCATAAAATCGCCTCTATCTTCAAGAATAAGGAAATTGTCAATCGTATTTTCTTTACGATTATGATTCTTCTTGTCATTCGTATAGGTGCGGCGATCACAGTTCCGGGCGTTACAGTCTCAGATCAATTATCTAACGCCCTTACGAATGCCAACGCAGTGGCTCTTATGGACCTCATTGGTGGTGGAGCGCTTCAAAACTTCTCCATCTTTGCATTAGGTGTTTCTCCATATATCACTGCTCAGATTATCATTCAACTTCTCCAAAAAGATGTATTACCAGCTTTAACTGAATTATCTAAACAAGGTCAATACGGTCGAAAGAAAACCGAAATGGCCACTAGATACTTGACTCTTATGTTAGGTGCAGTTCAAGCCTATGGTATCATCAAAACGATGGAAAATAGTGAATATATCACTATTAACTTAGAAACAGGTAGTTTCTGGACATATGCCTACATAATCACAATTATGTTAGCAGGCTCAATGCTTGTTATGTGGCTTGGTGACCAAATTACCGAAAAAGGACTTGGCAATGGTATTTCCGTTGTCATCTTCGCAGGTATTGTTCGTAGCTTACCACTACAAATTAGTGGTGCTTATAAGATGTGGGTCGGCGACGTTTATAAAGAGACTCCAGAACTCATCAAAGGTGGGTTCCAATTCGCTTTATATCTCTTAGCCTTCCTCCTCATCTTCGCCTTCGTTGTCTTTATTGAACTAGCGAAGAGAAAAATACCTGTTCAACATAGTGGAAAGAGCGGACAAACTCAATCTATGGCAAAAGCCAGCTTCCTTCCAATTAAAGTTAACTCTGCTGGAGTTATTCCAGTCATCTTCGCTTCATCCATTTTGACAGTTCCATCTGTCATCGCTAGCTTCATCTCTAGTGATGCGGCTAGTGCAGGATGGCTCAAGATCTTCTCTTATAGTGAACTATATGAGATGCCAGGAGTTAATGGAGGAGTGTGGTACATGCCTTGGGGACTATTAATTTATATTACCTTAGTCGTCATGTTTGCCTTCTTCTATGCTTCGATTCAAATTTCTCCTGAAACACTTGCGGAAAACTTCCGTAAGAACGGTTCATATATTCCTGGTATTCGTCCAGGTAACGAAACCGAAAGATATGTTAGAAAAGTCGTTAACCGCGTGACATGCATTGGCGCAATTGCCTTAGCATTCATCGCTGCCTTACCTCTTGTTCTAACAATCTCAGGAATCTTCGGTGAGAATAAATCACTCGCTATCGGCGGAACTGGTTTAATCATCGCAGTTGGTGTTTCTCTAGAAATTATGAATCAAATCGATGGGCTACTTGCTGGTAAAACTTTCGACGAAGTTCAAGCAACAGCCGGAAGGGAATAAATAATAATGATGAACATAATTCTCATGGGCCCTCCAGGTGCAGGTAAAGGCACTCAAGCAAAGCTCATTATCGCTGAACATAATCTCCCACATATTTCTACAGGTGATATGTTTAGAGAAGCAATCAAAAATCAAACACCATTAGGTGTGATTGCTGCAAAGTTTATTAATGATGGACACTTAGTCCCAGATGACGTCACCATCGGACTTGTAAGAGAAAGACTTTCTCAAGACGATTGTGCGAAAGGATTCATCCTTGATGGGTTCCCACGTACAATTCCTCAAGCAGAAGCTCTCGATACACTTACAAAAGAGATTGGTCGACCAATTTCTTCAGTCATTAACATCGACACTCCACGCGAAATGCTTTTTGAGCGTATCGGTGGACGTAGAGTATGTAAAGTCTGTGGAGCTCCATATCATATCGTAACCCGTAAACCTAAAGTTGAAGGTGTGTGCGATAAATGTGGTGGAGAACTTATTCAAAGAAAAGATGATAATGAAGAAGCACTTGCCACCAGACTAGATATCTACATTAAAGATACCGCTCCAATTCTTGACTATTATGAGAAGAAAGGATTACTCCACACTCTCGATGGCACAATTGGTGCAGATAATTTAATGAAAGAAATCGATAAGATTTTGGAGGCTACTAAGTGATAGTCATTAAGACTCCACGCGAACAAGATTTAATGAGAAAGGCTGGGCACATAGTCGCCCTTGTCTTCAAGGAATTAAAAGATTATATCAAACCTGGCCTTTCCACATTAGATGTCGCAAATATGTGCGAAAAAATTATTCGCTCAAATGGGGCATATCCTACTTTCCTAGGAATGTATGATTTCCCTGGTAGTGTCTGCATTAGTGTTAACGAAGAAGTCGTTCATGGAATCCCATCTAAACATAGGATCCTCCGTGAAGGTGACATCGTTAGCGTAGATGTAGGCGCCACACTTAACGGATATATCGGTGATGCGTGCCGCACATATTTTGTTGGAACTGTTACTGAAAACGCAAGAAGACTAGTAACAGTGACCGAAGAAAGTTTCTGGGATGCAGTGAATAAGTTCGCTCATCCAGGAGCTAGACTTGGAGACATAAGTCACGCCATTCAGGAATACTGCGAATCTCGTGGTTATTCTATTATTCGTGAATATACTGGCCACGGAGTTGGTTCAAAACTTCACGAAGATCCATATATTCCAAATTATGGAGAAAGTGGAACTGGCCCAGTTCTAAAAGAGGGTATGTGCCTTGCTATCGAACCAATGGTAGCAGAAGGACATCATGCAATCCGCGTCGGTAAAGACGGTTGGGTTGCAAGAATGAAAGATGGCAAATTATCAAGCCATTATGAAAATTCAATTCTCATTACCAAGGACGGATATGAAGTCCTGACAATGCTAAAGGAGGATCATCATGGCTAAAGATGGAGTCATCGAGGTAGAGGCAACAGTAGTTGAAGCATTACCTAACACGATGTTTAGGGTAAAGCTTGAAAACGGAGTCATAATTCTCGCCCACGTTTCTGGTAAAATCCGCATGCATTACATTCGCATCTTACCAGGCGATAGAGTTATGGTTGAAATCTCGCCTTACGATTTAACACGTGGGCGTATCACATTTAGATACAAAAATTAAAGTAGCATAGCTACAGGAGGAAAATATTTATGAAAGTACGTCCCTCAGTCAAACCTATGTGTGAAAAGTGCAAGGTAATCAAACGCCATGGCAAGGTCATGGTCATTTGTGAAAATCCAAAGCACAAACAAAGACAAGGTTAATTATAGGAGGAAATAATCAATGGCACGTATTGTTGGAGTTGATATTCCAAATGAGAAGCGTGTTGTTATCTCCCTTACCTACATTTATGGTATCGGTCACACAACCGCTCATAAAATTTGTCAAGCAGCCAAAGTTGATGAAGATATTCGCGTTAAGAACTTAACCGAAGAACAACTCGCTGCTATTCGTCAACAAATTACAAAATTCAAAGTTGAAGGTGATTTACGTCGTGAAGTCGCTCTCAACATCAAACGTTTACAAGAAATTGGATGCTATAGAGGTATTAGACATCGTAAAGGTTTACCAGTTCGTGGACAACGCACTCGTACAAATGCTCGTACAAGGAAAGGTAAACGTAAAACAATTGCTAATAAGAAAGTAGCAACCCAAGGTTAATGAAAGGAGCGTAAGTTATGGCAACCAAAACCACATCACGTAAGAAAAAAGTAAAACGTGCATTTACGAAAGGTACTGCTCATATCCACAGCACCTTCAATAACACAATCGTTACCATCTCTGATGATCAAGGTAACGTAATCGCATGGTCAAGCGCTGGCGCACTCGGCTTCAAAGGTGCTAAGAAATCTACACCATTTGCCGCTCAACTCGCTGGTGAAGCAGCTGCTAAAGTTGCTTTTGATCAAGGTTTACGTAGCGTTGACGTCAACGTTAAAGGACCTGGTCCAGGTCGTGAAGGCGCAATCCGCGCTTTAGCAAGTGCTGGACTTCAAGTATTATCAATCACTGATACTACACCAGTCCCACATAACGGATGCCGTCCACCAAAACGTCCACGCGGTTAATTAGGGAGGAAATATACATGGCTAATCTTGCAAAACCATTCCAACGTGCAACATTCAAAGTTGCAAAAATTGTTGAAAAAGACAATTATGGTAAATTTGTCATTTCCCCACTTGAAAGAGGCTATGGCTTAACCATCGGTAACTCACTTCGTAGAGTTCTTCTTGCTAGCCTTCCAGGCGCAAGCATCTACGCAATTGAAATCGAAGGTGCTCGTCATGAATTCAGCGCTCTTCCAGGAATCGTTGAAGACGTTACAGCAATTATCTTAAATCTCAAGGGACTCGTCCTTCGCATTGATGATGAAGATAATGAACCAAAACGCTTAGAAATTAATGTTAAAGGACCAAAGACTGTCACCGCTGGTGATATCGTAGTTCCAGGTCTTGTTAGCGTTATTAACCCAGAACTTGAAATCGCTCACGTTGCAGAAGGTGGAGAACTCCACATGACTCTCTACGCCAGAAATGGTCGTGGTTATGTCACTTCTGAAATGAATAAACCAGATAGAAAGACCCAAAAAGAAAAAGGACTTTCCACCATTGGTTTAATCGCTACCGATTCAAACTATTCACCAGTTGTCCGCGCAAGCTACACTGTTGAACCAGACCGTGTCGGTCACGATTCAAGATTCGACAAACTCACTCTTGAAGTTGAAACAAATGGTTCTATGAATCCACAAACAGCAGTCGCTTTAGCAGCTGAAATGCTCATTGTGAATCTTCAACCATTCACTGAACTTGAAAGAGCAGTTGAAGAAATCAACATGATCAAAGAAGAAGTTCCTGTTGTTGAAAACAAACTCGAAAATATGCCAATCGAAGAACTCGACTTATCAGTTCGTAGTAATAACTGCTTAAGAAGAGCTAACATCTTGACTGTTTCTGAGTTAACTCAAAAGACCGAAGAAGAAATGATGAAAGTCAAAAATCTCGGTAAAAAATCACTTAAGGAAATCAAGGAAAAACTTGCCGCTAACGGTTTATCTTTCCATGATTATGTTCCGGAATAGGAGGATACTATGGCAGCACAAGGACGTAAAAATGTTCATGGTAAGGCCGGCGTTCGCTTCAAAGCCGGATATACCAAATCCAAACACGAAAACAAATTAAGAACACTCGCAACTGACCTAGTCAAATTTGAAAGAGTCACAGTTACAAGTGGTATGGTTAAAGAACTTAAAAGCTTAACCGATCACCTCATTACTTTAGGTAAACGTGGTGATTTACACGCTCGTAGACAAGCAGCCGCTGTTGTTAGAGGTGCTAGAAGCGAAGATAATTCCGCTTTAGACAAACTCTTTGGCGAACTCGCTAAACGCTACGAAAGCCGCAAGGGTGGTTACACCCGTGCCTTAAAAGCCGGCTTCCGTCGTGGTGACAATGCTCAACTTGTTATCGTTGAATTCGTTAAATAATTAATTTTTATCAAAACCTTGCATCTTTGTTTTGCGAGGTTTTTTTCTTAAAACTTTGTATAATAAGGGTATGAAATTCCTTATATTAATTATTTCATCACTTTTATTGTTATTTACTAATTTTGGTGTTACTTCATTTTCTCCAGATACAAATGTATTGGATAATCAATGTTTATCAGAAAAAACAACGTTGAATAAAAAATACAAAAAAGCGCTTGAGAATGAGCAGCCTTATATATTGCCAAATGAATATGGTAATTTAAATGTTTCAAATGTCGATCAAAACAATAATATTATTACCGACCCATACCTTTGTGCACTTCCCCAAAATATTTGCTTTGTAAGATATTATGCTATTTCACCATGGGGTAATTTCTATGCATAAAAGAATGACTCTAATACATTTGATAACTTTAACTTGTCTATTTTCGGGTTGCTATTCTAAATCTGATTTTAATTTTTACAGAAAAATACTCCTACCTGACGATAATCTTTCCGTAATATATCCTATCTATTGCTGTGCAAAAAACGAAAATGGAAGCTGGGAATGTGTACTTGAAAAAAACTCAGGTGGTTGGGCTTGGGGCCAAGATTCATCAAAATTAATTACCTATCCAAAATTATCTTTAAATGATGCTTTTGATATTGTTCGAGATATTGGTTCTGGTAAAGATATTAATGCTACTGTATCTTTGTTTCCTACACTTTATTCTACTGTCACAAATGTAGAACAATTAAGTTTTCAAGAAAGTCACAAAGAAGAATACAATTATTTGGTTGATTATTTTAAGTTAGATTTACCTAAATACAATTAACTTTTTTATATCAAATGCATATTATTTAGAGTCCCAAAATATATTTTTTATATATTTATAAAATGTGCTATATTATTTATCGCTATGAATGAGAAAAATTTAGTTAGAAAAATTACTGGTATAGGTATTCTTACCGCCTTAACAATCATCCTTCAAATTGTCGCGAATGTTCTTCCGACAGGAACATTATCAATTTCGTTAACACTTTTCCCAATTGCCTTATGCGCAGTGCTTTATGGTCCACTTGCAGGATTATTCCTTGGAATGGTTGAAGGTTTAATGGTTCTTTTATCAACTGGAACTGAATTCTTTTTAGCCTATAATCCAGTCGCAACTGTCATTATGTGTTTACTTAAAACAGGTCTAGCTGGACTAGCGGCAGGATTTATCATGATGCCACTAAAAAAGAAACATCCTTTAATTGGCTCTATTTTAGCCTCTTTTAGCGTTCCTATTATAAATACAGGATTATTTATCCTTGGAACCTTCTTTATCTTCTCAGGTGCGTTTAATTATTCTATAAGCGGAGACTATTTTGTCTTTATTCTTGTTGGTTTAATCGGAGTGAACTTCTTTATTGAACTAGCAATTAATGGATTTTTGTCTCCTGCCCTTTACCGCATCTATCAAATTGTCACAACCAAGATGAATGTTGGTGCAAGTAAAGAAAAAGAAGAATAAATTGTTTATATTATAGATATGAGATATTTTGTGCTAGGCGCTCCAGAGATAACTTTAATAGCAGTCGGATCTGCTATCGTTTTAGCGCTTATCTTTTTTATTATTATCTTTGCTTCCATCAAAGGAAAAATTAAATCATTAAGTAAAAAAACTGATGAATGTGCTTATGAACTTTTTAAAGCTCTTAATGCTCGTCATGAACTTCTTAAAGAACTCACAAGTAGAAAAGATTCGCTTAAAAAATATGAAGAAGAAGTTAATCAAATCAATGTCCCAGTAGCGGTGTCTTCAATTGATGAAAAAAACGCTTACTATAATTCACTTATAAAATATGATGAATTTGACCAAATCAGTGCGGAAGCTCAAATCGAGATTCACGCAAGCGATGATTTGATTAATGAATTAATCGATAAATATAATTCACTCGCTGATTCATTTAATAAAGAGATTTCATCTTGGCCATCAAGTATGATTGCAAAAACTTATGGCTATGGACATAAAGTAAAATTTCTAAAAAATTCCCAAAAATAACGTCTTTTTGAGCATAAAAGCCCATATTTTTAAAAATATATTTAAATTATTGATTCTTTTGCTAAACTATTAGTGAAAGGATTTTTCATATGGATTCAAAATATTTGAAAGAACTCGAAGAAGGGTTATCTCCTTTAACCGTCTGCGAAGAAGCAAGTAGATGTTTACTTTGTTTAGATGCCCCTTGTTCAAAAGCTTGTCCAGCTGGTACTAACCCGGACAAATTCATCCGTTCTGTTAGATTCCGTAACTTCAAAGGTGCTGCGGAAACAATTCGTGAGAACAATGCCCTTGGTGCAATCTGTGCTCGCGTTTGCCCAACAGAAAAATATTGTCAAAAAGGATGCTCAAGAAGCGGTATTGATCGCCCAATTGATATTGGTCGTATCCAACGCTATGTAACAGACTATGAAGAAAGCTTAAAGATGCAAATTCTTAAAGCTGGAAAAGAAAACGGTAAATCAGTTGGTATCGTTGGTAGTGGTCCAGCAAGTTTACAAGCCGCTGTTACACTTAGAAAATTAGGTTATAAAGTTAAAGTTTACGAAAAAGAAAAAGTTCTTGGTGGTATGCTTCGCTATATCCCAGAATATCGTTTACCAAATCATATCGTTGATTTAGAAATTAAACGCATTAAAGGTTTAGGCGTTGAATTTGTTACTGGCTGCGAAGTTGGTAAATCACTTTCAGTTGCCGAACTTAAGAAAGCTCATGATGCAGTGATTCTTGCAGTTGGCTATTCTTATGGAAAGATGCTTCCAATGTTTGAAAACAATAGAAGCGTCATGCTTGCAGTTGATTTCTTAAAGAAAGTTAAAGCCAAAAAAGGTAATGTCAAAGTTCCTGAAAACGTACTTGTTGTCGGTGGTGGTGACGTCGCAATGGACGCTGTCACAACACTTAAACTTTTAGGTGTCCCACATGTCACTGATGTTGTCTATGAACAATTTAGTGAATTCAAAGCAAGTAAGAAAGAACTCAGTAACGCTCAAGCTCTTGGCGTAACCATTATGGATGGATATGTTCCAGATAAAGTTAGAGGTAAAACTGTTACCTTCACTCATAGAGAAATTCCAGGCTTAGTGAAAATCAAAGCCGATAAGATTATTCTCGCTGTTGGACAACGTCCAGATGTTGAAGGTTTAGGTATCGAACTTGTTAAAGGTGAAGTTAACACTGGTAAAGACTATCTCACCAAAGATCCAAAAGTCTTTGTGGCTGGTGATATCGCTCACTCTAAATTTGATAAGACAGTTGTCGGTTGTGTCCGCACTGGTAAGGAAGTTGCTTTAGCAGTTGATGAAGCACTTAGGAGGGCAAAATAATGATTAATAAAGATTTATCTGTCACATTCTTAGGTGTGAAATTCCCAAACCCATTCTGCTTATCATCTTCTCCAGTTGGTAACTGCTATGATATGTGTAAGAAAGCCTACGAAGTAGGTTGGGGTGGTGTCGTCTTTAAAACAATTGGACCAAAATCATATTTTATCGATGAAGTTTCACCTCGTTTCGATAAGCTTAATAAAGAAAACACTCCATTTGTTGGTTTTAAAAACATGGAGCAAATTGCTGAGCACACTCTTGAAGAAAACTTAAGAGACCTCAGAAAACTTAAAAAAGAATTCCCAAATCAAGTCTTAATCGCTTCCATCATGGGTAATGATGAAAAGACATGGGAAGACCTTGCAAGAATGGTTGAAGAAGCCGGTGCAGATATGATTGAAATGAACCTCTCATGTCCACAGATGACTTCTCACGCTATGGGTAGTGATGTTGGTACTAACCCAGAACTTTGTAAGAAATATTGTCAAGCCGTTAAACGTGGAAGCAAACTTCCAATGATGGCTAAAATGACACCAAATATTACAGATATGGTTCCAGTTGCACTTGCCTGCTTAGAAGGTGGTGCAGATGGTATTGCTGCTATTAATACCATTAAATCCATTTGTAATATTGATTTAGATAAGAAGATTGGTTTACCAATCGTTGATGGAAAATCCGCTATTTCTGGTTATTCAGGAAAAGCTGTTAAACCTGTCGCCCTTCGTTTCATTCAACAAATGAGACAAGATCCAAGACTTAAAAATCTTGAAATCTCTGGTATCGGTGGAATTGAAACTTGGGAAGACGCTGCTGAATTCATTCTTGTTGGTGCTACAACTCTTCAAGTTACCACAGGTATTATGCAATATGGTTATCGTATCGTCGAAGATATGAAAAACGGTTTAATGCATTATATGGAAGAACAAAAAGTTGATTCTCTCCACGAACTTATTGGTTTAGCAAATAAGAACATTATTCCAGCTGAAAAACTCAATCGTGACTATGTTGTCCGTCCACAAATTGACCTCGATAAATGTGTTAAATGTGGTCGTTGCTACATCTCTTGTTATGATGGTGGTCACCAAGCTATTGAGTGGGATAAAGAAAAACGCACGCCAAGCTGCAACAAAGATAAATGTGTCGGTTGCTTGCTTTGTGGTCACGTTTGCCCAGTCGGCGCTATTACTAAAGGTGAAGTTACACTTAAACCTGGACGTAAAGGTGACGTTAAAAAGATTAGACTTTAATTTAAAGTTACAAATTGGAGTGGCTTACCACTCCTTTTTGTTTCCTCCTATTAATTTATTGGGGAAAAAGCATTGAAAAGTGTCTAAATTACCCTATGAAAGTGCTTACAACATTAAGTTGCGTATTAATTAACTACGTGATACATTTATAAATGTAACAGATGTTATCACTACATTATTTGTTCTAAATAGCTTTGCTAACAAATAGTTGGCTTTTTTGCTATTAGAAAGAGAGGTACATAAATGTATAAAAGTGAATATCTTAATCGCGTACTTGCAGAAGTAAACGCAAAAAGTGCTGGACAAGTTGAATTCATTAAAGCAGTTGAAGAATTCTTTGACTCCATGGATTTCCTTGTCGACAAAAATCCTGATATCGAAAAGTATTCAATTCTTGAAAGACTAGTTGTCCCAGAAAGAGTTATCTCATTTAGAGTCCCATGGGTTGATGATAAAGGCGTCATCAGAGTAAATAATGGTTGGCGTGTTGAATTCAACTCTGCAATTGGACCATATAAAGGTGGTATGAGATTTGATAAGTCAGTTAATCTTTCCATCCTTAAATTCTTAGGATTTGAACAAACATTCAAAAACTCCCTCACTGGACTTCCAATGGGCGGAGGTAAAGGTGGCGCAGACTTTGATCCACGCGGTAAAAGCGATGGTGAAGTCATGAGATTCTGTCAATCATTTATGGCGGAATTCTATCGTCACATTGGACCAAACACTGACGTTCCTGCTGGCGACCTTGGTTTCGGTGCTCGTGAAATCGGATATATGTTTGGTTACTATAAGAAACTTGTTAATGAATGGAATGGTGTCTTTACAGGTAAAGGACTTTCCTATGGTGGTTCTTTAGGTAGACCAGAAGCCACTGGATATGGATTACTTTATTTCGCTCAAGAAATGCTTCATGAAATTCTCCATGATGATATTAAGGGCAAGAAAGTTATTATCTCTGGTAGTGGTAAAGTTGGTGGTATGGCCGCTCAAAAAGCTAAAGAACTCGGTGCATGCTTAGTCGCTATGAGTGATATCGAAGGCTTCGTCTATGATCCAAATGGTCTTGACGTTGACTATATCGTCGCTAAAGCAAAAGCTAAAGGTATGTTCTCTAAAGACTACGCCGCTGATCATAAAGGCGTTAAGTTTGTTGGCGATCCTCACGAAATGTGGAAGACCCCATGTGAAATTGCTCTTCCATGCGCAACTCAAGGTGAAATCCATCTCGAAGACGCTAAATTATTAAAGAAGAACGGATGCTATATGCTTGTTGAAGGCGCTAATATGCCATGCGATGTTGAAGCAATTCGTTACTTCAATGAAAACGATGTCTTATTTGCTCCAGGTAAAGCTAGTAACGCTGGTGGTGTTGCGGTAAGTGGCCTTGAAATGAGCCAAAACGCTATGCACCTCTCTTGGACATTCGAAGAAGTTGATGCAAGACTTAAAGACATCATGAAATCTATCTTCAATAAATGCTACGAAACTGCTAAGAAATATGGTCAACCACGTAACTTAGCGTTAGGTGCAAACATTGCTGGATTTGAAAAAGTCCTCGATGCAATGATTGCTCAAGGTGTTTGCTAATGTCGAACTTTAAATGTGTTGTTGCTCCTCATATTCTCCTTCCTAATAAGAAGGTTGATATGAATGCATTTGCAGTCATCGCTTGCGATCAATTTACTTCTCAAGTCGATTACTGGGATTCACTTAAAAAAGAGATTGGTAATAAGCCATCTACTTTTAACATGATGTTCCCAGAAGCCTATTTAGGTAAGGTTGATGAAAAGAAATATATTGATAACATTAATTCCACGATTGATAAGTATCTAAATGATGGTACTTTAGTGGATGAAGGTGAATGTTTTATCCTTGTTGACCGTAAGACTAGTGAAGTTGAACGTCGACTTGGACTTGTTATTGCGATTGATCTAGAAGATTACACATACCAAAAAGGGGTGAAATCTTTAATTCGCGCTAGTGAAGCAACAATCGTTGAAAGAATTCCTCCAAGACTCAAAATTAGAGAGAATGCTCCTGTGGAACTTCCACATATTCTCTTCCTATTTGATGATAAAAATGAATCAATTATTGAACCTTTATACAAAGATAGAGCTAAATTAGAAAAAGTTTATGATTTTGAACTTAATAAGAATGGTGGACATTTAACTGGTTACAAAGTTAAAGATACCGCTAGTGTTATTTCAAAATTTGAAGCTTTACTTAAAAAGAATAACAATGGACTTTTGTTTATTGTAGGTGATGGTAACCATTCACTTGCGACCGCAAAAGCACATTGGGATAAAATCAAAGTTAATCTATCTAAAGAAGAAAGATTATCTCATCCTGCTAGATACGCTTTAGTCGAAGCGCTCAATATATACGATAAAGGACTAATCTTTGAACCAATCCATAGGGTAGTGTTTAATCCTTCATCTTCTTTTGTTAGTGAACTATCTAAACGTTTAGGTGGTGAATTTAAGTCATTCACCTACACTAAAGAAGGTGGAAAGAAAGAACTTCCTATGCCTAAAAATGGACCAAAGTGCTATAAGATTGTCCAATCATATATTGATGAGTATCTAGCTAATCATCCTGAATCGAGTGTTGATTATATTCATGATGAAGATCAATTAATTGAAGTTGCAGATAATAATCCTAATAGTGTCGCTATTAAGATGCCTGCACTTACCAAAGGTGATATCTTCGACTATATCGCCGCTGATGACGTGCTCCCAAGGAAATCCTTCTCAATGGGGCACGCGACTGAAAAGCGTTATTATCTCGAAAGCAAGAGAATTAAATAACAGTAAAGGAGTAAAAAATGTCACGTATTTACAACTTCTCCGCTGGACCAGCAATGCTTCCTGAGGAAGTCCTCAAACAAGCTGCTGCGGAAATGCTTGATTACAATAATTCAGGCATGTCGGTCATGGAAATGAGCCACCGCTCAAAATATTATCAAGCCATTATTGATGAAGCTGAAGCAGACCTTCGCAAATTAATTGGAATTCCAGAAAACTATAAAGTTTTATTCCTCCAAGGTGGTGCAACACTTCAATTCGCTTTAATTCCACTAAACTTCATGTTTAAAGGTAAAGCCGATTATATCAACACTGGTGTATGGACAAAGAAAGCTATTAAAGACGCTAAACTTTATGGTGAAGTTAACGTAGTCGCTAGTAGTGAAGACCGCAACTTCAAATACATCCCAGATGTTAAGAAAATGAAATTTGATAAGGATGCTGACTACGTTTATATGTGTGATAACAACACTATCTTCGGTAGTAAATATAAAGAATATCCAGATACTGGTGATATCCCACTAGTATGCGATATGTCATCATGCTTCCTTAGTGAACCAATTGATGTTAAGAAATTTGGTGTAATTTACGCTGGTGCACAAAAGAACGTCGGTCCTGCTGGTGTTACCATTCTTATTATTAGAGATGATTTACTTGCTAAACCAGCACGTACACCTCTCCCAGCATATTTCGATTATAGAATTCATGCTGAAAATGGTTCTATGTATAACACCCCACCAACCTATGGTATTTATATCTGTGGTCTTGTCTTTAAGTGGTTACTTAAAAATGGTGGACTTGAAGCTCGAAAGAAAGCCAATGAAGAAAAAGCTAAAGTTCTTTATGACTATCTTGATAGTTCAAAATTATTCACTCCATATGTCGATAAAGAATATCGTTCACTCATGAACGTTACATTCCGTACACCAAGCGATGAAATGGATGCTGAATTCCTTGAAGGTGCTAAGAAATATAGATTTACTAACCTCAAAGGTCATAGACTTACTGGTGGACTTCGTGCTTCCATTTATAACGCTATGCCAATTGAAGGTGTTAGAGCCCTTGTTGCTTATATGAAAGAATTTGAAGAGGCACATAAATAATGAACGTACTTTGCTTAAATAAAATTTCTCCAGTTGGACTTGCTGTCCTTCCTAAAGAATATAAACTCGTCGAAGATGTTAAAGACGCTGATGCAATTTTAGTTAGAAGCGCTCAAATGCTTGAAATTGATCTTCCAGAAAGAGTCATTGCAGTCGCTCGTGCAGGTGCAGGTGTTAATAACATTCCTCTTGATAAATATGCTGCCCAAGGTATTGTTGTTTTTAATACCCCAGGTGCAAACGCTAATGCTGTTAAAGAGCTTACTATCGCCGCTATGCTTCTTGCAGCCCGTGATATTCGTGGTTCCATGGAATGGGTTAAAGAAAATAAAGGTGATGAAGCCATTAACAAGACAATGGAAAAAGCTAAATCAGCATTCGCTGGTACTGAAATCATGGGTAAGACCCTTGGTATTATTGGTTGTGGCGCTATCGGCGCTCTTGTTGCTAACGCAGCAGGTGCACTAGGTATGCACGTTATTGGTGTTGAACCAAGTGAATCAACAATTGCTCGTAATTCTCATCTCTTCCCAGAAGATATGGAAATTGTTAGCTACGATGAACTTTATAAACGCGCTGATTATATTTCTATCCACGTTCCACTTTTAGATGCGACACGCGGAATGATAAATAAAGAAGCATTTAAGAAGATGAAAGATGGCGTTATCATCATTAACTGCGCACGTGACGCAATCGTTAACGATGATGATTTAGAAGAAGCTATCAAAGCTGGTAAGGTTAGAAAATACGTTACTGATTTCCCTAACCACAAGACCGCTAATATGGATGGTGTCATTGCTATCTCTCACTTAGGTGCCTCTACCGAAGAAGCTGAAGATAACTGTGCTGCTATGGCCGCTAGACAAGTCGTGGACTATGTCCAAAACGGTAATATCATCAATTCTGTTAACTTCCCACTTCTTGATTTAGGTAATAAAGATGGCGTTAGAGTTGTTGTCTTTTATAAAAATGAACCTGGCGTTAGTAAAGCTGTTCAAGATGAACTTTCTAACCACGCAAACATTAAGAAGATGATCAGTGGTGAAAAGAAGGGATTTGGAGCAAGCCTATTTGAAATTGATAGAAAGCTTGATGAAAAAGTTCTCTTATCAGTTAAAGGTGTTATTAAGGCTAGAGTTATCTAACTATTATGATTATTGAAAGGGATATCGGTTTGATATCCTTTTCTTTATTATTTAAAATAAATATAAGCATGAAGCTAATGGTTGATTATGTAACTTCTAATGAGTACCCAGATAAATTCACGATTGGGGATCTTTTAAGATACAAAAAGATTGAACCAGTTCCATGGCTTGTTGTAGGAATAAATAATAAATTTTATCGTCCGAATGAATTTGATAGTGTCTTTCTTTCTAATGGAGATAAAGTTGATATAGTTTATGTTCAAGGTGGAGGTTAATATGGAATTAACTTCTAAACAAAAAGAGAAATATTTTTGTTCCACTTTCTTAAAAGAAATTGGAGAAAAAGGACAAGTAAAATTACTTAATAGCAAGGTTCTTGTTATTGGCGCGGGTGGTCTAGCTAGTGCAACATTAATGTATCTAACTTCTTTAGGTATAGGTACGATTGGAGTCGTTGATTTTGACGTTGTAAACTTAGATAATCTCCCTCGTCAGATCCTTTATTCACTTCAAGATGTTTCTAAGCTAAAAGTAGATGTCGCGAAAGAAAAACTCCAAAAACTTAACGATGACGTCGAGATTATTTCATATAATGAAAAACTCACTAGTAAGAACGCGAAGAAGATATTTAGTGGTTACGATATAGTGCTTGATTGCGTTGATAATTTTGAAACAAAATTCTTAATTAACGATACATGTCGAGAACTTAAAATTGATTTAGTTAGTGGTGGAGTTAGTGGCTTTAAAGGTCAAGTGATGCTCATCACTAAAGAATCAAAAAAAGATTTTAAGTCTCTATTTAGTGACACTTCTTTTAAGATTTCGAAAGAAGTTAGAGACACTGATAGAGGAGTTTATCCTCTTGCAGTTAGTTTAGTTAGCACAATTGAGTGTAACGAAGCTATTAAACACTTACTAAAGTTAGATAAACATATTGATGGCGAAGTGCTTGTTATTAATTCACTAGTGCCTAGTGTTGAAAAGTTTTATTTATAATAAAAAGTCTCCTATATTTTGTTTCTATAAGAGACTTTTTCTTTTTATTTAATGATTGTTCCAGCTTTTCCTTCGAAAGCAAGGTTTGCTTTTTCTAAGGATGAGATAACTGCAACTTTACCAGGTTTTTTCTCTAAGAATTTCACACAGGCATTTACTTTTGGGAACATACTTCCTTTTGCGAAATGTTCTCCATTTAAATAACCTTTAATTTCTTCAAGTGAAACACTTTCGAGTTTCTTTTCATCTGGTTTTTTATAGTTGAGGTAGACATTATCAACGGCGGTGAGAATCACAAGTCTATCAGCATCGACAAGCTCTGCAACTTTAGCGGATGCATAGTCTTTGTCAATAACTGCAGCGATACCTTCAAGTTTTTCTCCGTTTTTGATTACAGGAATTCCACCTCCACCCGCGCAGACGACGATGTCTCCGTTTTTAACGAGTGTAGAAATCATCTCTTTTTCAATGATATCAACTGGAAGTGGGGAGGCAACGACACGACGGTATCCTCTTCCGGCATCTTCTTTAACAACATATCCTTTTTCTTTAACTAGTTTTTCAGCATCTTCTTTAGAATAGAAGGCTCCAACTGGTTTGGTAGGATTTTTAAATCCTGGATCATCTTTATCAACAAGAACTTGGGTCACAATTGTAGCGACATTCCTTTTAATTCCTTCTTCTTTAAGTGCGTTATAGATTGCGTTTTGAAGATGGAAACCAATGTATCCTTGAGACATCGCTCCACATTCAGGGAATGGCATATCTGGAGCACTACTACTTTCAGTAAATGCAAGATTGATCATTCCAACTTGTGGTCCATTTCCGTGAACGATAATTACTTCATTTCCGAGTTTAATTAAGTGAACAATTGATTTAGCAACGCCCACTAAAAGAGCTTTTTGTTCTTCAGCGTTATTGCCTAAGGCATTACCGCCTAAACTAACTACATATCTAGCCATATTTTCTCCTTATAAAACAAATATATTATATCTAATTTTCAATTAAGTTCATCACCAGGTTTCATGCTTCTAACACCTTTGTACCTAGTTTCACTATTTTCCCCGTATCTAGGGATAACATGCATGTGAGCGTGAAATATTCTTTGTCCACCCGCATGCTCAACATTAAAGCCAACATTATATCCTTTAGGAGAATAGAGTTTATCAAGCATTTCCTTTAGTTTCTTTGACATATTAAACATAGCTTTTATCTCATCATCGGTGAGATCAAAATATGTTCTAACATGACGCTTTGGAATCACTAAGCAATGACCCTTACTTGCGGGTTTAATATCAAAGACAGAGAAGCAATATTCATCCTCAAATATTACTTTTTCATTTTTCGGTAAATCACAAAATATACACATATAGTCCATTATATTGATTGTTTTGAACTAGTCAAATCATTACACACATGCGTGCGCTCTTGTAAACGCTTCCATTATTTAATAAAATATAACTATATTTTGGAGAACATAATGGCTGAAGGAATTATCCTTGCGGGCGGCTATAGCTCCCGAATGAAAAGCGATAAGATGCTCCTAAATGTTAAGGGAGCACCATTAATTTTTCACACGATTAATTCTTTAAAGCCATACGTCAAAAAAATTATTGTCGTTACTGGTCACTACCATAACGAACTTAAATCATCACTTAGCAAACTTGATAACGTCGATGTTGTTTATAATCCTCGTTATCAAGAAGGTATGTTTACTTCAATTAAGGTTGGAGTGAGCCACGTCAGTGATGACTTTTTTGTTCTCCCAGGGGATTGTCCTTTTGTACGCGCGAGCACTATACACGCTTTATTAGACGCAAGTGGTCGCGTTAGAGTGCCGACATATAAAGGCGAAAGCGGACATCCAATCTTCTTCGAAAAAAGTTTGATTAAACCTTTACTTAACGAAGATGAAAATAATTCCAATTTAAAAGTGTTTAGAGATAGATGTGGTTATGCAGGTGTCGAAGTGGATGACAAAAACATTCTTAACGATATCGATACTATTTCTGACTACGAATCATTACTAAGTAACTAGAAAGGAAATAGACTATGAAAGCAAATAGTTATGTAAGAGCAAAATCACTTGATGAAGCTTACTCACTACTTAACGAAAATCCACTTAACAAGATTCTTGGTGGTGGACTTTGGCTTAAGAAAGGTAACGCTCAAATTGAAACATTAATTGATTTAGCTGATCTAGGTTTAGACAAAGTAGAAGATAAAGGCGACTTTGTTGAAGTTGGTTCTTTGGTGAGCCTTAGAGAGCTTGAGTTAAATCCTTTAATTAAAGGTATCGCTCATGGACTTATTTCTAATGCTGCAGGTAAAGTCATGGGACCAGCTTTTAGAAATATCGCTACAATTGGAGGAACAATTGTTGGTAGATTCGCTTTTAGTGATGTTCTCACTGCTTTATTAATTAAAGATGTCACCCTTGTATTTTATAAAGGTGGAGAAGTTTCATTAGAAGAATTCTTATCTTCATTTAGTCCAGTTAAAGATATTTTAGTGAAAGTCAAAATTGGCAAATGTGAATGTAAATCATTCTTCAAAAAGTGCGTTATCACTTCACTTGATTATCCACTTGTGAATATCGCAGTCGCTAAAGGTAAATATGGTTATAGAATCGCAGTTGGTTCTCGTCCTGCTGTTGCTGCTTTGGCAAAAGAAGCCATGGAATATCTCTCTAAAGGTGGAGACGACTTTGAAAAAGCAGCAGAGCTTGCTGTTAATTCACTTAAATTTGGTGATTCAACCGCAATTAAAGCAGATTACCGTAAACAACTTGTGAAAACTTATGTTAGACGTGGTCTAGAGGAGGTTAACCAATAATGGAAGTCAAATTTAAACTCAATGGTCTTGATGTAATTTATAATGTTAAGCCTGGTGAATTTTTACTTGATTCACTTCGTAAAAATAATGTCCTTTCTGTTAAAAAAGGATGCGATGGAAGTGCTTGTGGAGTATGCACTGTTCTATTAGATGGTCATCCTGTCCTATCATGTTCACTTTTAACTGTTAGAGTAGCAGGTCATGAAGTTACTACCGTTGAAGGTATCCAAGAAGAAGCCGCTAAGATTAGTGAATATTTCGCTAACGAAGGAGCGGATCAATGTGGATATTGTAATGCCTCATTCGCTCTTACTCTCCACGCACTAAGTAAAGAACTTAAAAATCCAACCGATGAAGAAATTAAACATTATCTAGTTGGAAATCTTTGTAGATGTACAGGCTATCAGTCTCAATTTAAAGCCGTCAAAAAATATTTGGAGGACTTAAAATAATGAAAAAGAATTTTAAAGTAGTTAACAATATTACTCCTTCCGTAGACGGCAAAGGATTAATGATGGGTCGTCCAGCATACACAGACGATCTTGCTGAACCAAATTCATTAATCATTAAGATGCTTCGAAGCCCACACGCATTCGCTCATATTAAATCAATCGATACTTCAGAAGCTGAAAAACTTCCAGGTGTTGAATGCGTATTAACTTATAAAAATGTTCCTCACGTATCATTTTCGCGTGCAGGACAAGGTTATCCAGAACCATCTCCACACGATAAATTCATTTTAGATGAATATGTTCGTTATGTTGGTGATGAAGTCGCTGCAGTCGCTGCAGTCGACCTCGAAACTGCTGAAAAAGCACTTAAACTTATCAAAGTTGATTATGAAGTGCTCGAACCAGTTCTCGATTATGAAAAAGCTGCTGATAATAAATCAGTTATTCACCCTGAAGAAGGTATTAATGAGATGTTCCCAATTGGTTTTGAACCAAAGCGAAATATCGCAGCAAGCTATCACATGCACGTTAATGATGTTGATGAAGTATTTAAAAAATGCGACGTCATTGTTGAAGAAACCTATTATTCACAAGCACAAGCTCACGCGATGCTTGAACCTCATTCATGTAACGCTAGACTTGACCATCATAACCGTTTAGTGATTTATAGCACTACTCAGACCCCATACCATGTTAGACGTATCATGTCTCACACCCTTGGTTTACCAATTGATCGTATTAGAATCATTAAACCTCGTGTTGGTGGTGGATTTGGTGGTAAACAAGCCTTTCATGGTGAGATGTTCTGTGCTTTAGTAACACTAAGAACAAATAAACCATCAAAGATGGTCTACACTCGTGAAGAAGTCTTTGGATGTTCATACACTCGTCACCCAATGAGAATTACTCTTAAACTTGGTGCGACTAAAGATGGTATTCTTCGTGCGATTGATTGCAAATCACTTTCAGACACAGGTGCCTATGGTGAGCACGCTTTAACCGTATTCATGATTACTGGTTCTAAAGTTCTCCCTTTATATAACAAAGTTGAAGCTGTCAGATTCGGTGGTGAAGTCGTCTACACAAATCACGTATCCGCAGGTGCGTATCGTGGTTATGGTGCCATCCAAGGTAACTACGCAGTTGAAGCTGCAATTGACAGCTTATGCCATAAACTAAATATTGATCCAATCGAATTTAGACTTAAAAACTCCATGAAAGAAAAGGAGACTTCTCCAATCTTCGCTATCATGGGTGAAGGTACAGAAGGTACTCCAATGATCATGGAATCATGTAAACTCGATTACTGCATTAAACGTGGAAAAGAACTTATTGGCTGGGATGAAAAATATCCAGTTAAGAAAGTTGGTCCACATACAGTGCGTGCGATTGGTAACGCTATTGCTATGCAAGGTAGTGGTATTCCATTCCTTGATATGGGTAGCTGTACCATTAAACTTAATGACGGTGGTTCATTTAACGTCACTGTCGGGGCAACTGATATCGGACAAGGTTCTGATACTGTTATTTCTCAAATTGTCGCTGAAGAACTTGGCACAACTATGGATAAAATCATCATCTATTCAAGCGATACCGATTTAACTCCATATGATTGTGGTGCCTACGCTTCTTCTACAACTTATGTCAGTGGAAACGCTGCATGGAAGGCAGCTCAAAAGATGAGAGAAAGACTCATTAAAGAAGCTGCTAACATGATGGAAGTTAAAGAAAGCGAAGTTGAATTTGATGGAACTATGTTTAAAGCAGAAGGTAAGGAATTATCTCTTGCAGATATGTCCACTAAACTTCTATATAACACTGATACCCATCAAGTTGCAGTAACTGAATCCTATCATGGTCATGTTTCTCCACCTCCATTTATGGCGGCATACGCTGAAGTGGAAGTTGATACTGAAACATTTGAATATAAAGTCATTAACTATGTTGCAGTTGTTGATTGTGGTACAACCATTAACCCAATGCTTGCAAGAGGCCAAGTTGAAGGTGGTCTTATCCAAGGATTAGGTATGGCCTCATATGAAACTGTTGATTATTCTCCAAAAGGAAAATTATTATCATCAACATTTGATACCTACCATATGCCTACAACATTAGAAGTTAATAAAATCACCGTCGAATTCGCCGATTCATATGAAGAAAGCGGACCATTTGGTGCTAAATCTGTCGGTGAAATTGGTATTGATACTCCTCCAGCAGTTATTTGTAACGCAATCTATAATGCTTTAGGTGTAAGAATTCATTCCTTACCAATTACTCCAGAAAAGATTTTTGAAGCTATGAAAGCAAAAAGATAATATGAAAGCTATTATTAACGCTAGGATTTTTGACTATAACTCATATATTGAAAACGGATATCTACTTTACGATGAAAAAATCGTTGAAGTAGGTCCAATGGATAAGTTTATTGATAAGGGTTATAAAATCGAAGATGCAATGGGTAATTTACTCATTCCAACTTTCGTATGCGCTCACGCACATATATATTCGATATTTGCTAGAGGCTTAATTCTTCCATTTAATCCACATAATTTCCAAGAAATCTTAGACCAAATGTGGTGGAAGATTGACGCTAAAATCGATAATGAAATTACTTATTATAGTGGAATTGCTGCTAGCTATGAATTCTTACTTAATGGTGTGACCTCTGTTATTGATCATCATGCAAGTGGAGATGATATTAGAGGTAGTTTAACTTCTCTAAAAAAAGCACTTGTTAATGTCGCTAAACTTAGAGCTATTCTTTGCTTTGAAACTAGTGATCGCTACTTAGTTAGTGACGCAATAAGTGAAAATATCAAGTTCTACAAAAAATATCACGACTCACATGTCGCAGGATTATTTGGAATGCATGCTTCAATGTCTATTTCTGATAAGACACTTAAGCGCATTAAAAAGATTCAAGGTGATGCACCTCTTCATATCCATGTTGCAGAATCAAAAATGGATGAAGATGATTCGCTTTCTAAATATAATTCACGCATCATTCAAAGACTTGATAAATATGGAATTATCACTAAAGACTCCCTTATTGTTCATGGAGTGTTCTTAGATGAATCCGAACTAGATATCATTAAATCACATGATGCCTATATGGTTGTGAACACAACATCAAATATGAATAATGCGGTTGGTTTACCTAACGTTAAAGCATATCTAGATAAAGGCATTAAGGTTATGGTTGGTAACGATGGACTTTCATCTAATGTCGCTAACGAACTTAATGGAGTGCTTTTCACATCTCATCTTAAAAATGAATCACCAACAACACTTAATGTCGGGGATGTTCTAAAGATGATTAATAATTCCTATGAATATGTGTCTCGTCGATTAAATATTAGATTAGGTAAATTTGCTAAAGGCTATGAAGCCGATTTCATGCTTGTTCCATATTCTCCATTTACTAGTATGGATGAGACTAACGCTTTTGGACATATCTTCTATGGGCTTTATCCAGCTCTTAAACCAAGAAATGTCTACGTTAATGGAATTAAACAAGTTAATAACTACAAAGTTATAAATAGAAGACTTGTTAGTGAATTTTCAAAATGCCATGAGTTCGCTGATAAGCTTTGGGCCAAGGTTAAGGAGGAAAAATAACTATGGACTTAAAAACAAGATTTGATGGACTTACTTTGTCAAATCCACTTATGCCTGCTGCAGGACCTTTAGTAGGTGATGCAGAAAAGATGCTATTTTTAGAAAAAGCAGGTTGTGGAGCAATCGTTTCAAAAACAATTTCAACCAAGGACGCAAATATCCCTCACCCATGTATTTATGGTGATCGTGATTACATCATGAACTGCGAACTTTGGACTGAATACACAAAAGAAAAGTGGATCGATGAATTCTTACCATATTTTAAGAAACATTCTGATGGTAGACCATTAATCATTTCAGTTGGTTATACCAAAGATGATATGGAAGTTCTTATTCCACTTTTAGATAAATTCGCTGATGCTTTTGAAGTATCAACTCACTATGTAGGAACTAATCTTGATTCCATTGGTGAAACAGTCGCTACTATTCGTAAATACACTAAGAAACCAATTTATATGAAGGTTTCACCACATATGCCTGATCCAGCTGGATTTGCTAGAGTCATTAAAGAAAATGGCGCGAATGGTGTCGTTGCTGTTAACTCCCTTGGACCATCCATGAAAATCGATATTGAAAGCCGTTCAATTATCTATGGTAATGCCAAAGGTTTTGCCTGGACTAGTGGACCAGTTATTAAAAATATCGCCCTTGCTACTGTTTATACGATTAAACAAGCCGAGCCATCTCTTACCGTTATCGGTGTTGGTGGTATCGCTAGTGCAAGTGATGTTATCGAATTCCTTCTAGCAGGCGCAAGCGCAGTGCAAATGCTCTCTGCTGCAATGCTAAGAGGAAAAGATTTATATGCCAAGATTATTGCTGACCTCCCAGCAACTTTAGAAAAATATGGCTTTAAATCTATTGAAGAAGTAATCGCAACCAGCTTAAAGAATGAAGTCAGATATCAAAAAGGCGATGTTCCAAGCTGTGATCACGCTAAATGTACAAAATGTAAAACATGCGAGAGACTTTGCCCATATTTTGCTATTAACGTTACTGATAAAGTTAACTTTGATAGCGAAAAATGTTTCCGTTGTGGACTATGTGTCGCAAAGTGCCCAGTAAAAGCATTAACTTACAAGAAAGCTGATAAATAATATGACTAAATTTGCCACATCAGTTAAGAAAGTTGATAACGAAGACAAGTGTAAAGGTGCAGCCCTTTTCGTCGACGATATCAAAATGGATAACATGCTCTATGCTAAAAGCATTAGGGCGACTATTGCTTGTGGCGAGATTAAATCTATTAAACTTCCTAAACTTCCTGAAGGTTATTATTTCATCGATAAGGATGACATTAAGAAAGAAAATGTCGTAAACATTATCTATTCTGATTGGCCAATTTTCTGTACAGGTCACGTTAATTACTATGGTGAACCTATCGGATTACTTGTTGGTGAAAACCGCGGGAAACTTGAAGAACTCGCTAAGCAAATAGAAATTACATATAAAGAAGAAACACCTATCTTTGATTATTCAAAATCTTATATTCATAAAGAGTACACCAAAGGTGATTACGCTAGTGCTAAGAAAAGAGCTGTTAAAGTAATCAAAGAAT
This sequence comes from uncultured Erysipelotrichaceae bacterium, assembly GCA_902797855.1. GTDB lineage: Bacteria > Bacillota_I > Bacilli_A > RFN20 > CAG-826 > Fiminaster. The sequence continues at coordinate 85,227 of CADBUI010000001.1, forward strand.
CATTTGAAAGTGGATATCAAGAACAAGCCTATCTTGAACCTCAAGGTATGCTTGTCTATCCTGATCCAAAAATTAAAGATAAACTCATCTGTACTGGTTCAATGCAGTGCCCATTCTATATTAAGCGTGCAGTCATGCGTTCAACTGGATTAGGTGAAGATAAGGTTAGAGTTATTCAACCTGCTGTTGGAGGTGCTTTTGGTGGAAAAGAACATTATCCATCACTTACCGGAAGTCAACTTGCCGCAGCAGTTATTAAAACTCATCGTCCAGTGAAGATGGTCTTTGACCGTGAAGAAGATATTAAATTCTCCACTAAGCGTCATCCATCAAGAACTGATTTAGAAGCTTTAATTGATAAGGATAACCACATTATAGGATTAAAAGCCAAGATTCACCTTAATGGTGGAGCATATCGAGGTTGTAGTGGAGTTGTCCTTTCTCGTGCACTTATTGCGCTTACAAATGCATACACAATTGATAACTTAGATGTTGTTGGTGATGCATATATGACAAATACAGTTCCAACCGCAGCCTTTAGAGGATTTGGTAGTCCTCAAACTATCTTTGCAATGGAAATGTTTATTCATCATATCGCTAAAGACTTGGGAGTTGATGCTCTTGAACTTAGAAAGAAACACCTAGTTAAACAAGGTGATGTCACCGCTAATAGTGGTCATTTCCATGATCCAATCATTCTTCCTGAAATCATTGAAAAAGCTATATCAATGTCTGGATATGATAAGAAGATTAAAGAATATTCTAAACCTGGATGTAATAAAGGTATTGGAATGTCACTTTTCCTCCATGGTTGTGGATTTACCGGTAGTGGTGAAAGTGACTTAATCAAAGCTAAAGTTAAACTCATCAAAGATGAAAAAGACCATGTCTATGTCTATGCGAGCAGTGTAGATATGGGACAAGGTAATAAAACAACATTAAAACGAATTGTATCTAAGAATTTAGGAGTGAGAGATGATCAAGTTACATTTGATAATCCTGACACAGATATGATTCCTGACTCTGGTCCAACCGCTGCTAGTAGAACAATTATTATTGTTGGATTCCTTATGGAAAAAGCTGCTAAGAATCTTAAAAAGATTTGGAAGAAAGGTGTTAGACAAGAAATTGTCGAGCCTTATGTTGGTCCAACCTACATCAAATGGGACGAAGATACAATGCAAGGTGATGCTTACCCATCATATTCTTGGGGCGCGAATGTTGTCGAAGTTAGCTATGACCCAACTACCTATCAAATTTCAATTGATGGAGTGTGGTCAGTATATGATTGCGGAAGAGTCGTTGATGAAAGAATCGCCTTTGGTCAGGCTGACGGAGGTATCGTCCAAGGTCTTGGCTATGGCTATTTAGAAAATGAAGTCACTGATGAAATTGGTAGATTTAGGCAAAAGAATCTATCTGACTATATTATTCCAACCGCGAAGGATATGCCTCACTTAGAGACTGCCTTCATTGATAACCCATTTGTCTATGGCGCAGATGGTGCTAAAGGACTTGGAGAACTTACTTTAGTAGGTGGAGCTCCAGCAGTTGCTTTAGCAATTGAAAATGCGATTGGTAAAAAGGTCAATAAGATTCCTGCCACACCTGAATACATTATGGAGCTAGTTACAAATGGAAAAGATTAAATTTAATTTAAACGGAAAAGATGTTTCTATTGAAGTTGATCCTTCCTCTAGACTCATCGATGTACTTAGACTTAACTATGGTCTAACAGGCACAAAAGAAGGTTGTGGAGAAGGTTCATGCGGTGCGTGCGTTGTTTTAATGGATGGACGCTCTGTTAACTCTTGTCTACTTCCTATGGCAAACGTTATCAATCACAAGATTGTTACCATTGAAGAATTTTCAAAATCAAAAGCGTATGAATGTATTAAAGAAGCGTTCTCTTCTTTAGGTGGAAGCCAATGTGGGTTCTGCACACCTGGAATGATCATTGCTTCATATGCTTTACTTAAGAAAAATCCTCATCCAAGTGAAGAGGAAATTAGAGAACATTTAAGTGGTAACTTATGCCGCTGCACTGGATATGAAGCTATTGTTAGCGCTGTCATTTTAGCGAGTAAGAAAGGAGAAGGTTTATGGTAAAAAAATGCATAGCAACTAGCCTAAACGAAGCTCTTTTATTCTTAAAAGACGGAGAAGTTACTATCGTTAGTGGTGGTACGGATGTCATGGTCCAACGTCGTAATGTCGCTGGTGAACTTCCACTTCATGATAAGAATGTTTTATATCTAAAAAACGTTAAAGAACTTTACTACATTAAAGAAGATGGTGATGGACTTCATATTGGTGCAGAAACTTCAATGAGCGACATTATCGCTGATAAAAGGGTTCCTAAGATTTTAAGAGAATGCTTAGAAGAAATTGCTTCCGTAAATATTAGAAATAGCGCAACTCTTGCGGGAAATATTGCAAACGCTTCTCCCGCGGGAGACTCAATTGTTATTGATAATCTTCTTGATGCAAAACTTAAACTTAGTAGTGTTCGCGGAAGTAGATTTGTTGACGCAAAAGACTTCGTTATTGGAGTTAGAAAAACAATTCTAGAAAAAGATGAATTAATTGAGGAAATCGTTTTCCCAAGACGTGACTATAATCACCTTTATTGGAAAAAGGTCGGTTCTAGAAAGGCTGATTCAATTGCGAAACTATCATTCGCAGCAGCCTATAAACTAAATAAAAACAAAATCGAAAAGATGAGAATAGTTTTCGGTTCTGTTTCTATTAAACCAGCTCAAAATAAGTCTCTCGAGGATGAGTTTATTGGTTTAAGTGTAGATGAATTAAAGGCAAAGATTCCTTATTTTGTGGATTCATACCGCCAGGTCATTTCTCCAATTGATGATCAAAGATCTACCAAAAAATATCGTGAAATTGTCGCGATGAATTTATTGAGAGAATTTTTAGAAAATATTAAATAAGAAAGGAGAAATTAATGAACTACATTAAAGGTTTTCGATGCACTATATGTGGGAAATTCTTTAAACCTGAGGAAGTTAGCCTAACTTGTCCAGATTGCGGCGAAAAAGGTATTCTTGATGTCGTTTATGATTACGATGCTCTTAAGAAAGTTTTAACTAGAGACTATTTTAAGAACAATTCAAATTATTCGATGTGGAGATACGCTCCAATAATGGGTATCCAAGAAGATCATATTAATGAGATGCTCCGTATTGGTTGGACGCCGTTATATAAAGCAAATAATTTAGGAAAATATTTTGGACTAAAAGCTTTATACATTAAAGATGATGGACTTAATCCAAGCGGATCAAGTAAAGACCGCGCTAGTGGAGTAGCAGTACTTAAAGCTATTGAAGCAGGAGCAGACACAATTGCCTGTTCATCAACTGGTAACGCTGCATCTAGCTGTGCATGTCAAGCCGCACATATGGGCCTAAAAGCTGTTATCTTTGTTCCAAAAAGAGCTCCTATTGGTAAAGTTACTCAAATTTCACTATATGGAGCGACTCTTATTTCAGTAGATGGAGACTATAAAGCAGCCTTTAATCTTTCTAAAGAAGCAATCGCTCGTCATGGTTGGTATAACCGTAACGCAGCAATTAACCCATTCATGGTTGAAGGAAAGAAAACCGTCTCATTTGAGATAATTGAACAACTTAATTTTGAACCTACTGATTGGGTAGCTATTTCCGTTGGAGATGGTTGCACAGTTGGTGGTGTTTATAAAGGGTTCAAGGAATTCTATGATCTTGGCTTAATCAAAAGAATCCCTCGTATCCTTGGAGTGCAATCCACTGGATGTTCACCGTTTGTGAACGCTGCAAGAAGTGGAGAGCCTCTAAAAGAAGCCGATGAAAACACCATCGCCGATTCAATTGCGGTTGGTATTCCTAGAAATCCAATCAAGGCATTAAATGCGATTAAATTCTCTAAAGGAGAATGGATTTCAGTTACTGATGAGCATATAATTAAAGCGATGGCCCTTCTAGGCAAAAAAGAAGGTATATTTGGCGAACCTGCGGGTGTCGCTGCAATTGCAGGAATTGAAGAAGCTATTGCGCGTGGAATCATTAAAAAAGACGAAACTGTCACAATGGTTGTCACCGGCAATGGTCTTAAAGACCCTGCAAACGCTCAAAAAGCCATTGAGCAACCAACTCTTATGAAACCAAATATCGAAGAATTGGATAAATATTTAAAGGAAAAAGGAGTTATTTAAACTATGGCAAAAATCCCATTTGGACCAACTTATGATGAAATGCTTAATCCATCACATCTTGATCCAGAAACCAAAAAATTAGCGAAAGAGGCTCGTAAAGACGAACTTAATCCAATGAACCTCTTCAACATCACTTGGAAAAACGACAAAGATGAAGTTAACAAAATCGTTCTTCCAAAAGAACTTACTGGTGTTGACGCAAACATCGTTGTCCTTTTAGGTAAATATTTCCCATCAGGTTCCCACAAAGTTGGACCTGCTTATGCAACTCTTATGGAAGGTTGCGTTGATGGCGAAATTATTCCAGGAAAACACACAATCTTAGGACCTTCTACTGGTAACTTCGGTATTGGTGTCTCTTATATCACTAACTTAATGAAGTACCACGCAATTGTCATTATGCCTGACAATATGTCCAAGGAACGTTATGAAAGAATTAGAAAATATGGTGCAGATCTTGATTTAACACCAGGTTCAGAAAGTGACGTTATTCTCACACTTGAAAGAACTTATGAACTCAAGAAGAATCCATTAAATAGAACTTTGGCACAATTTGAATTACTTCCTAACTATAGATTCCATAGACACGTTACTGGTAATTCATGTATCGATGCTGTTAAAGGTATCGGTAATGGCCGTATTGCATGCTTCTGCTCTGCTCCAGGTAGTGCAGGTACTCTTGCTGCAGGTGACCAAATTAAAGTTGCCTTCCCAGAATGTAAAGTTGTCGCTTTAGAACCACATGAATGTTCAACACTCACAAATGGTGGTTTAGGACAACACCGTATTGAAGGTATTGGTGATAAGATGATCACTCTTATTCATAATGCCCTCACAACTGACTTCATTACTCAAATTATCGATGAAGACTGTGTTCGTGGTTTAGCTGTTATCCATGAAGGCACAGATATCCTTGTTAAACATGGTGTTGATAAGAAAGTCGCTGAACAAATGGTCGACTTATTTGGTGTTTCAGGTATTTGTAATATCCTCGGTGCAATTAAGATGGCTAAATATCTTAAACTTGGACCAGATGATAACGTTGTGACTATCGCAACCGATAGCTTTGACCGTTATCCATCCGTTATGGAAGATTTGCATAGACGTGAACTTGAAGTTACTGACCACGTCCTTGAAAGATGGTTCAATGACGTCTTTATGGGTGCGGATTGCTCTTATGTACTTGATACAAGAGGCAAAGAAGCTAAAGAAAAACTCTTCAAGCAAAAAGAACGTGACTGGTTAAAATTCGGTTATTCTCAAAAATATCTTGATTCAATGAGACATCCAGAATTCTGGGAAAACGAATATAACAAGATTCACGAATATGATAAAAAGATCAAAGAACTTCGTGGAAAGGATATTAAATAATGAAAGTTTCTTTTGAAGAAGTCCTTGCTAAGGCTAAGTCTTACAAGGCAGAGATGACCAAATTCCTCCGTGATATGGTTGCCATTCCTTCTGAATCATGCCAAGAAAAAGAAGTTGTTCTTCGCATTAAAGAAGAAATGCTCAAGGTCGGCTTTGATAGAGTCGAAATTGACCCAATGGGCAACGTCCTTGGTTATTTAGGTCATGGTAAACATCTCATTGCGATGGATGCTCACATTGATACCGTCGGTATCGGTGAAATCAAAAACTGGAAATTTGATCCATACAAAGGATTTGAAGATGACGTTTATATCGGTGGTCGTGGCACAAGTGACCAAGAAGGTGGTATGGCATCCATGGTTTATGCTGCTAAGATTATCAAAGATTTAGGTCTTGAAGATGACTACACCTTACTTGTAACTGGTACTGTCCAAGAAGAAGACTGTGATGGTCTATGCTGGAAGTACATTATTGAAGAAGATAAGATTCGCCCAGAATTCGTTGTTTCTACTGAACCAACAAGCTGCAGAATCTATCGCGGTCACCGTGGACGTATGGAGATTAAAGTTAATGTCCGTGGTATTTCTTGCCATGGTAGCGCTCCAGAACGTGGTGATAACGCAATTTATAAAATGGCTCCAATCATTGAACAAATTAAAGAACTCAATGAACATGGTTTAGCCTATGATCCATTCTTAGGAAAAGGTACTGTTACCATTTCCCAAATCTTCCACAAATCACCAAGCCGTTGTGCGGTTGCGGATGGTTGCTGGATCAGCCTTGATAGAAGACTTACTGTCGGTGAAAACGATAAGACTTCCATCGCTGAAATTGAAGCCTTACCAGCTGTTAAAGCTGCTAAAGCAGAAGTTAGCATGTATCAATATGAAAGACCATCTTATACTGGTTTAAATTATCCAATTGAATGCTACTTCCCAACATGGGTCATTCCTGAAGATAGCATCTTCTGTCAATCAATGAAAGAAGGCTATGAAGGATTATTCAAAAAAGAACCAATTATCGATAAGTGGACATTCTCTACTAATGGTGTTTCTATCATGGGTAGATATGGTATTCCATGTATCGGATTTGGTCCTGGTGATGAGAAAGAAGCTCACGCACCAAATGAAAAGACAAGAAAAGAAGATCTTGTCATCTGTGCAGCTATGTATGCTGTCCTTCCAGCAATGTATTTAAAACATCTCGCTGAGAAAAAATAATATAGGAGATCAATTAAAATGAAAAAAATCGAACCTAGATTCGCTGGTCGTCACCTTATCACACTTGAAGATTTCACCAAAGAAGAAATCGACTACATGCTTAAGGTTTCTCGTGACCTAAAAGATGCCTTCTACGCTAATGAAGAAACTCAATGGTTAGTGGGCAAAACTGGTTTCTTAATGTTCTTTGAACAATCAACCAGAACAAGAAACTCATTTGAAAGTGGTATGGCCCAACTCGGTGGTCACGCTACATTCCTTGATACATCCATGATGCAAATCGCTCATGGTGAATCTGCCAAGGATACTGCTGTTATTCTTTCTTCATTCGGTCATATGATCGCATGTAGATATTGTAACTGGGGTCTTGGAAATAAATACATTCGTGAAATGGCTAAATATTCCACAGTCCCAATCATCAACTTACAGTGTGACTTATATCACCCAATGCAAGCTCTTGCAGACTTAATGACTATCGAAGATGAATTTGGCCACACCAAAAATCTTAAAGTCTCAGTTATCTGGGCTATGGCAACCACACATAAGAAACCAATTTCTGTTCCAGTTAGCCAAGTTCTTCTCTTCCCACGTTATGGAATTGATGTAACTCTTGCTTACCCAGAAGGTTATGATTTACCAGATTGGGTTATCGAAAAAGCCCGTAAGAACGCTGCTGAAAACGGTGGTTCATTAACAATCACTCACGATATGAAAGCAGCCTATAAAGACGCTGATGTCGTCTTCCCAAAGAACTGGGGTTCATGGGTTACTAACCAATCCACAACAGTCGTTGATGATGCTCTTCTTGCCTTAAAAGAATGGAAGTGCACTCCAGAAATGATGAAGCTTGCTAAACCAACATGCCGTTATATGCACGCTTTACCAGCTGATAGAGTTAACGAAGTTGTTGATGAAGTTATCGACGGACCACAATCAGTCGTTTATGAAGAGGCTGAAAATAGAATTCATACTGCAAAAGCAGTTATGAGCTTATTCGTTCACGATAAACTCCCAAGCGACAGACGCTAATAATTAAACTAAATTAAGCGGGAACAAATAGTTCTCGCTTTTTTTCTTTTTATGCGTATGCTACAATCGTTGCGATTATGAAAAGTTTACGTAATTTATATCGAATCGGTCATGGCCCAAGTAGTTCACACACGATTGGACCACAAAGAATCGCCAAGTTTCTCAAAGAAAAATACCAAAATCTCAAAAGTGTTGGTGTTGTTTTATATGGTTCTCTTGCCTTCACTGGGCGAGGTCACTTAACCGATAAAGCAATCATCGAAGAATTCTCCCCAATTCCTTGTGTTGTTCTATTTGATATTCACACTAAAGTGGATTTTCCAAACACGATGGATATTTCTTTAACCTTTAATGATGGTAGTGTCATCACTAAAAGAGCCTATTCACTCGGTGGAGGAGCTATCTCCATTGAAGGTGATTATGAAGATAATGAAGATGATATTTATCCTCAAAAAGATTTCGCGGAAATTAGAAGATATTTAAAATTCCGTAAGATGTCTCTTGAACAATATGTTGAGCATTATGAAGGCAAACAAATATGGGACTATTTACGTGAAGTTTATCATGTCATGCTTGATTCAATAGACCGTGGACTTAATGCAGAAGGACTTATCCCAGGAAAACTAAAAGTTCCTAGAAGGGCTAAATCATTCTTAACTCCATCGCATTTAAATGAATCATCCAGTAGTAGAAGTTATCGTTTGCTCTCTGCATACGCTTTTGCAACAAGCGAAGAGAATGCGAGTGGTGGACTTGTCGTAACCGCTCCAACATGCGGAAGTGCTGGAGTTCTTCCATCAGTTTTAAAATATAACCAAGGAAGATATAACTACACAGAAGATCAAATTATCAAAGCTTTAGCAGTTGCTGGAGTTATTGGAAATGTTGTTAAAATGAACGGCTCTATTTCAGGAGCAGAAGCTGGTTGCCAAGCTGAGATTGGTACAGCCTGTTCGATGGCTGCAGCCGCTATTACATATTTAAAAGGATTTTCTCTTGATCAAATTGAATACGCTGCAGAAGCCGCTATGGAACATTCACTTGGACTTACCTGCGACCCTGTTGGAGGATATGTTCAAATTCCATGTATTGAACGTAACGCGGTAGCAGCGGTTAAAGCTATTTCCGCTTGTTATTTAGCAGAATACGCTTCAAGCACTCACAGAGTGAGTTTTGATATGATTGTCCAAACAATGATTGATACTGGACGAGATTTAAAGAAAGCGTATCGTGAGACTTCTAAAGGCGGACTTGCTGCTGACTACGATAAAGCAATTCGTAATCTTAAAAAGCAAAAGATGCAAGCTATTAAGGCTAGTAGAGTTAAGAAAGCTCAGAATCGTAAAAGAGCAAAATAATTAGAAAGGACTTTGATTATGGATATTAAACTATTTAATTCTTTAACAAATAAGCTTGAGGTTTTATCACCAATTAAGCCTGGTGAAATTTCAATGTATTGTTGTGGTCCTACTGTTTATGGTGACGCTCACGTCGGAAATATTAGACCTGCTATTGTTTTTGATACTCTTCGTAGATTTCTAGAATATGTTGGATACGATGTTAAATTTGTATCTAACTTTACAGATGTTGATGACAAAATTATTAAAAAAGCAATCGCTGAAGGGGTCTCTGAAAGCGAGATTACTGATAGATATATTTCTGCTTATAAAAAAGTTCTTGCTGAACTAAATATTAAGCCACATTATAAAAACCCAAGAGTAACTGAATATATGGGTCAAATTATTGACTACATTGATGATTTAGTTAAATCAGGCGCAGCATATAATAAAGATGGTGATGTATTCTTTAGAATAAGCTCAATTAAGGACTATGGAGAATTATCGAATATTAACGTTGATGATTTAGAAGTCGGCGCTCGTATTGAAGAAAATTCTAAGAAAGAATCTCCGCTTGATTTCGCTTTATGGAAAAAGACTGATGAAGGTATTAAATGGGATTCGCCTTGGGGACTAGGTCGCCCAGGATGGCACACAGAATGCTGTGTCATGATTGATTCAATATTTGGTAATGGAAAGATTGATATTCATGGTGGTGGATTCGATTTAAAATTCCCACATCATGAGAATGAAATCGCTCAAGCCAAAGCGCATGATCACAATAAACTTGCGAACATTTGGATGCATAACGGATTTGTGAATTTTGGAAACGAAAAGATGTCCAAATCACTCGGTAATGTCGTCCTTGCTAAAGATGCTATCGCTAAATATGGTGGTAACGTCATGAGACTACTTATTTTAAGCGCTCATTATCGTGCGCCTGTTCAGTTTACTGAAGAAACAGTAATTGCCGCCAAGAATGAACTAGAAAAGATTTCTTTAGCATATCGTCAACTTGCTGTTGCTCTTCAGCTTAATGGTGGCTCACTTTCTTCTAAAGAAATTAAGATTGATAACTTCTTACTCGCTTTAGCGGATGATTTAAATACATCAAATGCCTTAAGTGAGTTATTCGCTCTTATTAAAGAAGCTAACCAAGAACTTAGAAAAAGACCTCTTGATTTAGCTAAACTAGAAAGTATCTTTGCTTCTTTAACTAAGATGCTTGATATCTTTGGATTAAATATTTCTTATCCTCTTTTAACAAAAGAAGACAAAGATTTATATAATAAATATCTCGAACTTAAAAAAGAAAAGAGATTTGAAGAATCTGATAAACTTAGAGACGAGTTAATCTCTCGACATATTATCTAAAATTCGATATGGGAATAATTTTGAAAAGCGTATGGGAAAATTAGTCTATGGTAGAAATACTGTCATCGCATCCTTAAATGAAGGACGCGTATTGACCCTCTATTTGAAGGACAATTTTTCTGACGCAAAAATTATCGCTTTAGCAAAGAAAAAAAGTGTCCATTCGAAATATGTTTCATTAGGAGAACTTGAGAAGATGGCTAAAGGTCAAAATCATCAAGGTGTTGTTGCGGAAATCACCGATTTTAAATATTCTTCGGTAGATGAAATAATTGCTTCAGCTAAAAAATCCAAACAACCACTTGTCTTAATTCTTGATGAAATTAATGATCCTCATAATTTAGGTGCAATTATTAGAAGCGCTGATGCTTTTAGTGTTGATGGCATCATTATGAAAAATCGTAATCAAGTCGAAGTAAACGCGACAGTTTTTAAAGTTTCAACTGGCGCGATTAACTATGTAAAAGTTGCTCAAGTTAGCAATCTTAATAATGCAATTAAAAAACTTAAAGAAAATGGATATTGGGTCTACGCCGCCGATGGCAGTGGAAAGGAAGAGTATCAAAAACAAGATTACTCTGGTTCCGTAGCACTAATTGTTGGCAGCGAAGGATTTGGAATTTCTCGTCTACTTCTTGAGAACTCTGATATCGTTATGAAAATCCCAATGACCGGACATGTTAATTCACTCAACGTTTCTGTTGCAACAGGTATCTTGCTTGCTCGCATCAGAAATAATGAGGGAAGATAATAAATTAATAAGTTATTACGTTAATTTAGCTAAACACAATGATGAAGATGCTTGCCGGTTTTTAGCAGAGCATTATTTTAAGTTTGCGCTTCTAACCGCAAAGTTAGAACTTGAGAAATATTCTTATTCTAGGGGAGTTCCTGGTGATTATTTAAGCGTTTATTGGAAAGCTTTAAAGAAATCTATTCAAAAATATGATGATTCAAAAGGCTCATTTTTGACTTTATTAAATGTTATCTATATTCGTATGTTACACACTGAAATCGATGATGAAATTGAAAAGAACTTTGCCTTATTTTCTTCTGTCTCATTAGATGATTTTATTGGACAAGATAATCTTATTTTTTCTGATGTAGTTATGGATTCAGGTGAACTTGAATCTATGAAGCAAAGAGACGAATGGAATTATTATAGTTATCTTCTTGAAATTGAAAATGAAAAACCAACATCTAGAAAAGACAAAATAATTAAATTTCAAAAAATGATTATACTTTATAAGTATTGTGGTTTTACAATATTAGAGATTGCTAAGATACTTAATGTATCGAAAACATCGATTAGACGAATACTTAACGATGAAAGAGATAGCACACCATTAAAGAAACTAAAATTAGTTCTTAAAGGTGATGATAAATAGGAGGACAAATTATGCCAGAATGTGATCATAATTGTGGAAACTGTAGTATAGAAGGTTGTGAGTCTAGAGAAATCAAGAAACTTGAACCACATAAATCCACTAAGATAGGAAAGATTATCGCCATCATGAGTGGTAAAGGTGGAGTTGGTAAATCTTTAGTGACCTCTCTAAGTGCTGTTGCGCTAGCAAAAAAAGGATACAAAGTTGCGATTATGGACGCTGATGTCACTGGCCCAAGTATCCCAAAAGCTTTTGGTTTAAATAATGTTCTTGCTGGTCAAAATGAAGAAGGTCTTCTTTCAGTAGAAACTAAACAATATAAGATTAAAGTTATGTCTGCAAATCTTCTTTTAGAAGATAATGAGGCTCCAATAATTTGGAGAGGACCTCTTGTCGCAGGATTTGTCCAACAACTTTTCACTGATGTAAATTATGGTGAACTTGATTATTTACTTATCGATATGCCGCCAGGAACTGGAGACATCCCATTAACTGTTTTCCAATCTCTTCCAATTGATGGAGTTATTGTGGTTTCTTCTCCTCAAGAACTCGTCAGCATGGTTGTTGCAAAATCGGTTAACATGGCAAAGATGATGTATGTTCCTATTTATGGACTTGTCGAAAATATGGCATATGTTAAATGCCCTGATTGCGGTAAACATATTGAAATTTTTGGAAATAAACATTTTAAAGATGATGTTAGAAAAGCAGGACTAGAAATTCTTGCTGAACTTCCAATCGATCCACTTCTCGCTAGCAAGGTCGATAATGGTGATATTGAAAGCTATGATGTCAGCCTATTAGATGGTTTAGTAGATAAAATCACTAAATAAGACTAATAATAATTGACTTTTAACTTTTATGTGTTGTAAGATAGCAAAGCAAGATTTGAAAGTAGGATAACCTAACGTATGAGAAAGAAAGTTATTTTAATTTGCTCTGAATGCCTTAGTAGAAACTACACATCTACAGTTAAGGAAGGTCAAACTACACGTCTTGAATTAAAAAAGTTTTGCCCTAAATGTGGAAAGATGACTCTCCACAAAGAAAGCAAATAAGGAGGTATTTCTATGGGTGTTAAAAAATATACTCAAGAAGTTATCAAAGAAGGTAAAAGAGTCCGTTGGCCAAAACGCGACCAATTTATCCCTGCTTTCGTCGCAGCACTTATTATCTGCGGCTTCTGCGCTCTAGTTCTTTCTTTAGAAGACTTAGCAGCTGGTAGCCTTATTGGACAACTTAAACAATTATTTAGTGGCTTAAAAGGAAATAGTGGTGGTAGTGAACCTATTGCTGCTATCAAAGCTTTATTCTGGAGGTAATTATGGCATCACAAGAAAAATTAGCTGAAAAGCATTGGTATATTGTTACCACATATTCACAACACGAAAACAAAGTTGCTAGCAACTTAAGAAAGCGTATTGAGAATATGCACTTAGAAGAATTCATTTTCCAAGTTCTCGTTGCAGAAGAAGAAGTCGAAGTTCAAGTAACTAAAGATGGAAAACCTGCTGGAACAAAAAAGAAAATGAAAAATCTCTTCCCAGGCAACATTTTCGTTGAAATGATCATGAATGATGAAACTTGGTATGTTGTTAGAAACACTCCAGGGGTCACAGGTATCGCCGGTTCTGCTGGTGGTGGTCAAAAACCAACCCCAGTTTCACTTGAAGAAATGGAACCAGTCTTAAAACGTATGGGTATGATTGATCAATCAATGATCTCTCAATATAACGTTGGTGATACTGTTAAAGTTATTCATGGTACACTTGAAGGTACCGAAGGTACAATCGTCGATATCAATAAAGAGACAGGTGCTTGCCGCATTGAAATCGTCTTCTTCGGAAGAAGTACATTCGCGGATGTTGAATTCTCTGAAATTGAAAAGATGTAACTTAACAAATAAGATTAACTCCCTTTCGGGAGTTTTTCTTTTTTAATTAGTATATATGAATAATTGCTCATATTTTAATTGACTATATGAATGACTGTTCATATAATAATCACGAGGTTATTTTATGGCTAAGATTCCAAGTGAAAAAATTATCGATGCGATGGAAGAAACTCTTAATATCGCAAGCGATTCAACAAGGTTAAAAATCTTGTACTCTTTATTACCAAGTAAAGGTAGTAGTGAGAAATCAGTCTCTGACATCATTAAAGATATTGGTGCTTCTCAGTCTTTAGTGTCTCATCAACTTAGAGTGCTTAAAGACGCTGATTTAATCGGTTCGCGCAAGGAGGGCACACGCGTATATTATTATTTAAAAGATGAACATGTGCACGAACTTATTAAAGTTGTCTACGAGCATGTATGTGAGAAATAGAGGACTACCTATATGAAAAAATATATCTATTCAATTAAAGGATTTGATTGCGCTAACTGTGCAAGCAAGGTTGAAAAACATCTCAATACTAAAATAAACATTCGCTCATGTGTTATCGATTTCCAAAACGACAGAATGTTTATCATCTATCAAGATACACCTTACACAAAAGAAGAATTATTATCATTTATTAAAGAAGTTGAAGATGATCCAATTGAAATTGAAGACGCTAATCAGCTTAAGAAAAAGAAAGAAAAACTATTCGATAAAAAAACTATTTTCTTATTAATAAGAATTGCAGTTGTTGTGGCCTTAATGGTGACTGGATTAGTTATTAGTAAAGTTATGTTTCCTGGAGTCGAAAACTGGCAGAACGAGCAAAACGCTTGGATTCCTATATCTATATACGTGGCCGCGCTTGCACTAGGAATATACGATATCCTTTGGGAAGTTATTGAACATATTATCCATTTACAAAACCCAATTGATGAACATTTGTTAATGACTTTATCGACAGCTGGTGCGTTCTGTATTGCCTTCTTTAAAGAAGCTGAACCTGTCTTCTTTGATGGAGTAATGGTATTAGCCCTTTTCCAAGTAGGTGAATTAATTGAAAGCATCCTTTCTAAGAAATCTAAACAAGCTATCGCTGATGCAATTGATTTAAGAGCGGACTTCGCTAACTTAGTAACAGATAATAAAATAGTTAAAGTTAGTCCAGATAAGTTAAATATTAACGATAGAATCGTTATCCATGTTGGAGAAATCGTTCCTGTTGATGGGATAGTTTGTGATGGAACTGGTGATTTAGATACCTCATCATTAACTGGTGAAAGTATGCCTCTAAGCGTTAAAAATGGTGATCATGTTTTAAGCGGCACAATTCTTAAGAATGGTTCATTAACATTAAAGGTTGAAAAGTTGTTCCATGAATCAACTATTTCTAAGATTATGGAACTTGTTCAAAATAGTGGTGAACATAAATCTAAGGTTGATAAATTCATCACTAGATTCGCTAGATGGTACACTCCTTTTGTTTTATTAGTAGCAATTGCCTTCTTCTTAATATTTGGCTTTGTTACAAAAGACTGGGCGGTTGCAACTTATCGAAGTGTCTTTGTTTTAATTGTGGGTTGCCCATGTGCAATTGTTATCTCTGTTCCATTAGCTTATTTCGCTGGTATTGGCTTAGCTTCCAAGATTGGTGTCATTATTAAGGGAGCGAATATCTTAGATCAGCTTTGTAATCCAGGAGTGTTATTTGTCGATAAAACAGGCACACTTACCTATGGTAATTTTGCAGTCACAAAAATTGTTCCTAACGACATAACAGAAGATGAGTTTATGACTTATCTATTAAGCGCGGAATCAAGAAGTAATCACCCAATTGCAAGAGCAATAATTTTGCATAGGAACACGGCTGAACTAGCTCTTAAACAAGAAAATTATGAAGAACTTGCAGGTTATGGAACACACACAAATTATGAAGGTCATGACATTTATGCAGGTAATGTAGATTTACTAAAAAATAATGGAATTGATGTCCCTCAAATTAATGAAATTGGTACAGTAATCTACGTTTCTAGTGATGGTAAATTTATGGGATATGTTGTGCTAAATGACGTTATTAGAGATAAGGCTAAAACTCTCGTTAAAAAACTTAATGAACTTAAGGTTAAGATTGTCCTACTTTCTGGTGACACATTAGAAAATGTTAAGTCAGTTGCAGAACAAGTTGGTATCAAAGAATATCACGCAAAACTTCTCCCAATCGACAAGACAAAATATGTTGATGAAGCTATGCAAAGTAAGAAGAAAAAAGAGGCAGTTTTATTTGCTGGAGATGGTATCAATGATACCCCATCAATTATGAAAGCTGATGTCGGCTTTGCGATGGGTGGAATAGGTAGCGATGTCGCAGTTGAAAACGCTGATGTAGTCATCATGCAAGATCATCCTTTAAAGATTTATCACTCAATCAAAATTGCTCGTCTAACTAGGGCTGTTGCTATCTTTAATATCGTCTTTGCATTAACTATCAAAGTCGCTGTGATGGTCCTCACTTTAACCATCCCAAATTTCCCTCCAATTTTCGATATTTTATCCGATACTGGACTCACTGTTTTACTCGCAATTAACTCCGTATTAATCATCTATCGAAAGATAAAATAATCGAAAAAAATTACAAAAATATTTGTGTTTATAAAATATATATTTTAGAAAAGATGTAGGAAACTCCTCCTACATTTTTTTCTTGCTTACGCGTACGTATTTTGATAAACTTTCAAAGCGTATGTTTTCGCGGTGAGAGCGCGAATGCACATACATATTCGTAATGTGGAAGAAGTAAACGTATCACTTCTATGACCACAACACGGACAAACTATTTAAAAAAGGAGGAAATGTCACGTGAGTAAAAGAATCGTCAAAGTAGTGAAAATGGAACTCCCTGGTGGCGAAGCTAAACCTGGTCCAAAACTAGCATCTGCTGGTGTTGTGATGCCAAAGTTCTGCACTGATTTCAATGCAAAGACAGCTGACCGCCGTGGTGAAATCGTTCCAGTAATCATCACTGCTTATGAAGACAAATCACACGATTTCGTAATCAAGACTTCCCCAGTTGCAGGTTTGTTACTTAAGGCTGCAGGTATTAAGAAAGGTTCAAGCAACCCAAAAACTACCAAAGTCGGTCATATTAGCAAAGCTCAATTAAAGGAAATCGCTGAATACAAAATGCCAGACCTTAACTGTGACACTATCGAAGCTGCTATGAAAGTAGTTGAAGGTAGCGCACGTAATATGGGTATCACGATTGACGAATAATTATGAAACTTTCAAAAAACTATAAGAAAGCTCTTGAACTCGTCGATTCTAGCAAAGTTTATTCAATCGAAGAAGCATGTGAGCTTGTCAAGAAAACATCAACCGTGAAGTTTGATGCAACAGTCGATGTCTCTATCCGTTTCAATGTTGACACTACAAAAGCTGATCAACAAATTAGAGGAACTCTCATCCTTCCAAACGGAAATGGTAAGAGCAAAAAGATTTGTGCAATTACTTCAAAGGTAGAAGAAGCGAAAGCTGCCGGTGCGGATTTTGCCGGAGGTAAGGAATTACTTGAAAAGATCCAAAAAGAAAACTGGTTTGACTTTGATGTCATCGTTGCCACCCCAGATATGATGGGTGAACTCGGTAAGATGGGTAGAGTCTTAGGTCCAAAAGGATTAATGCCAAACCCAAAAACCGGTACAGTCACAATGGATATCGCAAAAGCAATCAAAGAAATCAAGTTAGGTAGAGTTGAATATCGTTTAGATAAGGATGCCAATATGGCTCTCTCAATCGGACGTGTTAGCTTCGAAACCAGCAAATTAGTAGAAAACTTAAAGACTCTTGTCGCTACTTTATTAAAAGTGAGACCAGCAGCCGTTAAAGGTATCTACGTTAAAAATGCCGTTGTTCATACAACAATGGGTCCATCAATCAAATTCATCGTTGAATAATTGACGGATATAAAACCCCACAACAGAGCACAATATACCTTAGACAGCAACGGTCACGGGACTTAATAATGTTGCCCAGGTGTATAACTACCAAGTATATTGGAGCCTCTAAAAAACATTTAAAAGGAGGTAGAACACATGAATCCAGAAACTCTCAAGTCGAAGAAAGTAGTTGTCGAAGGATTAGTCGAAAGTTTCAAGCAATCACAATCAGTTGTCGTTGTTGAATACCGTGGACTTACAGTCGCTCAACTCTCAGAACTTAGAAAGTCTCTCAAAGAAGTTGGTGCTAGCTTTGGTGTCTACAAGAACACATTGGTGAGAATCGCTAATGACTCTCTTGGACATGAAGAACTTGACCAATATTTGTCCGGATCCAATGCTTATGTCTTCTCAAGTGACGTTGTCGCTGCTCCAAAAGTCTTAGCCAAATTCGCCAAGAAAAACGAAGCTCTCGTTATCAAGGCTGGCTTAGTCGAAGGAAAAGTCATCGACGCCAAAGGAGTCAAAGATTTAGCAAGTATCCCAGGACGCGAAGGATTAATTTCCATGTTCTTATCGTGCTTGCAAGCACCTATCCGCAGTTTCGCTTGCACAGTCAAAGCAGTTGCGGATAGCAAAAATTAATGCCTATTTAGGAGGAAATTACTATGGCAAAGTTAACAAAAGAAGAAATTATTGCTTCTCTTAAAGAAATGACTGTTCTCGAACTCAATGATCTCGTTAAAGCAGTCGAAGAAGAATTCGGAGTTACAGCCGCTGCTCCAGTAGCCGCTGCTGCCGCTGCACCAGCTGAAGAAGAATCCAAAGCCGGTCCAGCCGAAGTCAGCTTAATTTTAAAAGCTGTTGGTGCTTCCAAGGTTCAAGTTATCAAAGCTGTTCAAGCAATCACAGGTTTAGGCCTTATGGATGCTAAGAAGCTCGTTGATGCTGCACCAAGCCCAATCAAAGAACACATTTCACCAGTTGAAGCCGAAGAACACAAGAAAGCTCTTGTCGCTGCTGGTGCCGAAGTTGAAATTAAATAATTAAATCAACTTACTCTATTTAGTTAGCATGTCGCACTATTTTATAAACGACGGATCAGTTGAATCTAAACCAAGAACTATTCATTACGAAATAGCTGGTCATTCATTTGATTTGCTAACTGATAATGGCGTATTTTCCAAAAAAGAATTAGATGAGGGGACAAGACTTCTACTCGAAACTCTTGCTCCTCTTCACCTAGTTGGAAAAATGCTAGACATAGGATGCGGTTATGGCCCGATTGGCTTAACTCTGGCCACTTTATCCCCATCCCTGAACATCACTTGTTCAGATGTCAATTCGCGCGCACTCGCTTTATGTGAGAAAAATGCTGCGCAGCTCGCGTTAAGCCATCGAGTCACCTGCCTTCAAAGTGACATCTATACAGAGATTGAAGGACTATATGATTCAATTGTGAGCAATCCGCCGATAAGGGCTGGTAAGAAAGTTACCTATGCCATTTACGTCGGTGCGAAAGATCATTTAATTGATGGCGGTTCACTCTTTATTGTCATAAGAATCAAGCAAGGCGCATTAAGCGCTAAAAAATATCTCGAAGAGGTATTCGGAAATGCAGAAATCCTAGCTCGTAAGAAAGGATTTGTGATTCTAAGGTCAATCAAAAAAGTGAATTAATAAATTAAGGAGCCATTACATGTCAAAAACATATAAAGATTATCCATTACTACCAAATAATCGTATTAACTTTTCAAAGATTTCTGGTAGTCTCGAACTCCCTAATCTTGTAGAAGTTCAGACAAATTCCTACAAGTGGTTTCTCGAAAAAGGCCTTGATGAAGTTCTCCGTGAGATCTTCCCAATCGCTAACTATTCCGAGGATGTTTTCATTGAATACTTATCCTCTGAACTTAGAGAACCAAAATATCCATTCTTAGAATGTAAAGAACGTAAAAAAACTTATCAAGCTCCACTCTATGCTAGACTTGCATTAAGATATAGCAACAAAAATGAAGTTAAGGAACATGACATTTATTTAGGTGATATCCCATTAATGACAGAATCCGGAACATTCATTGTCAATGGTGCTGAAAGAGTTATCGTTTCTCAAATCGTCCGTTCCCCAGGTGCATACCTTTCTAACAGTGTCGATCCAAAAACTGGTAAATCAATCTATGAAGCGGATTTAATTCCTACTCATGGTTCTTGGTTACAATTTGAAACCGACCTTAAAGGAATGGTTAATGTTCGTATCAACCGTCAAAAGAAGATGCCTGCAACCACATTCCTTAAAGCACTTGGACTTGATGACGAAAAACAACTCATTAAACTTTTCGGTGATAGTGAAATCTTCACAACCACAATTGAAAAGAATAGAGATGTTGTCAGCTCAACTGATGCCCTTGTTGATATTTTCCGTAAATTAAAACCAGGCGAACCAATTACAGCTGATGGTGTTGCGACTTTCTTAGTCCAACAATTCTTCGATCATCGCCGTTATAACATCGGTAATCCAGGACGTAATAAAATTAACCGCAAACTTGGTATTTATGATCGTTTAGCAGGAAGAATCCTCGCTGAAAACTTAGTTTCTAGCGATGGAGAAATCCTCTTCACTAAAGGTCATTTATTAACCAAAGAAGATATTAGAAGTTTAATTGACGCCGAAGTGTTCGAGAACGGCGCTCACTTAAAAGTTATTAAAGCTAACGAAAACTTATATAAGGCTTTAGTTGCTCATGCTCAAAAAGGTAAAACCGATTTAGAGAATGAACAAGTATTCGCAGGTAAAGTTAATATTGTTAAGGTTTACACAAGTGAAAAGATGAATAAAACCATCAACATCATTGGTACTGACCTTAACTTAACATGCACTTGCATGGCCTTCAGTGATGTTATTGCTTTATTCTCTTATTTAATGAATATTATGGAAGGAATCGGCGAAGTCGATGACATCGATAACCTTGCAAATAGACGTGTCCGTTGCGTTGGTGAGTTACTTCAAACTCAATTCCGCATGGGCTTATCTAAACTTTACAAGACAGTTCAACAAAAGATGTCCATTAGTGACTTAGAAAGCGCCACAATCAATTCCTTAATTAATAACATTAAACCATTAACATCTTCAGTTCGCGAATTCTTCGCGAGCTCCCAATTATCACAGTTCATGGATCAAGTTAACCCATTAGCTGAGCTCACCAATAAGCGTAAACTTTCCGCTTTAGGTCCTGGTGGTATTTCTCGTGATCGTGCCTCAATGGCAGTCCGTGACGTTCACCCAACTCACTATGGTCGTATTTGTCCAATTGAAACTCCAGAAGGTCAAAACGTTGGTCTTATCAACAATTTAGCTTGCTACGCAAAGATCAATAACTATGGATTTATTGAAACTCCATATCGTATTGTTGAAAAAGGTGGCAAGATCACCGATAAAACAGAATATCTTTCTGCTATTAAAGAACGTGATCACTATATTGCTCAAGCTAACGTTAACGTTAACGAAGATGGAGTGATTATCGATAAGGAAGTCATCGCTCGTCACAACGGTGAAAACGTCCTTGTCTCACCAGATCTCGTTGACTATATTGACGTTTCTCCAAAACAAATTGTTTCTATCGCGACCGCGTGTATTCCTTTCTTAGAGAATGATGATACTACCCGTGCTCTCATGGGTGCTAACATGCAACGTCAAGCCCTTCCACTTCTTAGACCAACCGCTCCATATGTCGGAACTGGTATTGAATATAAGATTGCTAAAGATGCTGGTCTTGCTGTTGTAAGTGCCGCTGATGGAACAGTCAAATACGTTGATTCTCAAAAGATAATTGTTAAAGAAAGTGCTAAATTCGAAAGAATTTATCAACTTCAAAAATTCGAAAGAAGTAACGATGGTACTTGCATTAACCAAGTCGCAATCGTTAAACCTGGTGATAAAGTCAAAGCCGGAGACATCCTCGCTGATGGTCCATCCATGCAAAATGGTGATTTAGCCTTAGGACAAAACGTCACAGTCGCATTTATGACCTGGGAAGGTTATAACTACGAAGATGCTGTCATTATGTCTGAAAGACTTGTCAAAGATGATACATACACTTCAATCCATATTGTTGAACACACTATCGATTGTCGTGAAACAAAACTTGGACCTGAAGTTATCACCCGCGATATTCCAAACACTGGTGAAGCTGCAAAAGCCTTCCTAGATGAAAATGGTATTATCGTTCCAGGTAGTGAAGTTCGTGAACACGATATCTTAGTCGGTAAAGTCACACCAAAAGCTCAAACAGAAGTTGGTCCAAACGAAAGACTTCTCATGGCCATCTTCCACGAAAAAGCTAAAGACACTAAGGATTCATCCTTCAGAGTCCCACATGGTGGTGCTGGTATCGTCTTAGATGTCAAGATCTTCTCCATTGAAAATGGAGATGACCTCCCACCAGGCGTTATCAAATCCATTCGTGTCTATATTGCCCAAAAGAGAAAAATCTCCGAAGGTGATAAGATGAGTGGACGTCATGGTAATAAAGGTGTTATCTCACGTATTCTCCCTGTTGAAGATATGCCATTCCTCGCTGATGGTACCCCAGTTGACATCATGCTCAACCCACTTGGTGTTCCATCTCGTATGAATATCGGACAGATCTTAGAAATCACCCTTGGTCTAGCTTGTAAGAAGCTTGGACTTAAGGTTGCTACCCCAGTCTTCGATGGTATTAGCAATGAAGAGATTTATGATCTCATGAAACAAGCTAACCTTGCTGAAGATGGTAAAACAATCCTTTATGATGGCCGTACTGGTGAAAGATTCGATGAAAGAATCTCCGTTGGTATCATGTATATGATTAAACTCGTCCACATGGTCGATGATAAATTACATGCACGTTCCACTGGACCATATAGCCTTATTACCCAACAACCTCTTGGTGGTAAAGCTCAAAACGGTGGTCAGAGATTTGGTGAAATGGAAGTTTGGGCTCTTGAAGCTTATGGCGCAGCCCATACATTACAAGAAATCATCACCTATAAATCTGATGACCGCTTAGGAAGACGTAAAGTCAGTGAAGCTATCATCAAAGGTATTCCTCTTCCAGAGCCAGGCATCCCAGAAGCCTTCAAGGTTCTTGTAAAAGAACTTAGCGCTCTCTGCTTAGACGTCAAACTCTACGATGATAAACATAACATCATCGACACAGATGCTCTTGCTTTAGAAGATCAAAAAGAAGAAAGAAAGATCAACAGTGCTCTTAGAGACTTAACTGGTGAATCTATTGAAAGAGACACCGATGTCCTCATCACTGACCAAGATGAACTTTCCGCTGCGCTTGAAGAAATTAGAGGAGGTAACGACTAATGTTTAACGTAGAAAAATTATCTGCTATTAAAGTAGGCCTTGCCTCACCTGAACGTATTCGTGCGCTCAGCCACGGTGAAGTCACAAAAGGCGAAACCATTAACTATCGTAGTCAAAAACCTGAAATGGATGGTTTATTCTGCGAAAGAATTTTTGGTCCTAGCAAGGATTATGAATGTCACTGTGGTCACTATAAGAAGATTAGATATGCTGGCATCAAATGTGAAAAGTGTGGTGTTGAAGTTATTTCTAAAGAAGTTAGACGTGAACGTTTAGGTCACATCAACCTCGTCAGCCCATGTACACATATTTGGTACCTTAAAGGTATTCCAAGCAGAATCGCTCTTCTTTTAGATGGACTTTCTCCAAAACAACTCGAAGAAATCGTCTACTTCATCGCTCACGTATGTTTAAATCCAGGTACTTCTAAAGTCCTCAAATATCGTGAATTCCTTGATGAAAAGACAGCTAGAGTTGAATTTACCGCAACAATTAATGAAATCCTTCCAAATATTGAAGTTGGAAGTGCTGATTATGAAAAAGCTCAAACTTTCATAGAAAGTATGGGTGATAACAAAGAAGCCTTCGACTTCTATAGTGTTGCTAAATTTATCTCCAAATATACTGGAGCAGAATTTGGTGAAGGTGCTGCTGCGGTAAAACGTTTACTTTCTGAAGTTAATCTTGATAAGGATTATGAAGAAGTAACAAAAGAAATCGCAGAACTCGCTGCAAAAGATGCATTAAAAGGCAAAGAAAGCGCTGATCAAAAACGCACTAAACTTGTTAAGAGACTTGAAGTCATTGAATCATTCCGCAATTCTGACAATAAGCCAGAATGGATGGTCCTTGATGTTATTCCAGTTCTCCCACCAGATCTTCGCCCAATGCTTCAACTTGAAGGTGGTCGTTTCGCTGCTAGTGACCTTAACGAACTATATCGTCGTGTCATTATGAGAAACAACCGTCTTAAAAAAGATATTGAAATTAAAGCACCAAAAGTTATTACAACTAACGCCTGCCGTATGCTTCAAGAAGCAGTGGATGCTTTAATCGATAATGGTCGTCGTAATAAACCTGTTCAAGGTCCAAATGGTCGTGCCCTTAAATCCTTAAGCTCAAGCTTAAAAGGTAAACAAGGTAGATTTAGACAAAACTTACTTGGTAAACGTGTCGACTTCTCTGGTCGTTCCGTTATCGCAGTTGGTCCAGATCTAAAGATGTACCAATGTGGTATTCCAAGAGAAATGGCCATTCAATTACTCCGTCCATATATTTCTAATATTCTTATTAAAAGAGGTTACGCGAACGCGAATAAGGTCGCACAAAGAATCATCGATGAATATGATCCAATCGTATTTGATATCGTTGAAGAGATCATTTCTGATCACCCAGTGCTCCTTAACCGTGCGCCAACACTTCACCGTTTAGGTATTCAAGCGTTCCAACCAAAACTTGTCGATGGTAGAGCTATTCGTCTCCACCCACTTGTCTGTGCTGGATTTAACGCTGACTTCGATGGTGACCAGATGGCCGTTCACCTACCTCTTTCAAAAGCCGCTCAACAAGAAGCCCTTGAACTTATGCTCGCAAGCAATAACATTCTTGGACCAAAAGATGGTAAACCAATCGTTACTCCTTCTCAGGACATGGTGCTTGGTAACTACTATCTCACTCTTGAAGAGACTAAAGAAGCCTTACTTGCTCGCGCTAGCCGTAGAGAAGCTAAAGGTGACTATGAAGAATTTGAATTATTTACTCAATATGGAAATGCCGAAGGTAAAGTCTTTGCAAGTATTGATGAAGTTGTCTTAGCTTATCAAACAAAACAAATTCACCTCCATACCCGTATTGCTATTATCGGTAAAGCTCTCAAGAAGAGTGGATTCACCGAAGAGATGAATAATTCATACTTATTAACCACTGTTGGTAAAGTTATCTTTAACCTTATTTTCCCAGCAGATTTCCCATACTTAAATAGACTTAGTGCTTCGAATAAAGATCTCGCTAACCTTAAAGGTGATTTAGCAGACTTCTTTGTTCCATTTGGTACAAATATTAAGGAAGCTATTCATAACCGTCCATTAAACACTCCATTCACTAAGAAAGAACTCGGTGTCATTATTGACGAAGTCTATCATCGTTATGGTAGAAGTAAAACTTCCGCTGTCCTTGATAAGATGAAAGACCAAGGATTTAAGTATTCAACAATCGCCGGCTTCACAATTGCTTTAAGTGATATTCCACTTCTTAAAGATAAAGCAAGCATTCTTGCAAAAGGTGATGAAGAAGTCGCTAAGATTGATAAGATGTACCGCAAAGGTCTCATCAACGAAAGAGAACACCATAACCTTGTTGTTTCCCTTTGGGAAGATGTTAAGAAAAATGAGATTGAGCCAAAACTTTCTCAACAATTCAAAGCTGATATCCGTAACCCAATTTACATGATTCTTGATAGTGGTGCTCGTGGTAACATGACACACATTGCTCAACTTTCAGGTATGCGTGGTATTATGCTTGACCCACATAACGAAAAAATTGAAATTCCAATTAAGGCCTGTTTACGTGAAGGTATGTCCGTTTCTGAATTCTTCGTTGCTACTCACTCTGCCCGTAAAGGTAGTGCTGATACAGCTCTTAAGACTGCAGACTCTGGTTACTTAACACGTCGACTTGTTGACGTTTCTCAAGACGTTATTGTTCGTGAGGAAGATTGTCACACTGACCACGGATTTGTAGTTCGTGAAATTAAGAGTGATGATCCAAACGAAAAGAAACCAATCATCAAACTTAAAGATAGACTTGTTGGTCGTTTCTCACTTAGAGAAATCGTCGATCCATCCACAGGTGAAGTTATCGTTCCAGCAAATACACTTATTAGTGATACTGCTGCTGATAAAGTCATCGTCGCTGGAATTAAAGAAGTTGAGATCAGATCCTTATTTGGATGTCAAACCAAAGATGGCGTTTGTGTCCATTGTTATGGTACAAACCTCGCTACTGGTGAACTTGTTAAGATTGGTGAAGCCGTTGGTATTATGGCCGCTCAATCCGTCGGTGAACCTGGTACACAGTTAACAATGCGTACCTTCCACTCTGGCGGTGTTGCTGGCGTCGGTGATATCACCCAAGGTTTACCAAGAGTTCAAGAACTTGTCGAAGCTCGTACACCAAAAGGCGAAGCTCTCATTGCTTCTATCTCTGGTAAAGTCACTTCAATTTCTGAAAATAATGGTAGGTACACCATTATCGTCAAAAATGATATGGAAGAAAGAGAACACCTCTCCATTTATGGCGCTCACTTAGTTGTAAGTGAAGGCGACATGGTTGAAGCTGGTGATAAACTCACTGCTGGTGCTATCTCTCCAAAAACACTCCTTGATGTCAGTGATGAAACTAAAGTTCAAAACTACCTCCTCAAGGAAATCCATAACGTTTATTCTACTCAAGGTAGTGTCGATATTTCCGATAAACACCTTGAAGTCATCATTCGTCAAATGCTTCGTAAAGTCGTTATCACCGATGCTGGAGATACTAAACTTATCCCAGGTACACGTGTCGATATCGATACATTTACCGAAGCTAACGAAGAACAATTATTTGCCGGTGGTCGTCCAGCTATTGCTCGTCCACGTGTTCTTGGTATTACCAAAGCTGCGCTTGAGACTAAATCATTCTTATCCGCCGCTAGCTTCCAAGAAACCACAAGAGTTCTTACCGATGCTGCTATTAAAGGCAAAATCGATACCCTCCATGGTTTAAAGGAAAATGTTATCGTTGGTAAACTTATCCCAGCCGGTAGCGGTAATCCAAACAACAATGTCTTTGATGAACCAACTGAAGAATTCACTGTTGCAAGTAAGATGAAAGCCGTTAAGAGACAATATATTGAATCTTACGACCGCGACGAAGACGCTGAATAAATATTCTAAAATTGGAGCCATTTCGGTGGCTCCTTTTTTAATGAAAAAACATATAGATAGTTACTTATTTATAATAATTTGCCGCTATTTATAAGGGGGCACAAAGTGCTCCCTTTTAACTAAAAGAAAACGTTTTCATATGACAAAATTATTATATTTTGTTTGTACTTTATTTCATCTTTGCTATAATGCTTTTAACTTATACATAGTTAAACTAGGAAAGGAGATAAAAATATGAAAACACGTAGAATTCTTTCTCTAATTACTCTCTTACCAATCTTAGGTATGGTAACTGCTTGTAATGGTGAAAACTCAATCTCTCCAGAACATCAAAGAAAATTCCGCGATCTTCCTGAAGTTAATACTCTTAACGAAGTGACCACGAAAGGCGAAAAACAAGCACCTGCTTGTCCATCAACTGGTAACTCAAGAGTATTTGTAGTCCCAATTGAATTCAAGGATTATCCTGCCGATGAAATTGGTAAATACTATAACTCTGAAATCACAGGTCCAAATAGCAAAAGATACGCAAGAAGATTTACCGATGAAAGAATGGGTACTGGCCGTGGTGCAGAAGCAGCACGTGAAGATATCCGTAAAGTTTATTTTGGTGAATCAAGTGATACTCAATGGGAATCATTATCAAGCTTCTATAAAAAATCTAGTTATGGCGCACTTAACCTCAATGGTATCGTCGCTCCATGGTATAAGCCATATTGGGACTGGGAACACCCAACCACAACATGGGCTACCGCAAAACAATGGGTCGATGCCTATGGTGAATACGCTGCTAGCCGTTTAGCTGCTGAATTAATTGAATATTATTCTGATGATACCGCTAAACATTATCTCGATCTTAAAAAAGAAGATGGTAGTGACTTCACGAGTGGAAAAGACTTCCTTCAATATTTCGATAGCAACCACGATGGTGCATTCGACTTAATCGAAGTAGTCTATAGCGCTCCATTCTATGCAACCGATGCTGGTAATGCAGTTTATGATAAGCCAATTAATAACGATATTTTCTGGGCATATTGTGGTGGTAACTCCACTGGTACAGAAAACGTCGAACGTCCAACAATTTCTAAATATGCATTCTTCTCATACTATACCTTCGTTGAAGGCGGTTATTTTGATGAAAGCAAGCAAACTCATAGAAACTGGACATGCCAAGAGGTTTCTGATGGTGTTCCAATGGACGCTCATACATTAATCCATGAAACTGGTCACGGTTTAGGTCTAAAAGACTACTATGACACAAGCTACTCTGGTAAAAACCCATGTGGTAGTGTTGATATGATGGACCATAACGTTGGTGATCACTGCGCCTATTCTAAGGCATTATATGGCTGGGTTAACCCAACTGTTGTCACCGGTCCAACTGAAGTAACAATTAAATCATTCACTGAAACTGGTGAATGTATCATGGTTCCATATCGTGGATTCTATAAAGATCATGAGCAATATGGTAACTCATTCTATAATGAATACCTCATGCTTGAACTTTATACTCCAACTGGACTTAATGAAGCAGATTCAAAGCACAATTACGCTGGTAATTACCCACTCTGCCCATCAATTCCAGGTGTGAAAATCTATCACGTTGATAGCCGTTTAGGTACATTCCAATATAATGGTGGATGGCAGTTCATCGACTATACTGAAAAAATTGTCGGTACTGGTGAACTTGGTAAAGTTGATACCGCAACTACAAATACCGATACTGAACGTGTTGATGAGGCTTGGTTACTTCAATTCTTACCAAGAAGCTCTGAAACAATCATTAGCATGGTTAATAACGATAACCTCTTCCAAGCTGGTGACGGATTCAATAATGGTGAAAACTACGCTGACTTCATGATGAATGAAAAGAAAGGCGAAGAAAGAGATCAAGAAATCCACTTCGGATACAAAATCACCATCAAAGCCGCTAGTGCGGAAAGTGCAACAATCGAATTTGCCTACGCTGACTAAAATAATAAAGGCCATATCTAAATTGATGTGGTCTTTTTCTTTTTTAAATTTATTTATATAATTTAGTTAATTATGAACAAAAGAAAGAATTTTATTGTTTCTTCATTAGCTACTCTTCTTTTGCTTGTTAGTTGTTCGTCTAACGATATTATTTTTGAACGTTATTCATATGATGTAATCGATAAAGATTTCCGTCAAACTTGGACTGATGGAAATGTTTCTCAGTTAGGATATTACAAATCACTTCGTTACGTAAACGGTAGTGAACAGACTGAATATATTGAATCTTACGACGAACTTTATCGTAGTCAAAATTACCTTCATAAAATGAATTCAACTGGTAATTCAAAGATGTTAGTTATTCCTGTTGATTTTGCTGATTATACCTGTGATAGGCTCGCTCATGGTTGTCCTCTTAGTAGAACACTTATTCAAAATGCCTTCTTTGGAAAAGAAAGCCGCACTCAATATGAATCAGTTGCATCCTACTTTGATAAATCAAGTTATGGAAAACTTAAAATAGATGGAAAAGTCACTGATTGGTTTAGACCAAGCGTGACATATGAAGATTTACAAAACCCATCAACAAATAAAACAATTGTTGTAAATATTTATAAAGAAGCTCTCTCTTGGTATCAAAATAAATATGGTGATTTAGCCTCTTACTACGTAAATGGTGATCCTAACCAAGGACTTCCAATCTATTTTATCTATAGCGCTCCAGCAGATGATTCTCCTAATGGACCAAATACACCTTTATGGGCGTATACGTTTAATAGTGAAGCACTTGTGAGTTGGACTTCATTTTCTATGCTTAATTTAGATACCTATAATAAAGTCGATTCTCACACTTTAATTCATGAAACTGGTCATTTATTAGGACTAGATGATTATTACGCGACAAATGGTAATTATTCTCCAACTGGTCATATTGATATGATGGATTATTCAATTGGAGATGAAACAGCCTTCTCTAAAATGATCCTCGATTGGATTAGACCAATTAGAGTAGAGAAGAGTATTACATATTCATTAACTCCATTTGAATCAACTGGTAATGTTTTACTTTTAAATAAAAACTGGAACGAGTCTGCAATGGATGAATATATTCTTTTAGAATATTACACTCCTACAGGTTTAAATGAAAAAGATTCAAAAAGCATCAATGTCGAAGCTAAGTTACCTACTAAACCAGGTTTAAAAGTTTATCACGTTGATTCAAGGGCAGGATTTTTTGAAAATAAGATTAAACCTGTTGGATATCTTAAAGATGGTGGAAAAAGTAAAGAGAATTACCGAGTTGGTATCATCCACTCAAATTCAGTTTCACCAGGAAATGAGTACACTAAATATCCTTTATATCAACTTTTAGAAAAAGATGGTGGTAATTCCTTTATGAGTGGTGGAATTGCTTCTAACGATAGTTTATGGCATGAAGGTGACACCTTTGGTGAAACTACATTTGTCGATTATAAATTCCATAGTGGTGAAGATCTTGGAATTACTTTTAAAGTTGATAAAATTACATCTGAATTCTTAACCTTAACAATTACATATAAATAAAGTGATACACCCGGTAATGTGTGTATATATTCCATTTATAAATATTATTTAAAATATTTGTTGACATATATATTTTTCTTTTATATTATCTTTAAGCGTGCACTTTGACCCTAGGTGGGTCTATTATTTCGAAAGGAATACGATACACCGGGGAATGTGTGCATACCGGGAAACATTGAAAGGAGGACAATCAATGCCAACTATTAATCAATTAGTTAAACAAGGTCGTTCAAAAGGCGTTAAGAAGTCCAAAGCTCCAGCTCTTGGAAAACGTTGGAACTCACTTAAGTCTAGAGAAACAAACCAAAATTCATCACAAAAAAGAGGCGTTTGCACTCGTGTGGGTACTATGACCCCAAAGAAACCAAACTCTGCTCTTCGTAAATACGCTCGTGTTCGCTTATCTAATGGATATGAAGTCACAGCTTATATCGGTGGTGAAGGACACAATTTACAAGAACACTCAACCGTCATCATTCGTGGTGGACGTGTTAAAGATTTACCAGGTGTTCGTTATCACATTGTGCGTGGTACACTCGACTGTGCTGGTATCGAGGCAAGACGTCAAGGTCGTTCCCTCTATGGCACAAAGAAACCAAAAGCAGCTAAGTAATAACGAATTAAATTTTTAGAAAGGAGATTACAATATGCCACGTAAAGGTAATGTTGCAAAACGTGAAGTTTTACCAGATCCAATTTATAACAGTAAACTTGTCACACGTTTAATCAATCGCATCATGGTCGATGGTAAAAGAGGTACTGCTCAAACCATTCTCTATAATGCTTTCAAGAAAATCGAAAAACAAACTGGTAAACCAGCAATGGACGTGTTTGCAACCGCAATTAATAATATTATGCCAGAAGTCGAACTAAAGGTTCGTCGTATTGGCGCAGCCAACTACCAAGTTCCAGTTGAAGTTTCTATGGAACGTAAAACAACTCTTGGTCTTCGTTGGTTAGTCACCTATTCCAGACTCAGAAACGAAAAATCAATGGAAGATAAACTCGCCAATGAAATTATCGATGCTGCTAATGGAACAGGCGCCTCAGTTAAGAAAAGAGAAGATACGCATAAGATGGCTGAAGCCAATAAAGCGTATGCTCACTATAGATGGTAGGAGATTAGTTTATGGCACGTGAATTTGATTTAGCTCACACCCGTAACATCGGTATCATGGCTCACATCGATGCCGGTAAAACTACTACAACTGAAAGAATTCTTTATTTTACAGGTAAAATCCACAAAATTGGTGAAGTCCACGAAGGTGCGGCCACCATGGACTGGATGGAACAAGAACAAGAAAGAGGTATTACAATTACCTCCGCTGCTACCACAGCGTTCTGGAAAGGTAACAGAATTAACATCATCGACACTCCAGGGCACGTCGACTTCACTGTTGAAGTTGAACGTTCACTTCGTGTCTTAGATGGTGCTGTCACCGTTCTTGATGGTAAAAACGGTGTTGAACCACAAACTGAAACCGTTTGGAGACAAGGTACAAAGTATGGTGTTCCACGTATCGTCTTCGTCAATAAGCTCGACGCTATTGGTGCTGACTTCGATATGTGCGTTGCCTCACTTCATGAAAGACTTGCCGCTAACGCCGAAGCTGTTCAATACCCAATCGGAAGAGAATCCGGCTTCAATGGTGTCATCGATATCATTGAAAGAAAAGCTTGGATGTATACATCCGATAAAGACGAAGCTCCAACTGAAGCTCCAATCCCAGAAGAATATAAGGACAAAGTTGAAGAACTTCGTGGAAAACTTCTCGAAGCTCTCGCAGCATTCGATGATGATCTTATGATGTTAGTCCTCGAAGGGGAAGAAGTTCCTACTGAGATGATTAATAGCACAATCCGTAAAGCCGTTTTAACTGGTAATTTCCATCCAGTATTCTGCGGAAGTGCTTATAAAAACAAAGGTATTCAATTACTCCTTGATGGTGTAGTTGCTTATCTTCCAAGCCCACTAGACATTCCACATGCAGTTGGTGAAGATGAAAACGGCAATCAAGTCACTTGTGAACCAGATGACAAGGCTCCTCTTGCAGCCCTTGCCTTCAAGATCGCAACTGACCCATTCATTGGTAGACTCGCTTATGTCCGTGTTTATAGCGGTACATTAACAAGTGGTTCTTACGTCCTCAATTCCACTAAAGGTGTTAAGGAAAGAATCGCCCGTGTCGTTCTTATGCACTCCAACCACAGAGAAGAAGTCGATGCATTACATGCAGGTGACATCGGTGCTGTCGTTGGTTTAAAAGGAACTACTACTGGAGATACTCTCTGTGACGAGAAGAATGAAGTCATTCTTGAAAAGATGGAATTCCCAGAACCAGTTATCGAAGAAGCTGTCGAACCAAAATCAAAAGCAGACCAAGAAAAGATGGGTATTGCTCTTCAAAAACTTGCTGAAGAAGACCCAACATTCAAGGTCCACACCAATAACGAAACTGGACAAACAATCATCGCTGGTGTTGGTGAACTTCACCTCGACATCATCGTTGATCGTATGAGAAGAGAATTCAATGTCCAAGTCAACGTTGGTGCTCCACAAGTCGGCTACCGCGAAACAATTCGTCAAGCAGCCGAATGTGAAGGTAAATATATCAAACAATCCGGTGGACGTGGTCAATACGGTCACGTATGGATTCGCTTCGAACCTAACCCAGGCAAAGGCTTCGAATTCGTCGATGCTGTTGTTGGTGGTAGTGTTCCAAGAGAGTACATTCGCCCAACCCAAGATGGTCTAGAAGATGCTCTTAATAGAGGTCTTGTAGCAGGCTATCCAGTAATCGATATCAAGGCAACCTTATTTGATGGTTCTAGCCACGATGTTGACTCATCTGAAGCCGCCTATAAGATCGCTGCTTCAATGGCACTTAAAGAAGCTGCCAAGAAGTGTAACCCAGTCATCCTCGAACCAATCATGAAGATTGAAGTTACTGTTCCTGAACAGTACTATGGTGATGTTATCGGTGATATCTCACGTCGTAGAGGTAACATGACTGGTGAAACACAAAGAGGCAACGCCAAGATTGTTGAAGCAGAAGTACCACTAGCAGAAATGTTCGGTTACGTTACAGATTTACGTAGCTTCACACAAGGCCGTGGTAACTACACCATGCAATTCAGCCATTATGGCGAATGCCCAAGATTTGTACAAGACGAGATTATTAAGAAATCTGGTATGTCAAATCGTTAATCAAGTTAACACTATTGTGTTGATTTTGAAAAAGACTTGCTATATTATGAAATCGTTGAATTTTTTAAACGATTAACTTAAGGAGGAAATTCAATTTTATGGCAAAAGCAAAATTTGATAGAAGCAAACCACACTTAAACGTTGGTAC
>CADBUI010000002.1 GCA_902797855.1 uncultured Erysipelotrichaceae bacterium
ATTAGCCAAAAACTATGACTCATTTATCAAACCAATAGAAGAGAAGAAATTTGATAAATTTATTCATAATAAGGCTATTCAAAAAGCGGTTGAATCTTATCGTGTGAGTGAAGAACACAAAACATATTTAAAAAGCTTAAAAGTGAAGTAGTGGACTATCAGTCGCCCATAATGGGTTTACTTATTGCTAATTGTACACAAAAGTGTTCAATTGTAGTTGATTACGTACGTATTGTTTGTTTAATATAATCAGGAGGAAATACTTATGGCAGTTATTATCTCTGAAGCTGAATGCAACGCTATGTTAGAGACTATTTATTTATCTTCACAGAAAGGTCTTATTGAAAAGATTAAAGAAGGCGAAAAAGAAGATATTTCTAAAATGTCTACTTATAATCCAAATGAAGATTGGTAGTTATGTGGATTATTAAATTTACTAAAAACCCTTTTCGATTAATCTTCAACATAAGTCGTCATTAATGTCGACTTTTTTGATATAATAACTTCAACTAGCGAGACTATCCTATGATTCTTAGTGAAGAAACAAAGAAACAACTAGAAGACATCTATCAATCGTTTTTGCATGATGAAAAAATTATTAGAATGAAAAAGATTTCTATGCATCGTGGTTCAAACTGTTTTATTCATTCTTTTAAAGTTGCAAAACTAGCAATTAAAAGAGCTATTAGGCATAAAAGAGGGGACCTATTCACAATTTTATTAGGTTCAATACTTCATGATTATTATTTATATGATTGGAGAGTTGATAAATCAAAACGTAGACATCACATGGGGAGTCACCCATACACTGCAGCGAAGAATGCGGAAAAAGATTTTGGTATTCATGAACCAGTTAAAAAGGTTATTGAAAGTCATATGTGGCCTGTTAATGTTAGGAATTTTCCAAAATCCAAGGAAGCAAGAATTATTTCTAACGCTGATAAATCTATCTATTTAAAAGAGATTGTTTGTTCAAGAAGATTTAAAGCAAAAAGACAAGACAAATATTATAAACAAATTGCGTTATTATTTGATTAATACGAAGGAAATATTTCGCTGCAATCGAAATAATTTTTATGAATATTTTATTTAATAAATAATCTCTGTGATTATAATTAAATCAAGAGGAAAACGATATGAAAAAATCCGCGATTATATTTATTATTCCAACTTTATTAATGAGTGGCTGTTCAAATACAGATATCAGACATTTCAAACTTTGGAATGAATGTGAATCTTTAACGTCACTTTGTGAATACGTAAAAGATGTCACTAATAAGAATTCTCCAAACTTTATCCCGGTTGAGGATAGAATTGCTACATTCGATATGGATGGAACATTTATCGGAGAACTTTACCCATCATATTTTGAATATAACATGCTTGAATATAGAGTCTTTGATGACCCTTCTTACAAAGATATTGCTCCAAGCGATGTTGTTGAAGTTGCTCAAATTATTAGAGATCACGCCCGAGAAGGAGCAGCCTTCCCAAGTGATATGGATATGAGACACGCTCATGCAGCAGCAAAAGCATATTCGGGAATGTCAGTTAAAGACTTTGATAACTATGTTAAAACATATGCGAGTAAAACTCCATTTGGTTTTGAAGGCATGACATACGCAACAAGTTTCTATAAACCAATGCTTGAAGTATTTACTTACTTAGAAAAGAACGATTTTACTTATTATGTTGTCTCTGGTTCTGATCGATTCATCTGTCGTGCGCTTGTTGAATCTCTTGGAATTGCTCCTAACAGAGTTATTGGAATGGATGTCGAACTTAAATCATCTAAACAAGGTGATGAAGATGGCGTGAAATATACGATGGGAAAAGATGAAGATTTAATTAGAACAGATAACCTTCTCATCAAAAATTTAAAGACTAATAAAGTTAAACAAATTGAGCAAGAAATTGGTAAAACTCCAGTTCTTTCCTTTGGAAATAGTAGTGGCGATTGCGCGATGCATAACTTCACCATGGGAAACACCAAATATCGCAGTGATGCATATATGCTTATTGCCGATGATGATGTTAGGGATCACGCCAATTTAGTGGAAACCGCTAAAAGAGAAGCTTTATGGAAAGAAGTTAATTATCACATCATTTCTATGAAAAATGATTTTAAAACAATATATGGAGATGGAGTTAAAAAAGTCGACTTCGTATACTAAAACAAACTGAAGTTTGATTATCTAGAAAATAGGAAAGAAAAATCCTGTTTTTTAGTATCAAATGTTTTTTGATATAATAAAAACATAATCATCACTATGAACGACTTAACTAAAAAAATAATTAGAATCTTAATCCTAACTGCATTAGTTGTGGTGGGTTTGTTAGGCATTATTTTTACAGCACTTTCCACTGATTTTATGGGCGGAAGTTCTGTATTCTTATTTTTCACTGTTCAAAGTAATATATTTATTATTTTGATGGCCTTAGTGACCTTATGTAATGAAGTGTATTCGTTGATATTCAAAAAGTCATTCATGAATCAAATAATTTTATATGTTAAGTTTGTCGCAACAATTGCTATTACGATTACGTTTATTGTTTTCTTCACAATGCTTGCGCCACTTCTTGGCCCAGATTATCTTTTATCATTTAACAATTTCTCTTTGCATGCAATTGTTCCAATTTTAGCCATAGTGGATTTCTTCTTATTTGATACTGATATCAACTTAACTTATCCAAGATCATCTATGGGTGCGATTGCACCATTATGTTATGTGATATTTGTCTATATAGGAGTGCCACTAAATTTCCAATATGCAGAAAACACAAAATTCCCATATTTCTTCTTAGATTATGAGACAAATGGTTTCTTATTTGAAAAAGGATTTGGAATTATTATGTGGATACTTGTGTTAATTATTGGAATATCAGGACTATGTGTCTTATTCTGTTTCCTTATGAAACTTAGACAAAAGAAAGCTAAATAAAAATATGAAAGTACTACTTTATTTTGAAGGAATTGAAAAAATCAAAAAAAGCGGAATTGGTAGAGCCATGCGTCACCAAATGTATGCTTTAAAATCTGCAGGTGTTGATTTCACAATTGACCCAAAAGATTCTTATGATATGGTGCATATCAATACACTTTTTTCAAAATCCAAAAAGATTCTTAAAAAAGCAAATAAAAAAGGAATACCTGCTATCGTTCATGGTCATTCAACGTATGAAGATTTCCGCGATAGCTTTAGACTTTGGAAAGTCGCAAAACTTTGGTTCTATCCTCAACTAACATACATGTATAAACATGCAGGAATGATTATCACTCCTACTCCATATTCTGAAAGATTAATTAAGTCATATCACTTATGTGATAATGTCACTAATGTCACAAACGGAATTAATCTTGATGATTATAAAGACGATCCAAAGAAAGTTGAAGACTTTAAAAATCATTTCGGAATCACAAATCAGAAAGTTGTGATTGGAATCGGCTTCCCATTCCAAAGAAAAGGCATTCATGATTTTATTGAAGTAGCAAGAATGAATCCAGACATCACATTTATTTGGTTTGGCTATCTCCAAAGAGCGTTAACATCATTAAAGATGCTAAAAGCAATGAAACATAAACCTGATAATGTCATTCTTCCAGGATATATTGATAACTCAATTATCAAAGGCGCGATGCAATATGCTTCTTGTTTATTCTTCCCTTCATATGAAGAAACGGAAGGTATTGTCGTTTTAGAAGCTCTCGCCTCACATTGCCCAGTTCTTGTTAGAAGAATTGGAGTTTATGATGAGTGGTTAGTGGAAAACGAAAACTGTCTTATGGGCGCATCTAACGAAGAATTTAACGATAAACTTCATAAACTTATGAGTATGGATACATCTAAGATGGTTGAAAGTGGCTATAAAGTTGTGGAACAAAGAACGCTTGAAATCGTTGGAAAGAAACTAAAAAATATCTACGAAGACTTTTATTCAAAAGCCAAAAAAGTTTCCAATTAGTCATCACTAAATCAAGATTTGGTCCTTATTATGGGACCTTTTTTGATAATTTTAGTTAAATGTCAAAATTCCTTATTTCTTTTATTGAAAGTGAAGGGTTAGAAATGTATATTATTTATCGGATAAACTAGGTAAAAAAGAAATGTGGAAGTGCGGTATTTGTGGTGAATGGAATTCCGAGATGGATGTCGCCTGTGTTAAGTGCGATTCCGCAAGAGGTGCAACTATTCCTGCTCATCAAACACCAAAACCTACTACTGTTTCTCCAATTGATCCAATTGAACATAAGGTTGAACCTACTCCAGTTATTAACGCTGCACCTATTCAACAACCTCAAAAAGTTGAATCTCAGGTTAGCGTAGCTATTAAATCTGTATTTAACGATAAGACCAAAACTCTTGGTACATCCTTATTATTCCTTTTTATCGCAAGTATTTTCTATGTGATTTTTAAAGTTGGTGTTCTCACTAGTGATACATCAAACATTCTTGCGATGGTGAGTTTTGGAGTAACCGCTCTTAGTTCACTTTTATTTTTAATTCTCTCAATCTTCGCCTTTGCAGGTAAAAACAAAGGTGTTTTAACAGTTTCGTTATTTATTTTGGTAGCTTGCTACGCAGTTGATAGTGTGACGAACTTCGTTAAAAACCAAAGTGAATTCGCTAACGTTGGAGCGCTTGTTTTTTCAGGTGTCATCTTCGTAATGGGAATTGTTATTGCAATTACTTTAAGTTTAAAGAAAATCTCAGTGTCCAAAATTATTCTAATAATCTTCTCAGTCCTTATTATTATTTTTGAAATCTTCTTACTCATTTCCTCTATTACAGATATTGGAAGTATCAATGCACTTATAAGTGAAGATGGAAAAATTGAAATTAGTAAGATGTTTTTAATCTTCTATCACGCGATTCAATTAATCGCTTTACTTATTTTCTTAATCTTCTCCGTTTCATCTAAAGAGTCTGTTGCTTCTTTAGAAACTCTTGATCCAGAAGCTAAAAAACTTCTTGATGAAAAAGCTCAAAAAGAAAAGAAAGATAATGAACAACTTGATAATGTTGAGATGCTTAAAAAGATTCATGAATTATACGAAAATGGTGTTATTTCTCGTAAAGAATACGAGAAGAAACACATGAAATACTATAAGAAACTCTAATTTATAGTGTCACAAATTAAAGGACCGTTTACTTTGATACAAACGGTCTTTTTTTATGACTATTTAGTCCCTTAAAAATTGATATCTCTTAAAACGTAGTTTAAAATAGGGTCGTATATGGCTACTAACACTCTTGGAAAATATCTACTATACGGTGGAATTAGTAAAGAAGAATATAAGAAAACCAAACCGATGATCAATCGCCAAAATTTAAAACTTTGGAAATATTCATCGGTCTTTTTTGAAATCTTATTTGTCGCTGTTTTCGTTGTTTCGTTAGTGCTTATAAACGTAAGTGCACCTGATAGTCAATTATCTCTTGAAGCAAGCGGATATATTGTTCCATTTGGAATTCTTTCGGTATATATGATGCTATTTGCGATTGTTATGCTCGTAGGAATTAAACCAGAATCAAAATCACTTATACCTTTGGTATATATTTCAAATATTGTCATGCTTAGCTGCGTCGGATATGCATCTATTTTCTCTTCAGGAAATGATGCTGGTGTTTCCTTCTGTGCAGTTATTGCAGCTCTTCCATTTTTCACTGTAGATAGACCACTCCGCTATAGTTTATTCACTATGACATTTGGGGTTGCTTATGTCTTATTAAGTGCGCTTGTTAAACCAATACTTCATCCTTTGGTTGAAGTCATGAAAGACGTCTTATTTGGAAGTGTCTTTACACTTGTTTCAATATTCATTTCATTATTTTCAAACATCACAAGAATCAAACAATATTTCTTAACCTTAACTGTTGAAGTTGAAAGAGACACTGACGCTTTAACTGGTGTTAAAAATATCAACGCCTACGATAGAGCGGTTGAAGAAATCAAAGCGAAGATTAGGAATCATGAAAACTTTAGATTTGCTATTGCAATTTTTGATATCAACGATTTAAAAGGAATGAATGATAGCTATGGTCACTCCGCTGGTGATAAACTCATCATTCGTTCATCAAAGCTCATTTGTGATGCTTTTAAGCATTCCCCAGTTTATCGTATTGGTGGAGACGAATTCGTTGTCATTCTTTCAGGTGAAGATTATTCAAATAGAGAAAGAATTATTCGCACTCTTCATGAGACTCTTGATAAAGAAAGAATTAGTGAGAAACCAGAAGAAGCAACATCGATTGCTTTTGGTGTCTCCATTTATAATTCCCTTAAAGATTTCGATTATGTCACGATTTTCTCACGCGCTGACGCTGAGATGTATGACAATAAACGCATAATTAAGTCAAAAAGTAATCATTAACTAAATAAAAATAAAAGAGTGCGAAAAAATCTATTTTCACTCTTTTTTACTTATAGCATTGTTGCTATAATTAAAGTCAATATGAATAAGCAATTAAAGAACATTGAAATCTTTACCTTCATTCTAATTGTCGTCGAAGTGCTTATTTACACTGGTTTTTCAGTCTTTTATTTTGGTGATATCATCGGTGCGAAGCAATTCTTTGAATCCAATTTAGTCGTTGTTTTCTTTGTCTTAGTTGCTTTAACTCTCATCAACATTTTAGCGACTCTTATTACAATCTATAGTTTTGCAAAAGCTAGACGTAAATCAGATTTAAAAGCTGCCGACCTTCTTGGTGATGATATTCAAGAAGCATATAACTTCGGTATGATTGGTCTAGTGATTGTTGATGAACATAATACTGTCTTATGGGTTAATGAATTATTTAGAGATCGTAAAATCGATATTCTTGATAAAAATATCTTAGAGTGGCAACCACACTTAAATGATTTACAAGACGCTCCAACAGAAGCATCGATTAAACTTGAAATCGAAAATAGATATTATAGTGTCAAATTCCTAGATGACGCTGGACTATATATCTTTAAAGATATTACTGAACTAGAAATATCTGAACAAACTCAAAAAAGAGAAGCCGTTGTTGTTGGTTACGTTTTAATTGATAACTATTCAAATATTTCTGAAAACGCTGAT
The DNA here is from genome assembly GCA_902797855.1 of uncultured Erysipelotrichaceae bacterium. Classification (GTDB taxonomy): domain Bacteria; phylum Bacillota_I; class Bacilli_A; order RFN20; family CAG-826; genus Fiminaster. Next base: position 7,070 of record CADBUI010000002.1, read on the forward strand.
GACGCTAATGACGTTATTTCTAAAGTTAGAAATGCTATTTTTGAATATTTCAAAGATATGAATGTCGCTATCCGTCGATCTAAAGCTGATACATATTTCATGGTTTGTAATTATGAATCGCTTGAAAAGATGAAAGCTGATAAGTTTTCAATTATTGATAAGATTCGTGAACTTGGTGAAAAAGAACCAGTTCCACCAACCTTATCAATTGGTATCGCTCATGACTTCCCAGGAATTTTAAAACTTTCTGACATGGCTAGTAGCGCGCTTGAAACATGTATGGCGCGTGGTGGTGACCAAGTTGTCGTTTCTAAATTTGGTGAAGATTTACTTTATTATGGTGGTAAAACTAGAGCAACTGAATCTAGAAACAAAGTTAAAGTCCGTGTTGTTAGTGATACTTTAGTATCCTTAATTAAAAATAGTGGAATCGTTCTCATCATGGGTCACACTGGTACAGATATGGACGCAATTGGTGCATGCCTAGGCGTGAAGGCTATCTGTGATTTCTGTAAAGTTAAATCATGGGTTGTTTATAATCCACGTGCAACTGAAACAAAGACTCGTGGAGCGATGACTAACTCCTTTACAAGAGAAGAATTAAGTGAAATTACTCTTTCACCTGCGGAAGCAATTGAAAAAGCAAAATCCAAATCCAATGTTCTTCTTATCGTATGTGACGTAAGCGATCCTACACGTGTTATTGAACCAAAACTTATCGATACGATTGATAAGATTGCAATTATTGACCATCACCGTAAGAGTGAAAAATATATCGATAACAACATTTTCTCCCATATTGATGTTGCCTCTTCTAGTGCTTCAGAAATTGTGACTGAATTTATTCATTATTCATTCTCTAACCCAAAAATTAAATTACCTGCAAGTTATGCGACAATTATGCTTTCTGGTATTTTCTTAGATTCGAATTATTTCAAATCTAGAAACACATCCACGAACGCTTTTGAAGCTGCGATGGTACTTAAAGAATATGGCGCGGATAACTTTAAGGCTGATGATTTCCTTAAAGATGAATATGAAGAAGCTGCTTTAGTTAATAAGATTTCTTCCACTATGTACTCTCCATTTTATGGAGTGGTCATCTGTAAAGCTGATGAAAACGATATTATTGAACCTGCTGCACTTTCTAAAGTCGCAAATCAATGTATGCAAATGAAAGGCATTAATGCCGCCTTTGTTATTGGTAAATCTGATGAAAGAACTGTGAGAATCTCCTGCCGTAGTGATGGTACTATTTCAGTTCAAATTCTTGCTGAAAAACTCGGCGGTGGTGGACATCAACAAAGTGCCGCTACTGAAATTGACAACATCACAATTGATGAAGCAGAAGAAAGACTTAATGAAGTCTTAAAAGAAAATCTAAATGACGCTCGTGTGAGTGAATTCGAGGCTAAATAATATGAAAGTTATATTACTTCAAGACGTTAAAGGTATTGGCAAAAAAGGTGAAACTGTCGAAGTTAAAGACGGTTACGCCGCTAATTTTCTTATTCCTCGTAGACTTGCCGTTAAATTAACTGATAAATCTCTTGAAGTGCTCGATAAACAAAATAAAGATGCTGCTGAGCAAGTGAGACAAGATACGCTTAAAGCTCAAGAAGTAGCGAAGAAACTTGAATCAATTGTTTTAGAATTCGCCGCTAACACCGGTAGTGATGGAAGAATGTTTGGAACCATCTCAAATAAACAAGTTGAAGAGAAGCTTAGAAATGAATATAAGATCTCAATCGACAAACGTAAATTCATTGATAAGACTATCGTGGATAGACTTGGTTACACCAAATTAAGAATTGAGTTATATAAAGGTGTAGAAGGGGTTGTCACTGTTCATGTCGGTGAAAAGAAATAGGTGATATTATGCCAAAAAAAGAACATGTTCCATATATTTCTTTAGAAAAGCTTCCACATAACGATGATGCTGAAAAAGCTGTCTTAGGTGCGATGCTTCGTTCAAACACCATTTTAAATGACGCCTTAGCAAGACTAGATGTCGTAGACTTCTTTGAAGGTAACGCGAATCATAGAGCGATCTATAAAGCTATGCTCGACTTATTTAAAGAAGGTAAGCCAGTTGATCCTCAAACCGTTATTAATCAACTCATTAATAACAAAGAACTAGAAGTTGCAGGAGGTGCGAATTATCTTCTTGAACTTTCTGATTCAATTATTACATTCGCGAATATTTCAACATATATTCAAGACGTTAGAGACCAAGCAATCTTAAGAAGATTTTTATTAACTTTAAACGAAATTCAAAATGATTATTTAGATAACGAAGTTGATAAAGATTTCCTTAACATTGCTGAAACCAAAATTAATAAAGTTACTGAACTTAGAAATATTGGAGATTTTAGAAGTGCGGCAAGTATCGCGGAAGTTGTCCAAAAAGATTTAGACCAACTTAAAGTTTCCACGACTGACGATCAAGTTACTGGTGTTCCTACTGGATATCCTAGACTTAATCAACTCACACATGGTTGGCAAAAAGGCAACTATATTGTCTTAGCTGCTCGTACAGGTGTTGGTAAAACTGCCTTCTCTCTTAATCTTGCTCTTAATGCGGCAGTTAGAGGAGTTCCAGTTGCATATTTCTCACTTGAAATGAGCGCGGAAGATTTATTCAAACGTTTAGTTTCTGGTGATTCAAACGTTAAATATAATACCCTTTTAACAGGTTATGAACTTAATAGAGACGCTAGACTACGTTTACAACAATCTTGTCAAAGACTTGGTTCACTTAAATTCTATGTTGAAGATACTTCCGGTATTAATTTGATTGAACTAGTTTCTAAGATTAGAAAACTCAAAGCTCAAGAAGCTGATTTAAGTCTTGTCTTTGTCGACTATATTGGTTTAGTTACCACAAGCGGAAAAAGAAAAAGTGATTCTAGACAACTTGAAATCCAAGAGATTTCTACAACCTTAAAGAAGATTGCTCTTGAACTTAAGATTTCAATTGTGGCGGTTGCTCAACTTAACCGTAAGGTTGAAGAACGTGGTGGTGAACCAATGCTTAGTGACCTTCGTGAATCTGGTTCTCTTGAACAAGATGCTGATATTGTTATTTTAATGGCGGAAGCTAAAGCTGATGAAAGAAAAGCTTTCGGTAAGAAAGATGCACCTGATAATGGTGCGGCTCAAATTAACTCCATGGTTGATACAGTCGCTAAACAAGAAGGTGGAGCGAACGCTAAATTCATCAATATCATCATCGCTAAAAATAGAGCGGGTCAACAAGGTAGAGTACCTCTCTTATTTAGAAGAGACTACGTTAAATTTGATACACCAAGCACTGAGGGTGAAGAAAAACTTGCCCAAATTGAAAACGCTCGTGTTGAATATCTAAAAGGCGAGTAATGAAAATATATATTCTTGAAAGTGGTAGTAGAGGAAACTCTGCTTTATTAGAAGATAGTGGACACCTTTATCTAATAGATATGGGTGTTCCTTTATTTGTCCTTGAGAATGCTTTAAATGCCCTTGGACATAAACTTATTGATATTGAAGCAATGTTATTAACTCATGAACACGGTGATCACACTCGTGGAATTCAATATCTTCCACCTTTACCAATTTACACCACGAAAGGTACTTGGGAAGGAAATAATGTTATTGATATAACTCCATACAAGGAATTTAAATTAAACAACCTAACTATTCTTCCAGTATCAATTTCTCATGACGTTAATGATCCAGTTGCGTTTGTGATTTCTAATGGCACTGAAAAATTAGTCTACCTCACCGATTCAGGATATATTCCATCTAAGACGCTTGAATATTTAAAAGACGCAGATTATTACGTTATCGAATCAAATTATGACTATAAACTTTTAGTAGCGACAGGTAGACCTCGTTCACTAATTACACGTATCTCAAGTGATCACGGACATCTATCAAATAAAGATTCCGCTAGATATATGGTTGGTTTAGTTGGACCTCACACAAAAGCAATTGCTTTAGCCCATATCTCACTAGAAAGTAACACTCACGAAGTAGCGATTGAAACATATCGAAAAATATTTAAAAAAGCTCATCTTAATCTTGATGATTATAATGTGCAATGTGCAAGTCAATACGAGATGACTTTCTTAGGAAAATAAAAAGACCACATAGTGGTCTATTTTATTAACTTGTAATGCTTCATGGCTTTTGCCCAGCCATCAGCATCGATATCTGCTGTAACATAATCAGCGACTGCTTTAACTTGTCTAACAGCATTTCCCATTGCAACACTTGTGCCGGTAAATTGAAGCATTTCTATATCGTTTGGATTATCTCCAAGTGACATTGCGTTATCAGGAGTATATCCATAATGTTCAAGGACTGCTAAGATACCTTTTGCTTTATCGCTATCTTTAAGCATAATATCGACAGCGTATTCATCCCATCTAGCAGATTTACATTCTTTTAAGTGAGGTAGGAATAAACTTTCATCAAGTTCATCACAGAATGCGATCATTTGGTAGACAACTCTATCATAATGATCTGGATAATGACGTGGTTGAGGGAAACGAGTTCCGTATTTTTCGTGAGCAGATATTACTCTATCATCAACATAGTTAATATGTCCTTCGTTTTCTTCAATAAGAGTTAAACCGAATTTAAGTCTTTTGGAGAATTTAATCATAACGTCGACAACGTTTTCAGGAATTGGATAACGATAGATAATCTTTCCATCGATAATCGCATTACTACCATTCATGGTAATAAGTCCATCAGGATGGATGATGTCTAAGATGCCAGTTTTTCTAATAAGATAATAGTTTCTTCCTGAACAAAGGAATACCTTTATTCCATTAGCTTGCATTTCTTTAATAGCTTTTATGGCACTTTCAGGAACTTTATGAGTGCGATGAGAAAATAAAGTCATGTCAATATCGGTGAAGATAATTTTAATGTCTTTTTTTGGTTGTTTTTCCATCTAATATCGTTCCTTTCTATTCTTGTTAATAATTAATAATTATTGTATATTCTTATATGCTATGAAATACGATGAGTGGTCTAAGTTAGATACTGTTAAGGATGATAATAATCCTTTCACTCCAATGTATGTTTATCCATCAGGAGAAATGTTTTTTGTTGAACCTGCGTTTTATACACAGCTTACATATTTGAAACAAATATATCCTGATAGATATCGCTCAATTATAGATGAAATGGAAAGATTAGTAAAGAAGTCGAAAAAAGTTATTTTCACTCATGATTATGAATTTCCACTTATTAAGAGAGACGATTTTATTTATTTAGAAATCACCGATGTCACCGACCCTCTTCAGATTTATGTTGAAGATAAATCACGTGGCAGTGACTATGGAGATTAGTGAATGAACTTTACATTTATTGGTCTAGGATATGTAGGTCTAGTGAACTCTGTTTTACTGGCCTCTTTTTATCATAATGTTATCGGTTACGATATTGATAAAAATAAAATTGAACTATTAAAACAAGGAGTGTCAACGATTGAAGAGCCTAATCTTCAGACTTTATTAAGTGAGGCTAAAACAAAACTTAGATTCACAAGCAATGCGCAAGACGCAATATCAATTAATAACATCATCGTCATCTGTGTTGATACTCCAAATAAAAATGGTCAAATTGATTTAACTCATTTTAATGAAGCACTTGATGATATCGCTCGTTACGCTGAAAAAGATTGTTATATCATCATTCGTTCTACTGTCCCTATTGGCACTAATAAGTACACAAAAGAATATTTAGAAAGTAGATCCAAACATAAATTCCAAATTATTTCGATGCCTGAATTCATGTCTGAATCCACAGCGGTTTATGACACAATTAATCCATATAGACTTGTTATTGGAGTGAATAACCAAGAATCTATCGAATTTGCTCAATCAATAACCCCTGTATTCTTAACTAAAAAAGTTCCAGTACTTATTACCACTCCAGAAAATGCAGAGTTAATTAAGTTGTCTTCTGATGCATTTATCGCTACTAAGATTTCATTCACTAATTCGCTTGCAAAAATCTGCGAAGATGTCGGAGCGGATATTGACCGTGTTAGCTTAGGAATGTCTCTTGATCCAAGAATTGGAAAATCTTTCCTTAAACCAGGAATCGGTTATGGTGGAGTTATGGAAGAAACAATTGATCCAAATTGTTGGATTCTTTCAAAGAAAGAGACTAACTTCGAAGTAGTGAAAGCTGCGATGGAAGTTAATAAGAAACAAGCTACGCGCCTTCTTGATAAAATATTTAAAAAATATAAAGCCGTTAGTTCACTCACCATCGGAGTTCTTGGCGCCTCATATAAAGCAAACACTGAAGATATTAGAAATTCCGCTGCTATTGAAATAATTAGAACTCTTCTTGATAAGGGTGCGGATATTCAACTATACGATCCTCTTTGTATGGATAAAGTTGAAAAAGTATTCTCTAGACACACCCACATCAAATATAAGAATTATGCAAAAGATGCAATTAAGGGAACGCATCTTGTGCTTATCTTAACTAACGCTGATGAATTTAAACTTATAAAACCAGAAGATTATATTTCGCTTATGATTGCTAAACCAGTCGTGATCGACGCTCATAACATTTACAAAGTAAATGAAATGAACGGAATAGAATATATTTCTAACGGGCGAAAGATTAATAAATAAAAGAAAGCCTCCATTAATTTTGGAGGCGTTTCATTATTTCTTTTTACTTGAGATTGTTTTAGCTTGTACGTTTTTGTTTTGTGGTTGACTTGGCTTATTGATAACTTCAGCGTTTTCAGGTCTAAGTGTTTTCATTGATAGCCACATTAATCTCATACCGATAAGAAGTGGGAATGCGATTTGTGCAAATGAGGCAATCATGAATCCAAAGACAAGTGAGAGTACTGCTGGAGCAGGTGCTGCCCAGTAAACAATCTTTTGAGTGTCCCAGATTGTATAAATTCTAAATGGATTCATTTTTCCTCTAGTGAGGAGATAGACCATAAGTCCCATAAAGACAACAATACCGAGGTTAATACCAAACATGATTAATGTTGTTTGCCACATGGCAGTGTATTTATTTGTGAGGTAAGTGGTGTTAAAGAATGCTTTCCAGTTTTGCCACACTCCACGAGTATATGCTCCATAAGCACCTTCGAATTGTGGATTTGTTCTTGTTTCTTTAGTTAGCATTTGTCCATCAACATAGACAAGTGCAAGACTATTAATTCCAAATCCTTCTTCAACGTGTTTATAATCACCATAAAGTGTTCCGCTTACAGAACCATTGTTAGCTCTATAAAGTGCGCCCATTAAAGTGTTTCTCGCAAAGATGAAATAGTTACTTGTTCTACGAACAATACTAACTGAACCATCTTCTTTAATATTTTTAACTTGAGCGATTTCGTTTAAATAATCTTGAGTTAATGTTCCATCGATATAATAGATTTCAAAATCAACATTATTTTCGGCATTTAAATGTTTGTAGCAATGATGTCCGAACGAGTTAACTTCTGGATAGGCCATCGCCCAAGCTTCTGCTCCGCTTTTTCCAGCGTAACTAAAGCGAAGAATCTTTTCACCTTGCTCTTGGTGGACTGACATATCTGCACCTTTATCTTGAATATCTTCAGCAAAGCGCATTGTCGCAACATCATATCCGTTTGCATATGTATTAACAAAATCAGCACCATTCTTATTAGCAGTATTCACGAATGTTGGAACAAGGCAAATAATCATGGAAACAAATAACATAATAACTGCAAAATACCATGGTAATTTTCTACCACCAGTAACGCAGGCTTCGTTATTAATTAAACTCTTTAAAACTAACTTAAAATTTTTCATAGCGAATAATATAGTATATTAAACATCATTTCTTTTCAAATAATTATATTTTCTAATTCGCTTTTTCTCTTGAAAGAATAGTGGACCTATAATAATATATTTTTGCTTTTAAGAAGCAACATCATGGGGTCGAACAAGTTTCGACAGGGATGATGCCTGGCCTTAACTGCAGCTGAGTGGTGACATAATCACCAAACAAAAATAACTGACAACAGTTATATGAGAGCACCACGTGCTCAATCCCTCTGCTTAGCTTAATTTAGCTTCCGACATAGGATCCGACGCATCGCGCCGGGCAGAGCGCACCTCAAGGTTTTCGTCCTTCACGCTTGAGTCGTGTGTCATACCAAAGGAATAAGTGCTAAAAGTTGATGAGTTAATTAGCAACGAAAAATTGTTCATCTAGTGAATGATAGTTCGTCGATATCAAATCATTCATGAAGCGCAAATATCATCTAAGCTGTAGACGTTATCGTAGGGCCTTCCTTGGACACGGGTGCAATTCCCGCCGACTCCACCAATTAACAACAACGCCAAATCTTTGATTTGGTTTTTTATTTTTTGTATATTAACAATATCACGGAAAAGTGATATAATTTTATCGAAAGGAGGTTACCAATGCCCGTAATATCGCGTTTTTATGGGCTTATCATTAAAATGTATTTTCAACAGAGTGAGCATCTTCCGCCACATTTCCATGTGATTTATGCAGAATATTCCGCCGCTATAACAATTGATAGTGGTGACATTCTTGAAGGTGATCTTCCAAATAAGGCACTCATGTTGGTACGTGAATGGTTAAGTTTGCATAGAGACGAACTAAAAGCTATTTGGGATACGCAAGAATTTAAAAGTATAGAAGGCTTGGTTTAAGATTATGTTTCATAAAATTAAAAGTGTTGTGCCCTTAAAAAACTATGTATTACTAGTTTCTTTTGTTGAGGGTGTCACTAAAACATATAACGTTAAACCACTATTTGAAAAGTGGGACATCTTTAATAGATTAAAAGAAAATCATTTGTTTTATGATGTCCTAGTTGACCAGGGAGGATATGGTATCTCCTGGAATGATGATATCGATTTGTCGTGTGAAGAGCTTTTTGACAATGGCAAGCTCATTAATAGTCCTTTTGACGGATTGATTGCTTTTACAGAAGCATGTCAGATGTGGGATCTGAATGAATCCACACTCAGAAAAGCGGTATCGTATGGAAAACTGGTCGATGGTGTGGATGTGTGTAAATTTGGAAAACAATGGGTTGTTACAATCGAGGCTATGCAAAGAGAATATGGTCCTCGCGTAAAATAACACTTATAGCTCAAAGAAATCTCGCCGAATGATTGCGAGATTTTTTTGTTCAAATTTAATGCAATGACTATGTCATTGTTTTATAATATATAGGATGAAAATTAGAATAATTGCAATTGGAAAAATTAAAGATGATTATCTTAAGGAAGGGATTAGTGCCTATCTTTTAAAATTAAAAAGATACGCGGACGTATACGTATGCGAAGTCATGGATAGTTCTATTCCTGATAATCCTAATCAATCCGAAATTGAAAAGGCTAAAAACACTGAGGGGGAAAGAGTTTTAAAGATTCTTAAACCTAGTGATTATGTTATTAATCTAGACCTAAATAAAAAAGAATTTAATAGCGAAGAGTTCTCGTCATATCTAATAAAATCCTTAGAAAAAGCTGGAGCAAATCTTACTTTTTTAATTGGCGGTTCATATGGACTATCCGATGAACTTAAAAAACGAGCGAACGATGCTATTTCTTTATCAAAAATGACGTTTTTACATCAGATGACAAGGCTTGTTTTACTAGAACAAATCTATCGCGCATTCAAGATAAATGCGCACGAAATATATCACAAATAGGCGCGTTTTAAATATTTTTATAATATATTGATATTATCGACGCTCTTTAAGATAAATCTATACAGTGTATATATAAAATCACATTACGCTTGAACGCGTGTGCGAGTAATAATAAAATAATAATGCGATTAATAAAAAGCTGATTGCTTAATAGATAACATCGCTAATTTATCAACTTCCCGTAAGTTGTTTTTATATAACATCATTTTTATCGAAAAAAAGGAGTAAAAAAGTATGTTTAGAATCAAAAAACGTGATGGTAGTATTGTTGACTTTGATCTTAAGAAGATTGAAAAGGCTATTGAGAAAGCTTTCATTGCCGAGCACAAAGAATACACTCAAGATGTCATCGAACTTCTCGCATTAAAAGTCACTGCTAACTTCAATCCAAAAATTAAAGATAATCTTGTCTCTGTTGAAGATATCCAAGACTCCGTTGAAATTGTTTTAATCCAAGCTGGTTATATCGATGTCGCTAAATCCTATATTTTATATAGAAAGCAACACGAAACCCTTCGTCAAATGAAATCAACTGAACTTGACTATAAAGATACAGTTGATAATTATCTAAAACTCAACGACTGGAGAGTTAAAGAAAACTCCACAGTTACCTATTCAGTTGGTGGTCTTATCCTTTCAAATAGTGGAGCGATCACCGCTAACTATTGGTTAAGTGAAATCTACGATAAGGAAATTGAAGAAGCACATAGAAATGCTGATATTCATATCCACGATTTATCAATGCTCACAGGTTACTGTGCAGGTTGGTCACTCAAACAACTCATCAAAGAAGGTTTAGGTGGTGTTGTTGGTAAGATTACATCTGCTCCAGCATCTCACTTATCAACTCTTTGTAACCAAATGGTTAACTTCCTCGGAATTATGCAAAACGAATGGGCTGGTGCGCAAGCATTCTCCTCATTTGATACCTATCTTGCACCATTTGTAAAGAAAGATAACCTCACTTATAAAGAAGTTAAACAATGTATCCAATCCTTCATTTATGGTGTTAATACACCATCCAGATGGGGTACTCAAGCACCATTCACCAATATTACATTAGACTGGACCGTACCAAACGATATGGCTGAACTTAACGCTATTGTTGGTGGAAAAGAAATGGACTTCAAATACAAAGACTGTGTTGAAGAAATGAGAATGGTCAACAAAGCCTTCATCGAAATCATGATTGAAGGCGACGCTAATGGACGTGGATTCCAATATCCAATTCCAACCTACTCAATTACAAAAGATTTCGACTGGTCAGAAACAGAAAATAATAAATTATTATTTGAAATGACCGCTAAATACGGAACTCCATATTTCTCTAACTATATCAATTCCGATATGGAACCAAGTGATGTTAGAAGTATGTGCTGCCGTTTAAGACTTGACCTTAGAGAGCTTCGTAAGAAATCTGGTGGTTTCTTTGGTAGTGGTGAATCTACAGGTTCTGTCGGTGTTGTCACCATCAATATGCCAAGAATCGCTTATCTTGCTACTGATGAAAAAGATTTCTATGCACGTTTAACAAGACTTATGGATCTTTCCGCAAGATCACTTAAGATTAAACGTAATGTTATTACTAAACTACTTGAAGCTGGATTATATCCATACACCAAGAGATATTTAGGCACATTCAATAACCACTTCTCCACAATTGGTTTAGTTCGTATGAATGAAGCTTGTCTAAACGCTCGTTGGATTAAAGAAGATTTATCCCACGAAAAAGCTATCCAATTCACAAAAGATGTTCTTAACTTCATGAGAAACAAACTCTCTGATTACCAAGAACTCTATGGTGACTTATATAACCTTGAAGCTACACCAGCCGAATCAACAGCATATCGTTTAGCTAAACACGATAAGAAACGCTATCCAGATATCATTACTGCTAGTGATAACGCAGATGCTCCATATTACACAAATAGTAGCCATCTCCCAGTTAACTATACAGAAGATATCTTCGCTGCTCTTGATATTCAAAACGGTTTACAAACCCTTTATACATCTGGAACAGTCTTCCATTGTTTCTTAGGTCAAAAATTACCATCTTGGAAATCGTGTATGAATTTAGTTCGTAAGATTGCTGAAAACTACGAAATTCCATATTACACAATGTCTCCTACATACTCTGTATGTAAAGACCACGGTTATATCACCGGTGAAGTTTATGAATGTCCACACTGCCATAAACCAACTGAAGTTTATAGCCGTATTACTGGTTACTATCGTCCAATTCAAAACTGGAACGTTGGTAAGACAGAAGAATTCAAGAATCGTAGAGAATACGTTTATGAGCATTCTCATCTTAAGAGTGAAGGCAAATCCTGCGCATGTGAACATGAAGAAAAATCAAATAACTCCGTTAATGAAATTACATTATTCGCTACAAAGACTTGCCCAAACTGCAAGATGGCAAAGATGCTCTTAGACAAAGCTGGTATTAAATACACAGTTGTTGATGCTGAAGAAAACAAAGAAAAGACCATTTCATTTGGTATTAAAAAGGCTCCAACCCTTCTTGTTCCAAATGGTGATTCTTATGATGTTTACGATAATGCATCAAACATCAAAAAATACATTGAAAATAGAAACTAAAAATGTTTGACGTAATTGTTATTGGCGCAGGCCCGGGCGGAATGACCGCTGCACTTAATGTTAAAAGAGAAGGAAAATCAGTTCTTCTTTTAGAACACGAAAACTTCGGTGGTCAAATCGCCATGTCACCTCGCGTTGAAAATATTCCATCTATTAAAGAAATATCTGGTGAAGAATACGCTGCTCAAATCTTTGATCAAATCACAGATTTAGGCGTTGAGTTCGAACTTGAAGATGTCGAATCCATTTCAAAAGATAACGAGATCTTCAAAGTAAAAACAAACTATAACGAATATGAAGCTAAAAGCGTAATTATTGCGACTGGATGTGAACATCGCACAATGGGCATTGCTCGCGAAGCAGAACTCGTTGGTCATGGTGTGAGCTATTGTGCAGTATGCGATGGTGCTTTCTATAAAGATGAAGAAGTAGTGGTTATTGGAGACGCTAATACAGCAATTCAATACGCCATTGTCTTAGCAGGATATTGCACTAAAGTTCATGTCTGTGCACTATTTGATCACTTATTTGCAGATAAGATTCTCTGTGATAGATTATCAAAATTCGCAAATGTAGATGTTCGCTATAATATCTCTTTAGAAGAATTTGTGGGCAATCCTGAATTAACTGGTTTAATCTTCAAAGATACAAAAACTGGTGAGAAAGTTGAATATAACTGCAAAGCTGTATTCATCGCTATCGGACAAATCCCTCATAACGATATATTCAAAGAATATGTTGATTTAGAAAAAGGATATATTGTTACTAACGAGAGTATGGAAACAAAGACTCCTGGACTATTCGCAATCGGAGATTGTAGAGTCAAAAAATTCCGCCAAGTTGTAACAGCGGAATCCGATGGAGCGATTGCAGCAATTGAAGCAAGTCACTATGTTGACTTACATCAATAACTTCTTAGTTCTACATCACTAATATATTTAAGAACAATGTCCTTAGCCTTAAGGGCATTTTCTTTTTCTAATTCATGAAGACCTTTTTGAATACAGTTTTCACTAGGAATAAATTTTTGAATTCTATATGCTCTTGCGCCTTTAAGCCATTGACCGATTTTTTCAAAATCTTCGAGAGTGTGAAACTCTTTTATAACAGTAGTTCTAAACTCATATGGAACACGATTTTCTAGTAGGATCTCAATTGTTTTTTCAATATTAGATAAATCTAGTTGCGTTAAACCTGTAGTAATAGCGTACTTTTCTTTAGAGTTTTTAATGTCCATAGCGACATAATCAATTAGCTTCTCATCAATGAGCTCTTTAACGATTTCTGGATTAGTTCCATTTGTGTCTAACTTCACTAAAAATCCCATCTTTTTGATTTCAGTGATAACTCTTTTTAAATCTTTATGTAATGTTGGCTCTCCTCCAGTAATCACAACTGCATCAAGTACACCAACACGCGTTTTTAAATATGAAAGAATATCTTCTTCATCAATTGAAGTTTCTGGAGTGGACACTACTAAAGAAGAGTTATGACAAAATGGGCATCTAAAATTACAACCTGCTGTAAAAATAGTGCAGGCGATCTTTTCGTCATAGTCCACTAATGAGAGTTTATCGATACCGTAGAATTTCATATTTCTACAAACAATTATATTGTTATTTTTAATACTTTTATATCTTTTTCATATTTTTTCAATATAATAGTTGTTGTTATGAACTTCCTAAAGAAACTTGGAAATTTTGAATCACTATTAACATTCCTAATTATGGAATTATTAGCAATCACTGCTTTTATGCTTGGTAACGCGAATAGTGTATTTTTCATTGTTGGAGCGCTATTAACTGTTTTTTCTGGATTAATGTTATATAACAGATTTTCCAAAAGCGAGCTCCCTTCTTTAGCGTTCATCTTTCTCCCTATTTTATTAATTTCAATATTTGCATCGTTTGGCAATTTTTCTAGTGGGGCTGGAGTGCTTGTAAACATCCTGACATTCTTAGGAATTAATGCATATTTCTTACTTGGATTATTCACTAGAAGAATTCAAAAAATAGATCTTTCAAAAGTATTAATCTGCATATATGCAGGTTTTTCCCTTGTTGTGCTTATTTCTTTATTCTACACCTGGGCGAGATATGGTCTATTTTATACACTAATTTATAAAGATACCCCAACATATTATTATGATGGTCAATTATTTAATATCACCATTGAACAAGGGTGGTTAAGTGGTCTTTCATTTAAAGAAGTTTCATTACAATATTCAGGTTTATTTGGAGTGATTTTATGCACTGCACTTGTGCCTTTAATTTATTTATCTCCAAAGAAAAACAAGATTGAATTTATTATCTATGCAGTCATTTCCTTTATTGGTGTTCTTTCTATTGTTTCTTCTCCAAATTTAGAAGCTCTTTTATATTTAATTCCTATTGCTTTTGTTGGATTAATTATTCGTCTATTACATAGTGAAAAAATCAAAGAAGAAACTAAAAAAACTCTTAAAAAAGTACTATATATTGGCTTTGTTTGTTTAGTTATTATTGTTTTAGTCTTCTTCGTTTTAGCGCTTTTAAACGCATCTGGATATAACCAGGCGATTGGCTACACAAGCGAACTTGAACCAATATCATCTTTCTCTCAGTTTATTAAAAATAATTGGTTCTTAAATAAGCTCTTTAACAATGGAAGAATTATGACTCCAATCAATAAAGTTCTTAATCAAGCAACTGTATCATTTAATCTATTTGGTTTCCTTAATGATGGCAATATGCATCCAGCGACTGAACTTGCTATCCAAAGTGAAACTCATATGTTTGAAATTGAACTAATTAAAGAAGGTGGAATTTTTGCCTTCATTATTTTGTTTGCCTTAATTATCTTTATGTCACAAAACATCATTAGATATTTCCATAAGAGCAAAGACGCAAATCATATTAAAGCAACACTAATTACTCTTGTTATTGTTATCTTTATTTATGAATCATTCTCTCATTCGTCTTTCCCAATTATTCATGAACCAACCTCATATAATTCGTTCATGAGATCGTTACCATGTTCTATCTTCTTATTCCTTCTAGGAATTATGTTCTATCCTCAACTTAAAAAGGATGAAATTCCGATGTTTGAAAAAGAAATTAAAATCGAGGAAGTTAAAAAAGAAGAACAACCAAAAATTGTTGATGATGAATATACATTCACAATTGACTCAGAAGAGGAGGATAAATAATTATGAAACTTGCTAAATTAATACTCCTTCCACTTATTGCTATATCTTTATCTAGCTGCGGAGAAGCAGTTAGAGAACTTTATCGTTCAGATGAATATATAACCTCTGATTTTAATAGTAACTATTACACTTCTTGGAACGGCGTTGAATCTATCGTTCCTATTGAAGAGATTAATCATAACGTTAATCCAACAATTCACGATAAAAGAACCGCTAAAATAGATGGACTTAGAACTTGGTATAACGATGATGGTGCAGTCGTTGGAGATCAATACGATTCTAAAGGCGCAATCTATAGTTGGCTAGATGATGATCCTGAAACAAAGAAAACAGTTCCAGTAGGATATGGTCCAAATAAATGCTTATCTAATATAGATAAATCTTTCTCATATGGTTATCTTTCTAAACTATATGACGGACGTGTTAGATGCGATGGATTTTTTGCAAAATCGCGCGTTCAACTTAATAAAACTGGTTACGCGACATATTTCCCAAAAGCTCTTTCAACTTATAAATATTTCGCGTTCGCGCTTAGAGGTGGCACAACATGTGAAAGATCGTTCTCAGTCATGCCAAAACTCGGCATTAAAGTATCTTTTTATGTCCATAATCCAATCGCAAACACATATAAGAAACATATTTTTAATATGAATGATATCGAAGTTCAGACAAATGCTGGTGGTAACACCTCCCTCATCAGTTTTTACTTTGATAATGTTTTAGGCTCATCTTGGCAAAGTGAACTTAAAGACACAACGGCAATGTCATTTGAATATAGTGTTAAATCGATTCAATATGATGACATCACTGATGATATGAATGATAAAGTAAAACACCACTTTGCAGTGATGCTTTACGAAGTAATGTTACCAGAATCAACTTGGTATTAATGCTTTAGATATTTTGAAATATCGAGCCATTCACCCATTTCAAAATCACATTTATCATCATCTAAAATTAATGTGCCCTTTGCTGGGGTGAAAGTCATTTCACCAAAGTAGATTTTTCCATTAATGTTATATAAATCAACCCTCACAAATGGGAATTTTTTTGCTAGGTTCTCGGCTATTTTTACCATTTCATCCCAATTACTTGGGATAGGAACGCCATCTTCTTTTTTCTTCCAGCCATTAAACTGTGAACCATCGAATTCTTTCCAATCAATGTAATAGTTATTGTATCGAATGTCTTGTCCTCTACCAGTTACTACATACATTGATCTAGCTACTCCGTTAAAGACATGAATTTTATATTCAACTGGTAAAGAATCAATCTCACCAATATATTTTTCAACTATGATTCTTGGAGTGATACTTGAATAATGTTTCTCAAGTGTTTTATTACCATAATTTGTCTTAAGCCATTTATTAAATTGTTTTCTAGCTTTTTTGATATCTAATTTTGATTTGTCTTTCACAATTAGATTGAATGCGCAAGCATGCGTGCACTTTAAGACAAAGCTATTTGGCAAAGCATCAAAATCAATATCATCAAATTTATCAAACACTCCAAAAGAAGGAATTAGTAAATCTTCATATCCGAGTTCTTTTAAATACTCTCTTGCCCCATCTCTAGATGCGCATTTACTCACCAAGTTATCCTTTGGATACACAAAGAGTCTAAGATATTGTAGTTTCTCTGTGTATCTAATTGGATTTTTTAAATTGCACTTATGATGAGTGATGTATTTATATTGCTCTTTAACATAAAAGGCAGGAAAAAGTGTCCTAACTATTCCTCTAAATGGCACAAGCAAGGCTCTTTTTAATTTATTTTCTTTTAAGTTTGGATTTGGCATGCAAGATTAGTATAGGTTAACGATTTCTTTTAATCAAATGTGAAAAATATTATTATATATTCGCTATGAAAAAGGCATTAACAAAATGGTATTTATACCTAATCGGTTTGGGATTAGGAATCATTATTTCCTGTATTTCAATTATTCCACACATTGTTGCAACCTATGTTCCAAATAGTGGAGTGGATTGGCCTTTTCAATTCATCGGTTATTGCTATTTCTTTTCAGCAGTAATTTGCTTTGGAATTGGGTTCATTTGGCAGGATATATATCGCGCTCACCATAGACACAAAACCAAGAACTGGAGTGACAAATTACCTGATCAAATCCTAGAAACTGCTTGGACAATATTTATTCCATTTATCGTTGGTGCGCTCATCGCTCTCATTGCAGGTACTGTTCATTATTTAATGTATATAAATATACCGGCGAACCAACTATACTAAGAAATAAATTAATTAAAGAACCACTTTAGTGGTTTCTTTTTTTATAAAGTTAATGTAAGCACTTTTTAAGTTGTTTAATTATTTAAATAGTGCTATATTATACGCAATCTAAAAGATTGAAAGGAAAAAGGAGGTAAAAATTATGAAAGTAAAAACAAACTTAGTTACTTCACTTGTAGCTCTCTCCGCTTTGCTTTTAACAGGTTGTCCTCATACTCAAGAAGAGGAATACCGTGTTACTGGCGATTACTTAACTGGTAAGCTCGCCAAAAGAGATTACAAAGCATATCTTGGTAGTGCACCTACTACTCTTGATGCCACAAAATCTCAAAGCGCTGAGAACATTTCTCACTTAGCAAACTTCGAAGATTGCTTAGTTATGAATGATAGCTATGGAGTCCTTAGGAGATCCTTAGCGGCTACTGCTACTAGAGATGCTAGTAAACAAGTATTCACCTTCACTATTAAAGAAGGAATTCCTTGGATGACTGCTGATGGTAGCCAATATGTGTATAGAAACACTCCTCAATTTGTTAAAGCTGAAGACTTCGTTACAACTGCTAAACAAGTCCTTAACTATAACAACAACTCTGAGATTTACTACATGTATACTCTCTTCATCAATAACGCTTGGGAATACTATTGCTACACAATGATGGCAAAACGTATTGCTGACCAATATGTTGATGAAAAAGGCTTCCATTATGACACATTACAAAATAATATGGATGCCCAAGCTACTAAGTTAACTGAACTCGTTAGAGAACTTTCTAACCAAGATCCAGATACTGAAATTACCGGTTCTGTCATTGGCGATATTAAGGACTTTAAGAGAGTTGGTGTTTCCGCTAAAAATGGTGTGCTTACATACACACTTAACCAACCAGCGGACTTCTTCCCAACAATGTTAACTTACACTCCATACACCCCAATTAACTCACACTTCTTAGCAGCTCACAAAAATGACTACGGAACCAAGAAAGATACAATTCTTTACTGCGGACCATTCATTCTTGATGAATTATCAAGCGAAACTGTGAGATATAAAAAGAATGAACAATATTGGGATAAAGATTCAGTTCATATTGACACTGTCGAATATCAAATCGCAGACAGCTCCCTTGGATATGCTGATATGCGTACTTCATTCGACCAAGGTAAAGTCGACGGATTCTCATTATCCATCGAAGATGAAACTGGATGGAATATGTACATTAAAGGACCAGATGGTACTGGTACAATCCAAAACCCAGCTAGTGACCTTGTTAATAGTAGAGAATTAGATGACGTTGATTACACATATCACATGATTCTTAACACAAACCGTTCTACTGACGAATCTTCATATAGCAACTCACCATTCTATATTGCTATGAGAAATGCCAAGCATTGGGATGATGCTGATATCCAAGCTGATATTCTTAACTCAAACAAAGCATTCAAGCTTAGAGAAGTTCGTAAGATGATTCTCGATGGTATCAACCTCGAAATCTATAACGAAAACTATCACGCTCCAGAACGTGATCAATACCAAATCAACACATTCACTCCACGTGGATATGTCTTCGATGGTGCTGGTGTTGACTATATTGATTACTACTATTCCTACTATGCAGTTCAAAAAGGATTAGTTTCACCAAGTGCAACTGAAGCAGAAAAAGTTGCTGCTGGTAAAGAAGCTGTTGGACCACAACAAATCAAAGGTGTCCAACTCACACAAGACGCAGAAACAATTGCTAAATATCCATGGTTAGACTTAGCCAAAAATAGAGATAGAGCAAAAGCTGCTGTTGATCTATACAACGCTGCTAATCCAGGAAATCAAATTGCAAAACCAGTCAACATTGAATATATCGGTGTTGGTGCTCTTAACTCCAAATCAGACACAAATGAAAAAGCTGTTGTCCAATCTTGGAACGAAAGAGCAAATGGATGTGCTATTGACCCAGGTCGTGCTGCTCAAGTTGGTTTACCAACATGTCAAGAAGCATTCGGCACAACTGATTACCCATACTTCTATATGAGACTTTCTCAACCAGGTTCACAAGATAAGTTACAAACTATTGTTGAAAACGGTCGTTGCTCAATTTACACCGGTTGGGGATGGATTGGTGACTACGCTGACCCATTAACCTATGTTCACTGCTATGTTACAAACGGTGAAATGTCTAAGATGAGTGGTAACAATACACTCGACTTAGATAACTGGCGTTTAAATGATGAAGGTACAGTCATCACTAAAGATGCGGAGAAGTTATTCGAACAATATAACTTAGATGTCATTGCTGCAAACAATCAACGTGATTCCCTTACAGCTAGATATCAAGAATTCGCAAAAGTCGAATACAAATTGCTCAACGATCTATACGTCATGAAACCACTTGCTATGCATACCCAAGGTTGGGCTGCATCAGTTTCAAGAGCTGCTGGATATGAAAACCCACAAGCTCACTACGGTTTAGCTGATAACATTCTTAAAGGAATGTGGGTACTTGTCGATGTTCCAACAGGTGCGGAACGTAAACAATGCCGTGATCTTCAAAACCAAAGAAAAGCCGAAGCAATGGCTGCTGTTGGTGGTAATGCCATCAATGGTGCATTCATGTAAGATATAATCTTATAAACAACTTAATTCAGGGTCGAAGACTAACTCGGCCCTGAATTTACCTTATTTGAAAGGAGATAATTAATGGCTACTTATATTATTGGATATACCTTAATCGCCCTCGTTGTGATTTTTGTTATATTCGTCGAATTAGTAAGCCATAAAGTCATCTTCACTAAGTCGCCTAAGATTCAGATGATATTTGGTCACCCTCTTCTACGTTATTCAATCCGTAGATTTGGTAGTGCCATCATATCTATTTTGCTTGCCATTACGGCAACTTTCTTTTTAATTAGATTCAAAGTTGACGCTAATGGTGGTGAAAGTTTCTGTTCGACAATTGTGTCTACTTGGGACAAACTTAAAAACCAACCTGCTATTCGTCTTGATCTATGTAACAAGATGAAAGCAAACCTTGGTTTAACTGATAACTGGTTCAAGGATTTATTCACTTATTTCTATAACATCCTTCCATTCCCAAAGACAATTTGTCTTTCTTACTTTGATGTCGACACAAATGCGATGTCATTCTCCGATTGCCGTAACACTATTATGTATTTAGGTCGCGCATTCTTCGTTGCAGGTAGCAATGGTGAATACGTTACCGATTTACTATTTAGCAAGATGGGAATTTCATTCCAAGTCGGCATTATCGGGTCACTTATTGAAGTTGGACTTGGTTACCCAATGGGTATCCTTATGGCCAGACACAAAGATGGCGTCTTTGATAGAATTGGTAACGCATATATCATTTCCATCGATGCTATCCCGGGCGTTGCATATTATTACATTTGGATGATTTTACTATGTACGCTTATAGGTTTACCAAGCTCTTACGTTTCTAACCCGGCTGATCCAATGCACTTTGTATCAATCCTCCCAGCTGCCTTAACCATGGGCTTTACTGGAATGGCGGGTATCGCACTTTGGGTTAGACGTTATATGCTTGATGAATTTAACTCTGATTACGTTAAATTTGCTAGGGCAAAAGGTCTTTCAGAAAGAAGAATTCTTGGCGTTCACGTTTTAAGAAATGCGATCGTTCCTTTAGTACGTTCTATTCCTGCTGCTATTTTAGGAGCACTTCTTGGAACATTCTTCCTTGAAAAGATTTATGGAATTCCAGGTATTGGTATTCTTGCCTATCAAGTTGAAACCGCAAGTAAACTTGACGTTTACGTTTTACAAGGAATCATCATTATTTCAGCATTAATCAGTGTTGTTAGCTATTTACTTGGTGATATTGTCACTGCAATTATCGATCCACGTATTAGCTTTAGTGATGATTAGAAAGGAGTGAGATTATGTTAGAGACAAACAATATTAAAAATATTGATTCAACTGTCTACCATAACGTTGAAGACCTCTTCACAGTTGTGGGTGCATCAGATGAAGAAATCGAAAAACTTAATGCCGCTCCTTATTCATATTGGAGAGAGACATTAAAACAACTCTTCAAACGTCCATTAACAATTATTTGTCTGGCGATGATTGTTATTTTGATTTTCTTCACAATCTTTGGACCAATGATGACCAATTACTCAATGATTACTGATGAGGCAAAAGGTCTTGTGAAGAGCGAATTTGAACCAAACCTTCCTTGGAGTGCAGAACACTTCTTTGGCACTGGTGGTACATTATCTAACTCTTATTTTGATAAAGTTGACTTATGGACCGCCGTTTGGGTTGGTACAAGATTATCTTTGTTGCTCGGAACCGTTGTTGCACTTATTGATACCATTTTAGGTATTTTGATGGGTTCTATTTGGGGTTATTTCCGCAAATTAGACCCAATTATGATTGAATTCCGTAACTTTGTTAATAACGTTCCTAGCATCTTACTATATTTCCTACTTATGCAATTCCTTAACCCATCATTCTGGACTATTGTATTAGTCTTATGTATGTTTGGTTGGCTTGGACTAGCAGGATTTATTCGTAACCAAATTATTATTATTCGTAATCGTGAATATAACGTTGCTTCTTTGACTTTAGGAAGCTCACCACGTGCCATGATTACCCATAACTTATTACCATACTTAGTTTCAGTTATCGTGACTGTTGTTTCGACTGCTATTCCAGCAGCGATTAGCTCTGAAGTTGGTCTTGCCTTCTTCGGCTTATCATTCTCACCAAGCAATGGTGACATTACTCTTGGACAACTTTTAACAGCAGTTACATCTGCAGGTGAATGGATTGACCATCCAAACTTACTTGTCGTTCCACTCATCGTAATGGTACCTCTTACTATTTCTTTCTATATAGTAGGTCTTACTTTAGCGGACGCGACTGATCCTAAGAACCATAGATAGAAAGGAGAAGCACATAATGGAAGAGAAAAAGAAAATTCTTGAAGTTAAAAACCTATGTGTCGGATTCCTTTCACATGGTAAAAAGATGAATGTTATCCGCAATATTTCCCTTGATGTATATAAAGGTGAAACATTCGCGATTGTCGGTGAATCTGGTTCAGGTAAATCAGTTTTTACAAAAACATTCACAGGCATGCTTGATTCTAACGGATTTATTTCCGATGGAACAATCATGTACCACGGACAAGATTTAGCAAAACTAAAAACAATGAAGGATTGGATGGGAATTCGTGGAAGAAAGATCGCTACTATCTTCCAAGACCCAATGACTTCACTTAACCCACTTCTCACAATTGGTTATCAAATTGAAGAAGTGTTAATGGTTCACTCAAAACCAACTAAAGAAGAACTTGATGCTTATAAAGCGTTAAGCGATAAAGAAAAAGCAGAATTATCCGCTAACAAACCTTCTTTAGAAGAACTTGAGGAAAAATATTATAAACAAGAAATTAAATATCTTTACGAAGGTAAAGCTAATTTCATTCAAAAATTACTCGCTAAACGAAGTGCAAAACGTCGTGCAAAACTTACCAAGAGTGGAAAACCTCATGGTATGTTACGTAGAGAAGCAACTGTTGAAGCAATTAAACTTTTAACTAAAGTTAGAATTCCTCAACCTGCTCAACGTGTCAAAGATTACCCATTCCAATATAGTGGTGGTATGAGACAAAGAGTCGTTATCGCTATCGCTTTAGCATGCCGTCCAGAAATTCTTATCTGTGATGAACCTACAACCGCTCTTGACGTTACAGTTCAATCTCAAATCCTTGAACTTATTAAAGAACTTCAAAGAGAGTATAAATGGACTACTATCTTCATTACCCACGACTTAGGTGTCGTTGCTAATGTTGCAGATAGAATCGCTGTTATGTATGGTGGTCAAATTGTTGAATATGGTACAGCAGAAGATATCTTCTATGAACCAGCTCACCCATATACCTGGGCGCTTCTTTCCTCGCTTCCACAACTTGGAACAAAAGAAGAACCACTTGTCTATATCAAAGGTAATCCACCAGCATTCACAAGCGAAATTATTGGAGATGCATTCGCTATTCGTAATGAATATGCAATGAAGATTGACTATGTCATGGATCCACCAATGTTTAAGATTAGTGATACTCACTATGCTAAAACATGGCTCCTTGATAAAAATGCTCCAAAAGTTAAAAAGCCAGCTATCATCGAAAACTTAAGAGAAAGGATGAAAGCTGCCGCTAAAGAACTTCAAAGAGAGGAGGCAGTCTTTAATGAATAAAGAAGAAACTATGGTTAGTGAAGTTTCAGAAGTTAAAGAAGATAGACTTTATATCGAAGCTGAACCAATCTATCGTCCAGAAAACGCCTCCCGTAACAACAAGAAGGGTTCTAAACTCAAAGAACACGATGGTACCTCACTTAGTACTATTAAAGGTGATAAAGAAAACATCGTAACCCTTTCCCATGTTGATATTGGTTTTAAACTTGGCACTGATTTACGTGTTGTAGTTAAAGATTTTAACCTCGCTATTAAACGAGGTGAAATTTTTGGTTTAGTTGGTGAATCCGGTTCAGGTAAAACCACAGTTGGACGTTCTATTATGAGAATTATTCCAATCTTAGATGGTGAAATCCGTTATAATGGTCACCTCATCAGTGGTAATATCGGATCCAAACGCGCTAAAGAACTTAAAACCAAGATTCAAATGATTTTCCAAGACCCAAGTGCTTCGCTTAATGATAGAGCTAACGTTGACTATATCGTTAGTGAAGGCTTAAGAGCGTTCCATTTATATAAATCAGAAGAAGAACGCCTTGAGAAAGTCGAAAACATCATGAAACGTGTTGGACTCCGTCCAGAACATTTAAAACGTTATCCACACGAATTTAGTGGTGGTCAAAGACAACGTATTGGAATCGCTAGATGCATGGTAGTTAATCCAGAAGTCGTCATCGCCGATGAACCTATCTCCGCCCTTGACGTTTCTATCCGTGCTCAAGTACTTAACTTAATTAAAGAATTCCAAAAAGAAAACAATATGACAGTTATCTTTATCGCGCACGATTTAAGTGTCGTTAAATATATCTCTGATCGTATTGGTGTTATCTATGGTGGACGTCTTGTTGAACTTGCAAGTGCGAATAGACTATTTGAAATGCCACTTCATCCATATACAAGAAGTTTGCTTTCAGCAGTCCCTATTCCAGATCCACAAGTCGAAAGATATAAAAAGGTCGTTACTTATGATCCAATGCAACACCATTATAGATGGGATGATGTACCTGATTTTTATGAAGTTGAACCAGGACACTATGTACGTTGTAACCACGCTGAACTAAAAAAATACAAAGAAATTATTTCTAAAGAAAAGAAGGGAGGCAAAAAATAATGGAATACATTGAACCAAAGCCAGTGGAAGAAAAGCCACACGCTAAGCGCAATAAAATCATTATTGGATCTACTATTGCTGCCCTATCTTTAGCCGCTATTGGTGTTGGATATTATTTCCTCATTGATAAAATCTTTATGGATTTCGAGAATATTGAAATTTATGACTACTCATATAAATATGACGAAAATAAAAATGTTATCGGAACCATTATTAATACTTTAAAAGATGACGCAGAAATTCCTGCTCACTTACGTATCCCAAGGAAACTTGGTGGCTATCCAGTTATTGAACTCGCTGCAGGTAGTTGTGAATATTTCCCAACTCTTGAAAGCGTTGATTTCCCAGACACAATTAAAACCATCGGTGCTGAAGCATTTAAAGAATGTATTAACTTATCAAGCTTTAACGCTCCTCGTGATCTAGAAGAAATTGGTACTGATGCATTCATTGATACCAAATGGTTCGATGATCAAGAAGATGGCGAAGTCATGATTGGTAAATTCCTTTATGCATATAAAGGCGATATGGAAGAGGATACTATCTTAGTTGGTAGTGAATCTTCATCTCTTCTTGATGAATATCCAGATGCAGATGTTATCGACTTAAGTAAATACACTCATATGTCTAATGGTGTCTTTAAAGGAAAGAGCCGTGTTCGTGCAGTTGAATATCCAACTACATTAACTAAAGTTAATAATGATACATTCGCGGATTGTTTAAATCTTGAGAAGGTTATTTTACCTGCAAACGTTACATCAATTGGTAATAACGCATTCTCAACATGCTCACTTACTGCACTTCCAGATTTAACTCACATTTATTCAATTGGTGATAGCGCATTCGCCTTTAATAAAATTGCTGGCGAAATTACAATTCCTGAAAGTGTTCACTCTATTGGATCAAGTGTTTTTAGAAAAAACAAACAACTCACAAAAGTTACTGTTACTGATTCACTTGACACTATTCCAAGTTCCGCATTCCTTGATTGCGAAAACTTAGCACAATTTGTTTTCCCTGAAAGCGAATTTGTTCCTGGAACATCGCATATTAAATCTATTGGAGCAAGCGCATTTGAAAACACAAAGATCGCTACATTTGATGTTCCATATAACGTTAACACAATCATGAGCCGTGCATTTGCAAAATGTAGTCTACTTACAAGTGTAAGTTTATATAACAACACAAGTGCATCTAAGTTCATCAATAGAACTGTTAACTCTGAAGGAGTTTATGGTGATTGGAGAGTTAATGAAGACACCATTCAAGGTATTACCTTATTTGGTGATAGTGTCTTTGAAGAAGATTCTTCATTAATGGAAGTTCGCTTAACTAACTCAGATGGCACTAAGACAAATGCAAACACTGTTTCTATTCCAGTAACTGTTGTTTCATTTGGTTCTCAATCCATTAGTGGTGGTTCAAAAATCTTCTATAACACAGCAATTACGGAAATTAATTTTGCTCAAAATCCAACCGCTAGTGTAGCGCCATTCTTTAGAGGACTTACCTATATCGCTCCATCACTATGTGAAAATTGTCATTCACTTACAAAAATAATTATTCCTGAAAATTCACTTATTACATCAATCCGTTCTGCAGCATTTAAAAATTGCAATAGCCTAGTTAACGTTACAATTCCTGCTTCAGTTAGCTCAATTGGTGACGCAGTATTTGAAGGATGTGGAAATTTAGGAAGCGGACTTGTGTTTGCAAGTGGATTTAACACAACAAGCTTCAAAGCTTATTCATTCAAAGGGACTGCAATTGCTAGTGTAACAGCACCTGTTTCACTTGCAGATATTGAAACTAGCGCTTTTGAAGGATGTACATTCTTAACTAGCTTTGATTTAACTTACACAACTGGTTTAGCAACCATTGGTGATAGCGCGTTTAAAGGATGCTCTTCACTTTCATCCTTACAACTACATCAATCAATTACTCGTATTGGTGCTAGTGCATTTGAAGGTTGTTCATCACTTACTTCATTATTCTTAAGTGTAAACATTGCTAACCTTCCAAATGCGGTGTTTAAAGGATGCTCATCCTTAGATACCTTAGTGCTCACTGCTCCAAGTGTTGTTACTATTGGCAATGAAGCTTTAGATGGTTGTACTTCATTAACAAAGATTAAAGTTCCTAACGAGTTGGTCGATGCTTATAAAGCATCATCTCAATGGGGTACTTATACTATCGAAGCAATTCCTGGTGAATAAAAAGCAAAACAAAAAAGATTCGGAATCAAAAACCCGAATCTTTTATTTTTTGTATCGACTAAGCATCGCTTTAAATAGTTTTTCTTTACTTATAAATAATAATAATAAATAGATAACAATATCGATTGATAACATTATTAATATTTCAAAGATGTAACTGAGTTCAAGAGAGTTATTCGCGTTAAATAATGCTTTAAATATTACGTCTCCAAGGAAATATGTCACTACTGCGATTAGACCTGAAATAATAAGTAATTTAAGGTTATTTAGATTAAGTAGTAACGCTTTACTATCATTCCAAGTTAAAGCAAATAAAGTAACTAATACAATTAAATCAGATATTGAAGTAGCAACACTAACTCCAATAGCAGGATTATCTTTAAAGATAACTAGTCCAAATAAAAGTGATAGTCCGATATTTAACAAAGCTCCACCAAGCATTGAGAATAGATAATATTTTTCTTTCTTTTGAGGGATTAATATTTGGGTATAAATCACGAATGAAAGTGAATATGTAAGCATTAATGATGAAAGCACCATTAAAATAACATTTGCATTTATATATTGATCGACTGTACTTCCAGAGAATAATGATGTGATAGGAGTGGCTAATGTCGTCATCATTGCAATCGCAGGAAGCACGATAAATAAAGCAATATTAAATGAATATTTATTTAGATTAGCGAATTGTTTCTCATCATTTTTTTGATAATAGTAGGTCGCTCTTGGAATGAAGACAATTGATAAGCTAGTGATAATTCCGATGATAATTTCAACACCTTTCATACCGACCGAATATGAACCAACAGAGCGTTTGGATTCATCAATAAGTCCAAGAATAAATGTATCGGTTTTGTCATATATAGCGACCACAATTGATATTAAAAATAACATTGAAAGTATTGGAAGATATTGTTTGAAATTATATTTTCCAACTTTCTTAAATCTCGTTATAGCAGGTAGATAACAAAGATTTGAAATAACAATTAATACTGTTCCAAGAATTGAAATAAATGCATATAAATAGATGTGACCTGGATTCTTCACGAATACAAAAATTAATATGTCACTAAGCGCATAGACGATGATTGATCTAACCGACATATAAATATGTTTTTCAAATGCAGTGAAGACCCATTCAAAAGACATAACTCCAACAAGGAAATTTAAACTTAGGATGAATGCGAGGGACTGATAATCTGTACTTGATGTAAATGATGGAAGCGAAAAGACAAGAGCGCTCATTAATCCAAAGGAAATAAGTGTCATCACAGCTTGAATTATGAATAACTCCTGAATCTTCATTGATAATTTTTCAGGATCATTTTTAACTTTAACGCATTCTCTAACCGCAATGTTTGGAATTGAGATTCTCGCTAGAATGAAAAAATAATAGATGAATGCTGATACCCATGAATAGACACCCATTTGAGCATCGCCAAGAATTCGACAAACATATGGGAAAGTCACAAGTGACAATATCGTCATTGTGATGGTGCGGATAATATTAACGACAACTGAGGTGTTTATATTGTTCTTCATAAGCGCTTAATCATTATAAATATTTTTTTCACCTATTCAAATGGTGAAAAACTAATTTATATATATTAACTAGTCAATAATATATTTATATATTAGTAAGCCATCTAAAATGTTTAACAAAATAATTGTTAAATAATATATAATGTATCAAGAAATGAAGATTCTTATTGTTTCGCAATTTTATTATCCAGAAAGATTCTCAGTTGACCAAGTTGCGAGTCAACTTGTTTCTTTAGGCCATGAAGTTCAAGTTATTACTGGCGTGCCTAACTATGGATTTGGAAGAAAACTAAAAGAATATAAACATGTTCATGATGAAGTAATTGATGGAGTGAAGGTTCACCGTGTTAATTTATTTGCAAGAAAGAAAACACATTTAAGTGTTTATTTAAATTACTTAAGCTTCTGGAAAAACGCCAAGCGATATGTAGGTAAAATCAAAGAAAAATTTGATGTAGTTTTATCTTTTTCGTTGTCGCCTGTTATTTCAATCGCTCCAGCAATAAAATATGCAAAGAAATGGAACGTTCCACATGTTTTAATGTGTGAAGATCTCTGGCCAGAATCAACTGTTGTGACCGGAGCAGTTAGAAAGAATTCATTAACATATAAAATCCTTTATAAATGGAGTGTTTCCTTATACAAAAACTGCGATAAAATTTTGATTTCATCTCCATCGTTTGAAGAATATTTTAAAAATGAACTTAAAATTAACGATAAAAAGTTTGTTTACATTAATCAACCAATCCTAAAAAGCCAAAAGAAGCTAGAACCTGTTGTTTTTTCTAGTAAATACAATATTGTTTATGCTGGAAACATTGGTAAACTCCAGCTCACAGACAAACTATTAGACGCTATGAAACTACTTAAAGATGTAGATGTTACTCTTCACCTTTCAGGAATGGGTAGCGAACTTGATCATATCTTAAAAAGAATTAGAGAAGAAGACCTTATAGATAAAGTTAAATATAACGGGGCTCTTCCAATTGAAAAATGCGAAAGATATTTCTTTAACGCAGATGCATTAATTGTTGCTCTTAAAAGTGGTGGAGTAGTGGGTAAAACTATTCCAAATAAAGCCATCCAATATATGTCTTATGGTAAACCAATTCTAGGTATTATTTCTGGAGACGGAAAAGATTTATTAGCTCAGGCTAAAGGAACAATCTTCTCAAGTGAAGATCCTAAAGAGATTGCTAAAGCAATAAAAGAAATCTGCTCTTTAGAAGAAAAAGAAAAAGTTAGACTTGGAACAAATAATAAGAACTATTTTGAAACAAATCTAACTACTGAAAAATTAACTTATTTATTAAGCGAAGAATTGATTGATTCAATAAAGTGAGTCATTCCTTCTCCTTGGTTTCTTAGACCATAAAGTTCATATACTTTAAGGCGAGCACTTGTTGCTTGCTTTTTTAATTCTTTATAGTCATATTCTGAAATTGATTCGATAGCTCTTTCTAAGCCTCTTTCACTATCATCTTCAACCCATATGGCATCGATTGTGAATATTTCGTGAAGTTTGGTATGCATTGTGGACATTGTTGGCGCACCACTAGCGAAATATTCAAGTAATTTTGATGGAACAGATTCTCTATCCATTCTATAAGAATATGGTCTTGGATTAATATTCACTAAAGCGTTTTGTTCAAGTCCATATAAAGTCTTTTTATCAAGCATGGATAAATATAAAATTCTTCTATCCTTTTCGGTCATATCAAAGATATATTTTCTAAGTTCACCATCACCCGCTAAAACGAGTTTATATGGAGATGATGATTTATGGAATGCATCAATGAGGCGTTTAACACCAAATCTTTCACTAAGAGCGCCTCCAAAGAATAGATAATCACCAATTGGTAATTTCTTAACGGGTTCGAAATCTTCAACTAGACCTTCAAGGATATAAGAAGGTTTATTCATTGTGTTAAACACTCTATTAAGCCCTTCGGAAAGAAGGATATAACCATCATAATTTGAGGCGTGAGATCTAATACTTCTAATGTATGAGCTACTTGCGGATGAAATATTCGCTGGGTTATCAGTAACTACACCAATAACAGTTGCGTTATATTTTTTAGCAATCTTGTTAGCAGCTTTCACTAAAGAATAACGAAGAGTGTCGACAACTAAAGTGAATTTGGAATAATGTTGTTCATTAACAATCTTATCGACAGTTGAGACAATCTCATCAACTTGATGGAACATCTTAAAAGATGAAGTTGCTTTAATATATGGATAATAATAACGAGTTGTTCCGTCACTAGATTCACTTTCGTTTAAGAAATTTTCATCAAACATTCCTTTAACAAATGGTCTTAAAGAAACAACACTAACGTTGTTATTAGTGGTTAAGGCTTTTATTAATTTAGAATAAAAATTCTGATTGCTAGGATTAGGCTTAATTCTCGCTTTACTAGCAAAAGAATTGAATTCTTCATCAATCATTGAACTGGTTAAGACAATTAAATTCATTTTGTAGCCTCTTTAATAATATCTAGATGGTTTCTAACCATCTTCTCATAAGTGTTTTCCCTAGCAATAGCAGTCGATTCTTTAAATAAATCGTGGGATAAAACATAGTTTATAGCATTATTTAATGATTTAGAATCAATATCTTCTAAAATTAACTCTTTCGCTTCATTTTTTTCTAAATGAAGAGCGCTGTTAACGTTATTACCTGAGATAACTGGAAGGCCTTGCGATAATGCTTCATTTACAACATGACCATAGATATCTTCTTTGCTTGGGAAAATAAATGCATCACTAATTCGATAATATTTAAAAATCTCTTCTCTATTTAAATAACCAAGTAACTTCACATTAGTGATTTTGTTTTCGCTTATGTAAGCTTCAATCTGTGGTTTTTGTTTTCCACTTCCAATAATTAAAAGTGTGTTCGACACTGGTTGATCTTTCCATAGCTCAACAAGTTTTAAATAGTTCTTTCTTTCAATTAATTGTCCGCATGAAACAAAGATGTTATCTCCAGTTACGTCAAGCTCTTTACGAAGATTTTCTCTTTCTTCTTTAGATAGCTTTTTATCTAAAACTTCGTGATCATATATTGTTGCATATGGATAGTTATAAATCTTTGATTTATCCGCGCCATAATAGACAAGATATTCATTACTTCTTTCATCTGGAGAGAAATAAAATTTCGCGCCTGAAATATATTTAGTTTTTAGATTCTTTTTCCATTTGCTTTCTTTATGGTTAATGATTCCACCATTAATGTATAAAGCATATTCTTTGTTATGTTTCTTAAGATACTTAATCGCTTTTAATTCAGGGATATTTGAATAACCATTCATAATAATGAGATCATATGTATTTTTCTTGATGTGCTTAGTAACACCATTAGAAATCATATTCTCATTACCGAGTTTGATTCCTTTTATAAATATGGATTTGAAATTGTATTTATTTTTAGAATAGAAATCTTTCTCTCTATCTTTATTTTTGTTGCGTTCAAAAATGACTGTTAAATCTATGTGTTTGGATAGTTCATTAAATAGTTGAACTTTATAAGGCGCTGGATGATTAAATACAAATAGAACCTTCATAATAATAACAATTATACATTGTTAACTAACTTATTCAAAACTATAATAACTATATGAAATCTTGGAATAAGTTTTTTGAAATAGTTAAAAGTAAAGAATATTCAAAAACTCTAAAAGATTTTTTGGACTATGAATATTCTCACTACGAAATATATCCACCTCGAAAGGATATGTTTAAAGCTTTTGAATTAACTCCAAGTGAGAACGTTAAAGTTGTTATTATTGGACAAGATCCATATCATGAACCAAACCAAGCGATGGGATTATCTTTTTCTGTTCCATCATCCACAGTTGTGCCACCAAGTTTAGTGAACATCTTTAAAGAACTTAAAAATGATTTAAATCTCGATATGAAAAATAATGGAGATTTAACATATCTTGCTAAGCAAGGAGTGTTTCTTATTAACGCCTATTTAACTGTTAGAGCTCACCAAGCTTTATCTCACAAAAGAAAAGAATATGACGAGTTCATGAAGGATTTAATTATTTATTTAAATTCACTTGATCAACCTATTGTATTTATGCTTTGGGGGAACTTCGCAAAGCAATACGAAAAATATTTAAATAATCCAAATCATCTAATTTTAAAAAGCGTTCACCCTTCTCCACTAGGCGCAAATCATGGAGGGTGGTTTAACCTTCATCAATTCTCGCGTTGTAATGAATTTCTTTCTTCTAAAGGTGTCTCTCCTATTGATTGGCAAAATTAGAAGAATATAATTAATAGTACCGGTGCTATCCACTAGATGGCTGAGATAAGTCTATAGCAGACTTGACGGAACCTGATCCAGGTAATGCTGGCGGAGGTAAACTTATATGTTTTTTCCTCCGCGATTGGAGGATTTTTTAATGAAAAATACAGTAAGCACAGTGCGAATCATCTGTGAAATTGGTGTTATCGCAGCCTTAGGATTCGTTTTTGATGAACTTCAAGGGATTCTTTTTAAAGGAGTTTTCCCAAATGGAGGATCTATTGGATTTGCGATGGTTGTTGTTTTAGTCATGGCGTTCCGTAGAGGATTTTTACCAGCCATGTTAACTGGTTTATTAATGGGATTACTTGATATCGCGACAAGCGCCTATATTCTCCATCCAGCCCAGTTGTTACTAGATTATATTTTGCCTTACGCTGTTGTTGGTCTTGTTGGATTGTTACGACCTCTATATGTAAAAAGCGATCAAAAAAGTACAAAGATTATGTGGCTTGCACTAGGCGCATTAATAGGCGGAATGCTTAAGTTTTTATCCCATTATTTAGCGGGTGTTATCTTTTGGGCAAACCCAGAAGATTTTGCTTGGAATTTGACCAGCATGAACCCATATTTATACTGCTTTATTTATAATATTGCCTTTATTGGTCCATCAATTATCCTTAGTGGTGGACTATTAATTACGATGTATTTATTAGCTCCTCAAATTCTTAATGATCAACCTATTATTTCTGAAACTAAAATAGAAAAGAAAAATATTTATCCTTATGTTATCTCATCAGTCTTAGCGATTGTTGGTACGGCGGTATTTGTTATCTTCTTAGTAAGATACATTCAAAGCTTTGAAAGCTATGAAGATGGTTCAGCCTTTGGTTATGATTTTGACCCAGATAGCTTAATACTATTTGTTCTTGGTTTATTTGTGATGGTTCTTGGAATTAATGCATTAATTGCATCTTTCTTAAAGAAATTTTCATATCTAAGAACAAGTCTAAATCTCTTATGTATTGTTGCGGCGTCTTTAATCTATGGAATCGCTCGCTTAATTAGAATGTATGTGAAAGAGAAAGATCCAACCCAATATTGGATTTGGTTTGGTGTTGGAGTAGCTACCCTTGCTATATGTGGAACATTCTTTGCTCTTTCATTAATGAAGCATCTTAAAAACAAAAAAGAACCAAAAGCTATTCAAGAAGCAAATTAACTAACAACACTAGTTAATGAAAAAGATATTTATATATGTTATATTTCCTTTAAGGAAAATTATTAAATATGCCAAAAGAAAAGAAAACTAAAGAAGAAAAAGAAGTCACCAAAGAAGCTAGTGAAGAAAAAGTTGAACAAGATGTTATTATTCATCACGAAGATGAACTACGTTATGAATATTCTTCTAAATATTTAGAAGATATTGAACATTCTCGTTTAGCATTTAATAAAAAGTTTAAAAAGAACAATTACTTTAAGTGGATTGTTTCCGCTATTGCGATTGGTATTTTAATATTTGCATTCCTAGGCGTTCCTAATATTGTTCCAAAAGGTGAAGGAAATTCAAATAATCCTCTCCAAATTGCATTAATGGTTTCTTTAGCGGTTATTTCTTTAGGAATCATGTTTGGTTATTCAATTTTCACAAAGAAATTGATTAACAAAAAAGCAAAAGAATATTTTGCAGAACTATATTCAAATATCACCTCATTTGTCTTTGAAGATGAAAGATATAAAGAAGTGGTGTGTGATTCTCAAAAGAGAATTGAAAAAATTCAATTTGATGAAAACTGTTTATTTAAAGATGTTTTTGATGTTGGTAGTAGAGCTACAACTGAATTTACATACGAAGATATTCCAGTAATGCTTTGTGATTGTGCCGCCCAAATCAAAACTGATAAAAGAGCGAAACCCGTATTTGTGGGAAAATATGTTATTGCTCCTGCTAACTATGAAAGCGATGAGATTATCGCAATCTATGTTAAAGGAGATAAGAGATCTCTTCCTCCAACAAATTTAGATGAACTCAAATGTGTTTTAGATAATGAACAGATTGCTATTTATTCAAATAGTTCATCGTGGAATAAAGTAGTTACTAGCAAAGTTAAAAACCTAATTCTTGCTATTTCTAAAGGTAAGTCACTCGTGGATATTTCTATTTCAATTCGCTTAGGAAAGTGCTTTGTTTGCTTAGGATATGATGATGATTTAATGGTTTTACCATTAGAGCAACCATTTAATCCAAAACCAACCGAAGAATATAAAGAAGAATTGCTTAAAGTTATGTCATTAATTAAGGAGCTTAATAAATAATGAATAATCTTTCTAACAGGTGGATTATTGTTCAAGCCTACAAACATAATGGAGAACTCCATCGTCAATGGAGCCATGGTTTTGTTGTTAGTGATGATGAAGATTATTTTGTTGTTGTTTCTGTTAGATCAAGCGTTATTGAAAATGATGGTCGTAAATGGCACACAAAAGAACCTGCTGTGTTTATTTTTCCTAAACATAAATGGTTTAATGTTATCGCCATGCTAAAAGATAATGGCATTGCCTACTATGTAAATATCGCTTCCCCAACTATCTACGACAAAGGATTCTTGAAATATATAGATTACGATTTAGATATTAAATTGTTTGCGGATGGATCCACTAAGTTACTCGATGAACAAGAATATAAAAAGCACGCTATTGAACAGGGATATAGTGCTGACATTGAAAAGAAACTAAATGAAGCTGTCGAGCAAGTTTATTCATTAATTAAAAATAAAAATTTCCCATTTGTGGATGGAGAAATTCTTAAATTATTCGAAAGTTTTAAAAATAAAACTAGATAATTATATTAATGATTTTTCTAGCTTCTTCATTACCCGGGGCGATACGCCTCTTTTTATTTTCATAACTCGCTAAATCACCGATCGCAAATATATGTTCAGCTGCAAATAAATGTTCGTCAACTTTTACAAAATTAGCGTCATAATCAAGCTCAAATTGAGTGCTTGCAGGGATGTTTCCATAATTCACAAAAATGTAATCCACGGGAATATCTATGTGTTGTTTTGTTTCAACTTGTTCGATTATTAGAACCTTAGCAAGACCATTTTCTTTGGTGATACTATAAGGAACATAAGGTAGATAAATCGCTAAATTTTTGCAACCTTTTATTGTTTCGGGATTACCTCTAAATTCAGTTCGTCTATGAATTAAAGAAATCCCATCAGAAATCTTTGATAGAGTCCTTGCCCAATCAAGCGCGGAATCCCCTCCACCTAATATTGCAACTTTTTTATTTTTTAGATGATTGTATTCTTTTATTGAATAGATGATATTTGGAGTGTTTTCTTCGCCTTCCACTCCCATTGGACGAGGTTTAGAAAATCCTAGACCTGTCGCTAAGGCAATATATTCAGAAACATAAGTTGCATCACTTGTGATAACCTTAACATCTTCTTTATATTTAGAAATAGATTGAACGGTAACGCTACATCTAACTTTATCGGGATCTATTTTAGACACGAGCAAAGCGATGTAATCTTTTGCTTTAATTGATTCTATTCCTGGAATATCAACAATATCTTTTTCCGGATATAGATTTATTAATTGACCACCAACATGGTCGCTAGATTCTAAAAGAAGGTAATCAATTTCCTTCTCTTGACATAAAGAAGCAAGGTAAAGGCCGATAGGACCTGCACCAACAATTATAATTTTATGTTTCTTTTGCATGATATTATTATATAATATTTCTTGCTATTTGCTATAATGTTTTGGAGGTAGTGCTTTGAAGTATACAGTTGTATCCACAAGTGAAGAATTCACCAAAGAGTTTGCTAAAAAAATCGCTAGCAAGTTAAAAGTTGGTGGCATTGTTTTACTTACAGGCGATTTAGGCGCAGGTAAAACTACTTTTGTTGGTGGAGCGCTTGAATATTTTGGGTATAAAGAACACGTTATTTCTCCTACTTTCAATATTTTAAAATGTTATTTTGAAGTTAATCCTCCTATTTACCATATTGATGCCTATCGATTGGAAGGACAAAATATCGACATTGGTTTAGAGGAATATATTGAGGGAAATGGTATTTGTTTCATTGAATGGCCTATTTTCATTATGAAAATAATCCCAGAAAATCATCTCACTATTTCAATTAAACGACTTGATGACACCACTCGTTCAATTACACTTGAGGATCATTGTGGTAAATATGATCATCTTATTGATGAACTTAGAGAGGAGGCGTTCTAATGTATCAACTTTTACTTGATAGTGCGAATAAACTTCTCCTTGTAGGTCTTGCTAAGGATAAAAAAGTCATCGATGTAATTTGCTACGAAGCTTGGCAAAGACAATCTGAAATGATGGTTCCTGAAATTGATAACATTATGAGAAGAAATAATGTTTCAAAAAAGGATATCGATGCAATTGTTGTGGGTATTGGACCTGGCTCATATACCGGCACTAGAATTGCGATAACAATCGCTAAAACAATGGGCTATGCCCTTAAATGTAAGGTCTATAAAGCATCATCGCTTTCTTTATTTAGAACACCAAAAGAGGCGACTATCTGCTTGTTAAATGCTCGTTCAGGCCGTTCTTACTTTGCCGTTTATCTTGATAATAAAGTTATTGAAAAAGACCAAGTTTTAGAAAATGACGAAGTGAAAAAATATATCGAATCGCATCCTAACTATGTTGTAGCAGGAGAATGTGAGCATCTTGGAATAACTTCCGCTCCTTTTGATTTAGCAAGAGAACTCGTTAGTAGTATTAACGAAGAAAATCTTGTTGATAATTTATTCAAATTAGATCCAATGTATCTAAAGGATTTATATAAATGATAACGATTCGCGAAATGACTAGTAATGATTTAGAAAGCGTTTTATCTATTGAGAACGAATGTTTTCGTGAACCTTATAAACTATCTGATTTAGAATATGAATTAAATGAAAATCCAGTTAATAAAATGCTTGTAGCAATTGATGATGATAAGGTTGTTGGATTTATTGACTATATGATCACATTTAATTCAAGTACAATAACTCAAATTGCTGTTACTTCTTCTTATAGAAGAAAAGGTGTCGCTACAAAGTTACTAAATGCGATGGTTGAATCATTTCCAAAAGATATCGAAGATAAAGTTGAAACTATTACTTTGGAAGTAAGAGCATCAAATTTAGGAGCGATTAAATTATATGAATCATTTGGATTTGAAAAAGTGATTATTAAACCTAAGTATTATAAAGATTTTGAAGACGCCATATACATGGTAATGAGGTTGATATAATGGCAACGATATTAGCGTTAGAATCAAGTTGTGATGAAACAAGTATTGCTATCACTAAAGACGGCAAACTTTTAAGCAATGTCGTCGCTACACAAATCAAAATGCATCAGCAATTTGGTGGGGTTATGCCTGAGGTTGCTTCTAGATTACACTGCGAAAACATTTTATTTGTTCTTGATGAAGCTCTTAGAGAAGCAAACGTCTCATTAGAAGAAATTGATGCCTTTGCTTTTACAAGAGGTCCAGGACTTATTGGAGCGCTTCATGTAGGCATGCAAATGGCTAAAACACTAGCGATGTTATATGAAAAACCATTAATTCCTGTTCATCATTTAGCGGGACATATATACGCAAATGAATATATTGAAGGACTCAAATTCCCTCTTCTATCAATTGTTGTTAGTGGTGGTAATACTGAGTTTGTTTATATGAAAGAATCGATGGATTTTGAAATCATTGGTGAAACAAAAGATGACGCCATCGGAGAATGCTTTGATAAAGTAGCAAGAACTGTTGGACTTCCTTATCCAGGAGGTATCCCAATTGATAAGTTATCTAAGGAAGGTAAACATACATATGATTTACCAAGTCCGCTTCATGACGGCTCGCTTAATTTCTCCTATTCTGGACTTAAAACTGCTGTCATTAACTTGGTTAATAATGAAAAAGCTAGAGGTAATGAAATTAGAATTCCTGACTTATGTAAATCATTCCAAGATGTTGCAGTAGGAATGGTTATGGATAGACTAAACAAGGCTCTTGAAAGATATGATGTTAAACAAGTCGTTCTTGCTGGAGGAGTATCTGCAAACTCTTACTTAAGAGAACAGATGCATAAGAGACTAGATAATAGTCCAATTGATTTAATTGTTCCACCTATTTGGTGTACGACAGATAACGCAGCTATGATTGCAAAAATTGCTGAGCATTTATATGAAATGAAAGTATTTGCTCCATTAACAATTTCTTGCGACCCTAATTGGCGCATTGATAAATATAAAATTTACCAATAGAATATTTAGCGAGGTAACAAAATGGAAACTTATGGTATTTTAATCAGCGACGTTTATGAACTTCTTGCATTAGCAAATGAAGAACCTCATGAATGTGGCTGTCATCATGATCATGAAGAAGATCAAGAATGTGAATGCGGACATCATCACGATGACCCAAGAGATCAAATTCGTGAACTTGTTGATAATGAAGTAATTGTTCAAGGTTGGGTTAGAACTAACCGTGATAATGGACAAATTGGTTTTATCGCTTTAAACGATGGAACTTGTTTTAAAAATGTTCAATTAGTCTACGATGCAAAAATCGTCAAAGACTATAAAGGATTAAGCCATATCAATACTGGTGCTGCTATTGAAGTACTTGGTAAACTTGTACTCACCCCAGAAGCTAAACAACCATTTGAAATTAACGTTAAAGAATATCGTTTACTTGGTGAAGTTGATCCTGATTATCCACTTCAAAAGAAACGCCATTCAATGGAGTTCCTACGTGATATTGCTCATCTTAGACCTCGCGCAAATACATTCAATGGTGTCTTTAGAGTAAGAAACGCTTTATCGATGGCAATCCATGAATTCTTCCAACAAAATGGATTCATGTATGTTCATACACCTATCATCACAGGTAATGATGCTGAAGGCGCTGGTGAAACATTCTATGTTGTCACTAAAGATAAAGATCCAGCAGCATTCTTTGGTAAGCCAGTTACTCTTTCAGTTTCTGGTCAACTTCATGTTGAAGCATTTGCATTAGCCTTCCGTGATGTTTATACTTTTGGACCTACATTTAGAGCCGAGCATTCAAATACTACTAAACACGCATCCGAATTCTGGATGATTGAACCTGAAATTGCTTTTGCAGATTTAGAAGATGATATGGATTTAATTGAATCCTGCATTAAATATTGCATCAACTATGTGCTCACAAATTGCCCAGATGAAATGGTATTCTTCAATGAATTCGTCGATAAATCGCTTGTGTCTAGATTAACTGACGTGGTTAATAGTGATTTCAAACGCATGACATACACTGATGCAATTGAAGAACTTAAATATGCAGTTGAACATGGTCACGAATTTGAAAACAAGAATATCTATTGGGGTATGGATTTACAATCCGAACACGAAAGATATCTTTCTGAACAAGTTGTTAAAGGACCAGTCTTTGTAACTGATTATCCAAGAGAACAAAAAGCTTTCTATATGAGACTTAATGATGATGGAAAGACAGTTGCAGCATGTGACCTTCTTGTTCCATATGTCGGTGAACTTGTTGGAGGTTCTCAAAGAGAAGAACGATATGACCTTCTTAAAAAGAGAATGGAAGAAGTCGGAAACCTTAAAGGACTTGAATGGTATCTTGACCTTCGTAAATATGGTGGTTGTAAGCACGCTGGATTTGGAATTGGCTTTGACCGCTTAATTATGTATTGCACCGGTGTTCAAAACATTCGTGATGTCCAACCATTCCCAAGAACAAGCGATCCAATTAAATATTAATTGAGTGAGGTTATTTTATGGAAGAAAATGAAGCAAATAATGTCTCTGGAAGTGAGATTAAACAACAAAGAAGCAACAACCGTGTGTTTGCGTTCTTCCTTATTTTAGATTTAGTTTTACTAGGTTTAATAATATACGAAATAATCGCCCTCGCAATGGGAATTAAATAGAACTATTTTCTAAAGAAAATACTTAGCGATTCGCTAAGTATTTTTCATTATTGTTGATTAATATTATTTGCTGGTGGATTAGTTGGTTGGTTATCAGGATTTTCAGCATTAATTGGTGCGACAGGAGCGCTATTTGGATCATAGTTTTCTAAGCTCTTATTAAATACTGATTTACAGAGTTTCATAAGCGCATATGAACGAGCGATATAAGCTTGCACTGCAAGTAGATACCAGACTCCACCTACTAGGATTGATGGAACAAACATATATGAACCCCAGGCAAGATTTGACCAGTGAGGAGTGTCATAAGTTCCATCGGGGAATTGAACGAGGTTTGGCCATTTAAGCATGAACCATTTCGCACCGCTTTCATCTGTATGAATCATTCCACCCCAATCAAAGTCATACATTAATGTTCTAAAACCTGTTTCTTCATTTCCGAATGGATTAAATCCCCAGGTATTATTGATTAAGCAACATAAAAGAAGCATTAATGAACCAAAGGCAATTATTAATAGAGGAATCCAAGATTGTTTTAATAAAACACGTCTACTTTTCTTTAGACCAAATCTAAATAATTTTCTCTCGTTACTAATTACACCAGTAACTACAACATCATGGATTAAATCGTCAGCTTTTTTGCCTTCCCATTTCATGATCTTTTTAACAAGAATTCCAATTAGCCCAATGATGACGAAAAGTAAAACTAATACGATAACTAAGGCGATAATTAATCTACGAGAATCTTCAGAGAAGATAGAGACAAAACTATTCATTGTCGTCTTTACCTCCTGTTGTGAGTTCTTGATATTCGCCCTCGATTAGTTCAGGTTCTTTTTGTGGAAGAGGTTGAACGTTATTATTTGGTAGTTGATTTGCACTTAAAACAGTTCCATCTGGAGCCATGGTTCCAGGTTGAACATTCGCGCCTTGGATAATGAAAATATTTTGGGATTGAGGCATTGCTGGTTGAGTATTAAGTTGAGCGTTTTGTTTAGCAAGCAAAATTTCTTTAGCTCTAACATCTTCAGCGAGATCTCCAAATGGAGTGCCACCTTTAAAGAAGATAATTAAAGTTCTAAGCGCTTCATAAATAGCAAGTCCAAAACAATAAACAGCGTATAAAGCTAAAACTAAAAGGATGAGTGGTGAAAGAATTGTATATAAAACACCATATCCAATTGTTTTAAGAAAACCCATCATAGTGCTTTTATTGTATTACTTAAGAGTGCCCTTCTTCAAGAAGGAAACGAGTAAGATTATTGAAGCGATTAAAAAAGGCGCGATTGCATGCACTAATAATCCAGAAGCTGGATTTAGATATGTGTAAATAAACACATAAATTAGTGAACTAACGATAACACTTACTAACGAAAAAATAAGTGTTTTCCACATTCTTTTACTAACGACTTCACTAAGTAAAACAATCGCAAAATATATGGCAATTAAAAACGCCAAATAGGCTAGCTCTAAACTTAGGAAATATAGTCCGATAATTGATAAGGAAAATCCTATCGTGATATAGCAAATAATTCTAACTGGAACTTCCTCTTCTTCATATTCATAACCAAACTTTTTTATTTCGTTATTAATAACAAAATAACTTAATGTAATTTGGATGAGTGATAAGAGTAAAATTACACTAGGAATTATGTATGTAATATTTACTGAATCTTGAAGTGAAAAGAACACTAAAAATGTATGGATAATATCTATGCCTAATATGTAATTAATTAAAGGTATAGTCGCGTATGTAATTCCAGCTTGAATAATCGCACAAGAAATAATGACCCAGATCGGTGAAACTTTATATTTTGCGGATAATCCAAATAGATATCCAGTTATTAAAGAAGGAAATAAATAAAGAATTGTTGATTGAATATTCCAAAGAGTTGCTACTAAAGCAAGACCAAGTGTTGCGAAGAAATAAATAGGATAATATCTATCTTTACAGCAAACTTCCACAATCGCACTTGATAAAGGAAGTAAAAGCATCACAAACAAAGATAGACCAACAAAAAACATATCAGTCACTGCAAGTAAAACAGTAATGATAATGCTTATTGCTGCCATGATGCCCATGAAGGCAATATTTTGGACAGGTGTTTCTTTCTTCGAAAATAGATTCATCACAATGATTATAAAAAATATTTTTAGAAAATGAGCACTTTTTTAAAAATTCACCCCAATATATTAGTGTGGGAAGAAAAAGATATTACGCTTTAATACTTTTATGCTCGCTACTATCATCATGCGACTT
The DNA here is from genome assembly GCA_902797855.1 of uncultured Erysipelotrichaceae bacterium. Lineage (GTDB taxonomy): Bacteria > Bacillota_I > Bacilli_A > RFN20 > CAG-826 > Fiminaster. The sequence continues at coordinate 50,389 of CADBUI010000002.1, forward strand.
CTTATCTAATGCAAGGGTCCTAAAAAATGATAATGAACCGATTAATGATGATACGCGAGTATCTTCCCACTCCTACGAGGAAATTTCAGATAGAAAAATATATTGGAGTGAAGTATTTAAACAACAGGAACTCAGCTATTTTGTCTATTTTTACTCTTTATCGTGCTCTCATTGTGAATCGCTAAAAGATGACATAATTGGCTACTCGTTATCAATAGAAGAAAAGATGTATTTTGTGGAATCTTCTCCTGAAGTAGTAGTTGATGAAAACTTATCTAAAAATGTAGGGGTGGATTCCATTAATCAATTAGGGATTAAAGGCTACCCAACACTCATAAGAATTGAAGAGAAAAAAGTTATCTATAATGTCGCTGGAATCGCACTTATTAAAGATGCTTTAAAAATGTAGTAATTTCCATTCCTTTTTATTGAGTGAATACTACCCTTATGGTAAAATTACCTTTGGTAAAAGATTCACTAAGGTTATGGATTACTTAAAGCTACTTAATGAAAAACAATATGAAGCGGTTTCCACAACTGCAAAGTATGTTCGAATAGTTGCCGGTGCTGGTAGTGGCAAGACCAGAGTTTTAACATATCGAATTTCATATTTGGTTGGTGAAAGAAATGTTAAACCTTCTAGCATTGTTGCGATTGCTTTTACTAATAAAGTCGCTAATGAAATGAAAGTTCGTGCCATATCTCTTCTTGAAGGAAAAGGTAGAGGTATTCAGGTATCTACATTCCATTCTTGGTGTGCAAAATTCCTAAGAAGAGAAATTGACGTTCTTGGTTTTCCAAATAATTTCACAATCATGGACGAAGATGATCAAGTCACCTTAGTGAAAAACCTAGCAGTGGAAAACGGATTTAAAAGAAATGATCCGATTGTGAAACAAACCCTTAGTTTTATTGGTTATTGCAAAACCATTGGGCAATACCCTGAAGATGTAAAAATTAATAAATTCGCGAATGATATCGAAAAGCAGATTTTGAAGTTCTATCACCTATATGAAGAACGCAAGAACGAAATGCTTTCACTTGATTTTGATGACTTATTACTTAAAACGATTCAAATCCTTGAAGAATTCCCTGATATTAGAAAAAGATATCAAGATTCAATTAGCAATATCCTTGTTGATGAGTTCCAGGACACAAACGACGTTCAATATAAATTAATCAAATTATTGATGAATGAAGACACTTCTTTATATGTTGTTGGTGATCCAGATCAAACAATCTATACATGGAGAGGTGCAAACCAAGATATCATCTTAAATTTCACTAAAGATTTTCCTCTTGCTGAAACAATTATTCTTAATAGAAACTATCGTTCCACTAAAACAATTTTAGGAACTGCGAATAAACTCATCGCGCACAATAAGAAGAGAGTTCCTAAGGATTTATTTACTGAAAATGAACAGGGTAGTGAAGTCATCGCGAAATGTTTATCATCTCGTGAAGCTGAAGCTAAATATGTCCTTGATCAAATAGAACAAATTAAACTTCGTAATCCAGAAGTTAAATATAAAGATATCGCTATTTTATATCGAGCTGCGTACTTAACTCTTCCTTTTGAAAATGAATTTATGAAGCGTAGAATCCCATATCAAATTTATGGGGGTATTAAATTCTACCAAAGGAAAGAAGTTAAAGATGTTCTCGCTTATTTTAGAGTCATCTATAACTCCAAAGATGATATTAGCTTTGAAAGAATTATCAATGTTCCTAGAAGAGGCATTGGTGATTCCTCAATCGATATTTTAAAAATGGAAAAAGAACAAGCTGGATTATCTTATTATGACTATATTAAGAATATCCAAAACTATTCAACATTACTTAAAAGTAAAGTTATTGTATCTTTATCATTTTTAATTGAAAAGATTGAAAAAGTTAAACAAAAACTTGAAGAAGGACTTGAAGCTTATCCAAAGATCTTAGAAGACTTCATCACTGAAATTAATTATTTTGAATATCTCGCGAATGATGATGACGCGGATGAAAGACTTGGTAACGTTAAAACTCTTTTTGATAACATTATCGATTTCCTTAAACTTAATCCTGAATCATCATTTGAACAATATCTTCAAGACGCTGCGCTACAATCATCACAAGATGAAATCAATGACAGCGATCACGTTAATTTAATGACTATCCATGTCGCTAAAGGACTTGAATTTGATTATGTTTTTGTCGTCTCTTTGATAAATGGAATCTTTCCATCGGAAAGAACTGTCTTTGAAAGTAATGGAGATGATGGAATGGAAGAAGAAAGAAGACTTTGTTATGTCGCATTTACAAGAGCGAGAAAAGCATTATATGCGACATGTAACACTTCTTATTCTTTCGTCTTAGAAGATAAATCAAAACAATCTCCATTTTTTGAAGAAGCTGGATTATCCACTAGAGATAGTTATGGAGATAGATACAAAATCAATAAACCAATATGGCAATCATCTACTTCATTATTTGATGATATAAGACCTTCGTTTGATGCTCCTCCTAAGAAAGAAGAATCAGTTGAACCAACCACAAATGGAATAACAGATTGGGAAGTTGGGGATATTGTTAGACACGATAAATTTGGAACAGGAGTTGTTACCCAAATTATCGATGAAACAATTATCGAAGTTAACTTTGAACAAGTTGGTGTTAAAACACTTATGGCTAACCACAAAATGATACATAGAGAAGCTAAGAAAGGAGCAGACGCATGAGTGAATTAAAAAATAGAGTAAATGAAATAACAAAGTTACTCGAACAATATAATTACGAATATTATGTGCTAGATAATCCAAGTGTTCCTGATAGTGAATACGATAAACTCATGAATGAGCTAATCGCTATTGAAAAGGAACATCCTGAACTTATCACTCCTCTTTCTCCTACTCAGCGAGTTGGAGGCAAAGTCCTTTCTAAATTTGAAAAGATTAAACATAAAAGAATGATGCTTTCTTTAGCGAATGCATTTAATGAAAAAGATCTTCGTGATTTCGATCAACGTGTTAGAGACATAATTCATAAAGACAAAGTTGAATATATGTGCGAAATGAAAATCGATGGCCTTGCTATGGCGATTGAATACGTGGATGGAAGACTTAATTATGCTGCGACAAGAGGAGATGGAAACGAAGGCGAAATCGTTACTAATAACGTTTTAACCATTAAATCCATTCCTACTATAGTAGAAGACACACGAACGTTTGAAGTTCGTGGTGAAGTCTATATGCCTAAAAAGGTTCTTGAAGAACTTAACAAAGTTAGAGAAGAAAAAGGAGAAGACTTACTTGCTAACGCGCGAAACGCTGCCGCTGGTTCTATCCGTCAACTTGATTCATCAATTGCAGCTTCAAGAAAACTCAATGCCTTCTGGTATTATCTAGTGAACGCTGATGAGTTAGGTTTTAAACGTCATAGTGACGCTCTTGATTACATTGAAAAGATTGGCTTTAGAACTAACAAAGAAAGAAGAATCTGTAATGGTATTGATGAAGTTCTTAAATATATCGAAGAATACACCGAAAAAAGACCTCATCTTGACTATGATATCGATGGAATCGTTATCAAAGTTAATGATATAGATGAATATCCAGTCCTTGGATATACCGCGAAAACTCCAAGATGGGCAATCGCCTATAAATTCCCACCTGAAGAAGTTATTACTAAACTTGAAGACATCATCTTTACTGTTGGTAGAACCGGGAAGATAACCCCTAACGCAGTTATTAAACCAACTAAGGTTGCAGGATCAACTGTTCAAAGGGCAACTCTTCATAATGAAGATTTCATCAAAGAAAAGGGTCTTATGGTGGGAGATTATATCGTCTTAAGAAAAGCTGGAGACGTCATTCCTGAAGTAGTGAGACCTCTTCCTGAACGTAGAGATGGAAGTGAAATCCCATTTAAGATGATTGATACTTGCCCAGATTGTGGTTATCCACTTATTAAAAAGGATGCTATGCACTTCTGTATCAATCCAAATTGTCCTGCTAAAAAGATTGAAGGAATTATTCATTTTGCAAGTAAGGATGCAATGGATATTGAAGGACTCGGTGAAAAAGTCGCTGAAGAATTCTTTAATGAAGGATTTGTGAAATCCATTCCAGAAATCTTTGATTTAGCAAAATATCGTAATGACATCATCGCGATTGATGGTTGGAAAGATAAATCAATCGATAATCTTCTTTCCGCGATTGAAAAATCTAAATCAAATTCTTTAGAAAGACTTTTATTTGGTCTAGGCATTAAAGAAGTTGGAGAAAAGATGGCAAAGACTCTATCAAGAAGATATTTAACGCTTGATAAATTCTTCGAACTAAGCGAAGAAGAGTTACTTGAAATTCCTGATGTTGGACCAGTTCTCGCCCATTCAGTTTATGAATATTTCCATAGTGATGAAAATAAAGAACTCATCGAAAAACTAAGAGGATATGGCCTTAATTTTGAATTTTTAGGTAATGTGAACACATCTACAAATTCATTCTTTAATGGTAAAACAGTAGTTCTTACTGGAACCTTATCTCATTATGGTAGAAAGCAAGCAACTGAGATGCTTGAAAACTTAGGAGCGAAAGTAACGGGATCAGTTTCTATTAAGACTGATTTAGTTATTTATGGCACTGAAGCAGGTAGCAAACTCGATAAGGCAAACGCTCTTGGTGTACCAACGATGGATGAAGAAGAATTTGAAGCAAAACTTCAAAATAGATAGAAGTGTGGTAGGATTATTACATTATGAAAGAATACAATATTGAAATATTAAAAGATGCCGCACATCGATTATTATTCGATATGCCTACTGAGCAATATGAGACATTATTGAAAGAATTTGATGTCATTATTGCGCAAATGAAAGTCTTAGGTGAAAATCCACTTATTGACCAATATGAGCCAATGGTCTTCCCTTTTGAATGCAAAACTTCTTATTTAAGGGAAGATATTCCAGGTGAACCTTTAGATAGAGAAGAAGCTTTAAAGAATGCCCACAATAAAACAGGTGGACAAATTAAACTTCCAAAGGTGGTGATTTAAGATGAACTATCGTAATTTATCCATCAATGAACTTCACGAATTACTTGTGAAGAAAGAAGTCACTCCTTTAGAGCTTGCTAAAGAAGCAATTAGACTCGCTAAAGAAGATAAAAATAACGCTTTTGAATACATCATGGAAAAAGAGGCACTTGAAATTGCTTCTAAACTAACTGTTCCAGAAGCTAATAATCCTCTTTGGGGAATTCCTTTTGTAATCAAAGATAATTTTTCCACTAAGGATGTCCCAACTACCGCTAGTAGCAACATCTTAAGTGGCTATGTTCCTTTATATGACGCAACTGTTATGACTAAGCTACTTGAAGCTCATGCTGTGCCTATTGGAAAAACAACATTAGATGAACTCGCTATGGGTGGTACTGGTACAACTGGTCATTTAGGAACAACATTTAATCCTCATGATAAATCTCACACCAGATATGTAGGTGGTTCTTCTTGTGGATCTGCTGCTGCAACAGCTGCAGGAATTGTTCCATTTGCTCTTGGAAGTGATACTGGTGACTCAACTCGTAAACCAGCATCATTCGCTGGACTTGTTGGCTTCAAACCAACATGGTCAAGAATTTCTAGATTTGGTTTATTCCCATTCACTCCAAGTCTCGACACTGTTGGAATTTTTTCTAGAAATGTTAAAGACTCCGCTTATGTTTTAAATGTCCTTGCGGGGAGAGATGAAAAGGATTCAACCTCATCTACTAAACCGGTTGAAGACTATACCTCTTTAGTTGGTAAATCTATTAAAGGATTACGTATCGGAGTAGTGAAAGAAATTTTAGATACATTAAAAGATAAAAACGCGATTGATGCGTTTAACAAATCGTTAGAAGGATTCAAAGAAAAAGGTGCGATTGTGAACTATGTTCACATTCCAACTGAAATCCTCTCATCTCTTCTTCCAACATATTTTGTTCTTTCTTGTGCGGAAGCAACAAGCAATAATGCCTGTTTAGATGGTATTAAATATGGTCCATATTACGATGGAAAAACATATGAAGAAGTTATGATGAACGCTCGAACAAAAGGTTTCTCTGAACTTATTAAACGTCGTTTCGTTTTTGGTTCTTATGCACTTATGAGTGAAAACAAAAATGAACTATTTATTCGCGCTCAAAAGAACAGAAGAAGAATTGTTGAAGCTGTTAATAAAGCATTTGAAGAATGCGATGTTATTTATACACCTGCTGCACCTAGTGTGGCACCTAAGTTCACTGACTCAAGTGATAGACTTTCCGATGAATACTTAATCGCTGATAATCATTTGGTGCTTGGTAATTTTGCGGGACTTCCTTCAATTACAGTACCTATTGCACTTATTAATGAACTTCCTTATGGCGCAAACTTAATGACTAAAGCTTTTGAAGAAAAAGAATTATTCATGTTTGCCTCGGTTCTTGAAGACATTTCAGGACTTAAAAATTTAGTAGCAAAGGAGGACAAATAAAATGGAATTCGAACCAGTAATCGGTCTAGAAATTCACGTTGAACTTAAGACCAAATCAAAAATGTTCTCTAACGCTCCTGTGTTATTTGGTAAAGAACCAAACACTTTAGTAGTGCCACTAGATATGGCGTTCCCAGGAACTCTTCCTACTGTAAATAAGGAAGCTGTTATTTATGCAATTAGAGTATGTAACGCATTACATATGTCAATTGATCACGAATTACATTTCGACCGTAAAAACTATTTCTATAGCGACCTTCCAAAAGGATATCAAATTACTCAAGATAAACGTCCTATTGGTAGTGAAGGATATCTAGAAATAGTTAAAGATAACAAAGAAGTTAAACGTATCAATATTGAAAGACTTCATATTGAAGAAGATACATGTAAACAACTTCACTTTAATACATTTACTCTCCTTGACTATAACCGCGCGGGCACACCTCTTATTGAAATCGTTTCTAAACCAGAAATGAGAAGTGGTGAAGAAGCTATGAAATATGTCGAGAAGATTAGATCAATTGTCGTCTTCTCTGGAGTAAGTGATGGAAAGATGGAAGAAGGCTCACTTCGTTGTGATGTCAATATTTCATTAAAACCACTAGGAAGTCCAGTATTTGGTACGAAAGTTGAGATTAAAAACATCAACTCGATCTCACATATCCAAAAGGCAATTGATTTTGAAATTGCTCGACAAAGTAAGATTCTTAATGAAGGCGGAAGTATTAGACAAGAAACTCGTCGATATGAGGACTCTAAAAAAGAAACTATCCTCATGAGAGTTAAAACCGATGCAGTGGATTATAAATATTTCCCAGAAGGTAATATCACCCCAATCGCCTTATCTGATGAATTTATTAATAACGCAATTAAGTCATGTCCAGAACTTGCAGATAGCAAGAAAGATAGATACATGAATAACTTTGGACTTAATGAATATGACGCTGGTCAATTAATTATGGATAAAGATATTTCTGATTATTATGACGAAGCAAGTAAACATACGAAAGCGTATAAATTGCTCGCTAACTGGGTGAATGTTGATGTTATTTCTTATTTAAATAAGAACAATATCTCAATTCAATCATTCCCATTAAGCGCTATTAGACTTGCTGAACTTGTTGATATGGTTTCAAGTAACGATGTTAACTCTAATCAAGCTCGTGAAATCTTTAATAAGATGATTAGCGATAATCTTTCTGCTAGTGAAGCTAAAAAAGCTTTAGGAATTGTTTCACAAATTTCTGATGATGAATTTATTAAAAAAGTCATCAATGAAGTTCTTGATGAATTCCCAAATTCAATAGTGGACTATAAAGAAGGAAAAGGACGTGCTCTTGGATTTATGATTGGCCAAGTTATGAAAAAGACACAAGGAAAAGTAAATCCAAAACTCACAAACGATTTATTACTTGAAGAACTTAAAAAGAGGTAAAAGAAATATGAAGAAACAAATTTTAGTTACTGGTGGACTTGGTTTTATTGGTTCACATACTGTTGTAGAACTCATTCAAGAGAACTATGAACCTGTTATTGTTGACAACCTTTGTAATTCAAAAACTGAAGTCTTAAATCGCATTAAAAAGATAACTGGAGTTAAGCCAGAATTCATCGAACTCGATGTTCGTGATGAAGAAAAGTTATCAAAAGTATTTGCTTCTCATAATATTTTTGCGGTTATTCATTTTGCAGGACTTAAAGCTGTTGGTGAATCTGTTCAAAAACCACAACTATATTATGATAACAACATCGGGTCTACCGAGGTTTTACTTAAAGTAATGGATAAATATAATGTGAAAAACATTGTGTTTTCTAGCTCTGCGACTGTTTATGGAAATCCAAAGAGAGTTCCAATTTACGAAACTGATCCTGTTGGAGAATTTACAAACCCATATGCTGAAACAAAAGTTCGCATTGAAGAAATGCTTATTAAATTAAGTAAGCAAGATCCAAAGATGAACATTGCCATTCTTAGATACTTTAACCCAATCGGCGCACATAAAAGTGGACTTATGGGTGAAGACCCAAGAGGCATTCCAAATAACCTAATGCCATATGTTACTCAAGTTGCGGTTGGTAAGCTTCCTGAATTATCAATTTTTGGTAATGACTATCCAACTAAAGATGGTACAGGTGTTCGTGACTATATCCACGTTGTTGATTTAGCGATTGGTCATGTCTTAACACTAAAGAAAATCGAACAAAATCCTGGACTTGTTATATATAATTTAGGCACTGGTGTGGGTACTTCTGTCCTTGAACTTGTCCACGCTTTTGAAGAGGCAAACGGTATTAAAATCGCCTATAAAATGGTCGGTAGACGTCCAGGCGATGTACCTGAATGCTACGCGAATGCTGATAAGGCGTATCGTGAGCTAGGATTTAAAACCAAATATAATATTGTTGATTGCTGTCGTGATTCATGGAATTGGCAAAAGAACAATCCAAAAGGTTATGATAAATAGGAGGAATTTGTTATGGCACGAGAATTAATTAAGCAAGAACTTAAAGATGGTTCAGTCAAACTAGGCTATGCCTGGACGATTAAAGACCCAATCGCGAATGTAATTATTGTTACAGGAATGGCCGAACACGCGATTAGATATGATGATTTTGCGAATTTCTTAAATGATAACGGCTATAACGTTTATTGTATTGATCATTATGGCCAAGGTTTAACTGCTGGAAGTGAAGAAAAATGTGGTATTGTTCCAAATTCATTCTTCTCAAAATCTGTTAAAGATATCGATGATCTTGTCACAAGACTAAGAGCCTCCCTTTTACCAACCTATATCTTTGCTCACTCAATGGGCAGTTTTATGCTTCAAGACTATATCCAAAGATATACCGCTCACGTTAATAAAGTGGTCATCTGTGGCACTAACGGACCAAATGCAAAATTATTATTTAGATTCGGTTATCTAGTAACTAAATTACTCGTCCATAAAAAGAATCGCTTAGGAAAAGGTGATTTCTTCGACAAATTATCCTTTGGAGGATATAACAAACGCATTAAACCACAGAGAACAAAATTTGATTGGCTAAGTGTTAACGAAGAAAACGTTGATAAATATATCGCTGATCCATATTGTGGATTTATTCCTACAAAAGGATTCTTCCGCGAATTTTTAAAAGGAAATAATCGTCTATACAAAAAGAAATTCTTAAAGAAGATTAGAAAAGATATGTCTGTTCTTCTTATTGCTGGTGAAGAAGATCCAGTTGGAGCGTATGGAAAAGGTCCTAAGAAACTTCAAAAACTTTATAACAAACTAGGTTTAGAAGATGTTCAATTAAAACTTTATCCAGGACTTCGTCATGAAATCCTAAACGAAAAGGAACATGAAGCAATCTATAAAGATATTCTTAAATTCTTAAAAGCAAAACATGAGGTTGCTGAAGAAATATTAGAAAACTAAGAAATATTAACTCGTCCTTGTGGCGAGTTTTTATTTGGTGTCATCACTACTTTGAATACTTCTTTATAAGTCTTATAATGTAATTAGAATGAAACCTAAGTGGTTAAGGGGGAAACACGATGAATAAACGTTATCTTTTTGTTGTTCCATTTTTAGCTATGGCTTTAGCAAGTTGTGGTGGAGGAGAACCTCCTACTCCTGTTGTTGAAACATTTACTATTACTTGGAAAGATTATAATCAGTCTGTTTTAGCGACATCAATTGTTAATAAGGGTGTAGTCCCAACTTATCCAAACGGCACTCCAACAAGAGCGTCTACTCCTGACTATGAGTATACTTTCAAAGGCTGGAATCCAGAAGTAGTTGCTGCGACAGCGGATGCAACTTACGTCGCGGAATATGACTCAACTAAACGCTCATATTCAGTTACATATTATGATGAAGATGGAACCACTATCTTAGATCAACAAATGGTAGATTATGGATCGACTCCTGAATATGCTGGAGAAACTCCATCCAAGGCAGATGCTGGTGGATTAACTTATGAATTTGATGGTTGGGATCACGCTGAATCGATGGTTACAGGCGAACAAACATATACAGCAACATATAATTCAAGCCCATTATATTTTGTCTGGGAAGACGACCATTACTATGTTAATGGTTTGTTATCTAGTTCTGGATATCCATCAACAATTACAATTCCTTCGACTTGGAGAGGATATCCTGTCTCAGGTGTTGCTGAAAGTGCCTTTAGACAAAGACACGGAATTCAAAAGTTAATTTTAAATAATGGTAACATCGGTGCTTACGCGTTCTATGAAGATGAAAACATTAAAGAAATTGTATTTAATAATGATATTACTTATGACATCAAACAATATGCCTTTGGAAAGTGTACAGGCTTAGAAACACTTGTATTACCTAACAACATTACTCTCGCCGGTTATGCATTTAATGGTTGCCGCAATTTAAAACAAATTGAAACAGGCAAAACACTCCCTACACTTGGTAGTTTAGTGTTTCAAAATTGTTACTCCATAACAGAACTTGTTAACAACACTAGTGAAACTATCACCAGTTTCAGTTGGGCCGAACGTTATCTAATAAAAATAATAAGTGCTGATAAAAAAGGAACTTTTGGTAAGGTTCCTGGTGAAAATTCAACCGATTTAAATCTTATTACCTATAAACCATATGATGAAACTGACGTATATATTGTTGGCACATATGATAATGAAGGAAGAAGTATTTTAAAAACTGGCAGTGCTACAAAAATTAAACAACACGCATTTTTTGGAAATGAATATCTTGTAAAGGCATATATAGGTAGTAGCATCACTTCTTTAGGCATAGCTTGCTTTGAAGCATCTCCATTAACCGAAGTTCATTTTGAAGGTACATCCCAATTAGAAATATCTTCAGAGGCATTTAGAGATTGCCCAATGTTAACTACAATTGATTTTGGTTCTAGACAAATTACTGCATTAAGATCATTGGCGTTTTCAGGTTGCTCATCTTTAGCATCTTTCACAATTCCTAATACTGTAACAGAAATTGAAGGTGAAGTTTTTGTGCAAACTAACATTTCAAGTTTAAACATTCCTGCTAGTGTTTCTAATATCACTTCAAATCCTGCAAACGGAGCACTTCAATCTTATACAGTTGACTCTGAAAATCCATACTATAAAGTTGTTGATGATGTATTATTCTCAAAAGATGGCAAAAGACTAATAGCATATCCTGGTTTGAAAGCAGCTACTGAATACACAATTCCTGAAGGCACAACAGTAATTGCTAGGTATGCACTTGGAAAGGTTAAAAATTTAGTGACAGTTCATTTCCCATCAACATTAACTGAAATAATCTATGGTGCCCTTGTTGGACTAGGAAATGGTAAAGACGTAACATTAACTTATCCTGGCACTGTGGAACAGTTCTCTGGCATTTCTGGTGCAGTAACGGAATGGTGGACACCTGCAAAATTTAATGGTGTTATCTGCTCTGACGGAACTTGGACAAAATAGTCAAATGATATTAAAAAACTCGGTGCAATTGCATCGAGTTTTTCTCTTAGAAAATATTAATTCTTTTCAATGAATTCACTAACGAGTTTCTTTAGAGATTCAAGACTCTTTTCACCATTAGCAAATATGTAAGCTTTTAGTTTTGGTTCTGTACCACTTGGACGAATTGTAATGGTCTCACTAGTGGACAAAAAGAATTTAACAACATCAGATTTTGGTAGTCCAGTTGGTTCACTATGATCTTTGAAATGAATTTGTCCTTCAAGATAATCTCCAACGTGATCAACATTTCCAAGAAGTTTCTTAATTTCTTCACCTCTAAATGCTTTCATAAGACCTTTGATCTTTTCTTTACCTTCTAAGCCTTGGAATTCAAAGCTAAGTGTAGCGGTCTTATAATCACCATATTTCTTATAGATTTCTTGAAGTTTGTCATATAAAGAGATTCCAAGATGTTTATAGTAGTTTGCCATTTCTGCAACTAAGATAGCAGCGTTAACAGCGTCTTTATCTCTAACATTCTTGTTGGTGAGATATCCACAGGATTCTTCGAATCCAAAGATATATCTATCAACTTCTCCTTTTTGTTCTAAGAAGAGCATTTGTTCTCCGATGAATTTAAAGCCTGTTAAGACTTCTTTAACAACCACTCCATATTCTTTAGCGATAATGTTTACTAAATCACTAGAAACAATTGTTTTAACCACAACTGGACTTTCTGGAAGATTGTTGTGTTCTTTTCTAACTTGATAGATGAAGTTAAATAAGAGAATACCAACTTCGTTTCCAGTTAAAATAACTGGTTTCCCTTTTTGATTCACAACGACACCAACACGATCACTATCTGGATCGGTTGCGATTAAAATATCATTTTTGCCATCAATTAATTTCTTGATACCAAGTTCTAGTGCGGCAGGCATTTCTGGATTTGGATATGGACATGTTGTGAAATTACCATCTGGATATCTTTGTTCTTCAACGATATCGATATGTTTAAATCCATCCATTGATAAGACACTTGTCACAGAACGATAACCCGCACCATTAAGTGGAGTGTATGCAATGTTTAAGATTCTTTCTTTATCATCAATTGATTGGCCTAAGCAGCTCTTAAAATAATCTTGAATTAAGTCTTCAGAGATGAAATTAATGAGCTTCTTAGCAGATAATTTATCAAAATCACCAAGTTTAACATCTTTAAATATGTCGACTTTTTCGATTTGTTCATACACTGCATTAGCAGCATCAATTGTCATCTGGCAACCATCTGATCCATAAACTTTATAACCATTATATTGTTTTGGGTTATGGCTAGCGGTAACAACAATACCAGCTGAGCATTTTAAATATCTAACAGCGAAAGAAAGCGCTGGTGTAGGCATAAGTTCTTTATAGATGTGAACTGTGATTTTGTTACTTGCTAGTACGATTGCAGCTTCAAGCGCAAAGTCTCTTGAGTTATTACGTGAGTCATAGGCGATAGCGACACTTGGATGCTTATATTGAGCGTGAAGATATCTCGCTAAACCTTGTGTAGCGCGTCTAATAACATATTTATTCATTCTATTGGTTCCTAGTCCCATAACTCCACGGAGACCACCGGTACCAAATTCTAAATCTTGGGAGAATCTTTCTAAGATTTCTTTTTTGTCGAGCGCAAGTCCTTTAAGTTCATTTCTCTCTTCGAGAGATAAAGCTTTTGATGTGCTCCATTCAATAAATTTGTCTTCTGCAGTTTTTGCCATATTAAAAACCTCTTTTTACACATTTATTTTATATTTTCATACTCGTTATATCAACTTATATAGGAAGGGAAATAATAAATTATTTATAGTGACATTCTCCAACCACTTAATTAAGTGGGGGCTTCTTGCTCGATGACTCTAACGAGCCAAGCATAAACAAGCTATCCGGATGTGTCCCATCCTTCGAAAGTATTTCTATTCCCTTTCTTAGAATATTTTTTGCAGCATTTACATCTCTATCATGTTTACTTTGACAGCGAGGGCAAGTCCATGTCCTGACCGATAAGTTCTTCGTGATAGAGTTTTTATATCCACATGATGAACATAGTTGACTAGAAGGATAATCACTA
>CADBUI010000003.1 GCA_902797855.1 uncultured Erysipelotrichaceae bacterium
ACGTGATAAGTCATTGGAAACATATCTACAGGTTGAACTTCTTCAATTTTGTATTTTTTAGATAACGATTTTAAGTCTCTCGCTAAAGTTTCAGGTTCACATGAAACATAGATAATTCTATTGGGTTCAACTGATAACAAAGAATTAATAAATAGTTCATCTAATCCTTTTCGAGGAGGATCAACGAATACACAGTCAAACTTCACACCATCATTCAAGAGTGATTCAAGAGTCTTTCCTGCATCACCACATATAAATTTAGCGTTATCTATCTTATTTAGTTTTACATTGTTATTTGCGTTAATAATCGCATCTTTAACTATTTCCACTCCAAGGACTTCTTTACATTTTTTAGATGCAATTAGTCCAATCGTACCTATTCCACAATAAGCATCAAATACTTTATCTTCTTTAGTTAATCTAGCGAGTTCAATCGCCTTTGAATAAAGCACTTCTACTTGAATAGGGTTAACTTGGTAGAAAGATTTAGAGGATATATGGAAAGTCACGCCTAAGATATCATCTTTAATAAAGGACTTTCCATATAGCACTCTTTCTTTTTCTCCAAGAATAACGTTCGTATGTCTTTTATTTATGTTTTGAACGACTGAAACGATATCTTTGTTTAAACTCACTAATGCTTTAACAAAGTTATTCTTACCTTTAAATTCATCCATCGTGGTCACAAGTGTAACCATAATCTCTTTATAGTGATACGAAGTACGAATTAGGACATGTCTAATTAGACCAGTTCCTTTATCTTCATCATATGGTTCATAATGGAACTCTTTCATGAGTTTCTTAATGGATTTCACTATTTGAGACGCTCTTACGTCTTCAATAGAGCAATCTTCAACTGGAATAATCTCGTGAGAGTTCGCTCTATAAAATCCACTGACGATATGTCCATGAGGATCTCTACCTATAGGAACTTGAATCTTATTACGGTAGTTATATGGATTATCCATTCCTAGACAATCATTAACTTTGATATCTTTTCCTAGGTGTCTATGTAAAGCATCTTTAACTTTATTAGTTTTGTATTTAAGCTGAGCGTTGTAGCTAAGTTGTTGGAACTGACAACCTCCACAGGCTGTACACACTCCACAAAGAGGTTGAATTCTATCTGGAGATTTTTCGATTAGTCGATGGACTTTTCCAAACATCGCTCCAGCGCGAGTGTATAGTACTTTTGCTTCAGCTTTTTCTCCGATAAATAATCCATCAACAAAAACGATCCCTTTATCAGTTTTTAAAACACCTTTACCTTCAAAGGATAAATCTATACATTCTCCACTAAGAATTTCGTATTTCACTATTTTATTTCCTCAATAGATGGGATAGCTTTAATAGCGCCTTTTCTAGTGACAGTGATGGCGCTTGCTTTGCTTGCAAGCATCATTGAATGCGCTTCATCTAGTCCATTAGCAAGACCACTAACAAAATATCCTAGATATGTATCTCCCGCAGCGACTGTATCAATCGCATTCACTTTTATAGCGTTAACTTTTATATTATTTGAATTAGACAATAGGACTGATCCATTTTCTCCTAAAGTAATAATGACATTTTTAACTCCTTTAGAAAGAATGTCTCTTCCTTGAGAAATGTAGTCTTTTCCTTTTCCAAAATAACTAACTTCATGTTCATTCACAATTAAATAAGAAATAGATGGATAATATTCTTCTTTGAGTGGTTTTAGTGGAGATGGGTTATAGACAATGGTTTTGTGTTTATAGTTGGAAAACACATATTCATTTGTCTCCATTGGAATCTCGTTTTGTAAAACAATAATATCTGCTTCATCTAAAAAATATTTGTTTATTGTCTCTTTTCTAACGTAGTCATTGCTACCAGGAATCACCACTATTTTATTTTCAGAATTTTTGTTCACTAAAATATAGGCTGTTCCAGTTTGAACATCTGCCTTATGAAAATAGGAAGTTAATTTATATTCTTTAGCAGTGTCACAAATTAACTGTCCGTTACTATCACTTCCAACTGCACTTATAAAACTTACAGGTATTCCGGCTTTTTTAATTGCGATAGCCTGATTGAAGCCTTTCCCTCCAACATCTATCTCGGAACTATTTCCTGATATTGTTTCTCCCTTACTAGGGAACTCATTAACGTAAAGAGTCGTATCAACGTTTATTGAACCAAGCACTACTACTTTTTTCATATATACATGATAGCAACTATTTATATATTCAATAAGAAAAAGTTGCTCCAATATGAAGCAACTTAATCTAGTTAATATTATTCAATAGCAACAAAGAAGTGATAGACGCTTTGTTCACCATCGATTGCACCATATTCTAAATGTGGGAATTTAGATGCAATAAGCTCTAAAGCTTTTTCTCTATCTTTCTCAGTTGCGTCTTCTCCATTAATAAGAGTTAGGACTTGTTTATCTTCTAAATCTTTAACAGAGGAGATAAGTTTTTCTAAACAATCAATCTTATCTTTTGTAGATGCAACAAGCTTACCATCAACAATACCAATAAAATCATTCTTATGAATCTTGATACCATTTAGTTCAGTGTCTCTAGTCGCAATTGTAATTTCACCTGACACAACATTTCTAATTGCTTCGTTGAAGTTACCTAAGATGAGAGTTAAGTCATCGCTAGAAAAATCAAGCATTGTAAGCGCACTATAACATTGTGGAATTGAGGTTGAATAAATAACTTCAATATGCGCACCTTTATATAGTTTTGCAGCTTGCTTAGCAGCCATAATAATATTTTTATTATTTGGGAAGACAATGATGTTATCTGCATCAAGAGATTTAAAGGCACGAATGAAGTCTTCAGTGGATGGGTTCATGGTTTGAGCACCATCAACGATATAATCAACACCAAATTCTTTAAATTGTTCTTTGATGCCTTTTCCTTGTGCAACTGCGACAACAGCGTATTTTTTATGAACCTTTTGCTTTTTAGCTTCACGTTCATCTTCATCCATTTGTTCATTATGTTGAAGAGCCATATTCTCAACTTTGATAGTTAAGAATTCACCATAGTCTCTCATATGATCAAGGACTTTACCTGGATCTTTAGTGTGAACATGGACTTTGACAATTGAATCATCCTTTAAGGCTACAATTGAATCACCTTTGATATCATCTCCATTTAAGACATCGATAATTGTTTGAATATCAAATGAATCGATATCTACTTTAGATGATTGAAGTCTAAGGATAAATTCAGTGCAGTAACCAAATTGAATAACATCGTCTGGTCCAAAGGCTGAAAAGTCAATTGGCGCAGCACTATTAGATGAATCTTCTTCTTTAGAAAGTTCAAGTTCGATTTCATCTCCATCAAGATATCTCACAATACCTTTAACGATATAGACATATCCTGCACCACCTGAGTCAATGACATCAGCTTCTTTAAGTACTGGTAATAATTCTTTTGTGTTCTTAAGTGTTTTAAGAGCTTGTTTAAGATGAAGTTCATAGAATTCATTAATTGTGGATTCTTCATTTATATGTTTACAAGCATATTCAGTTGCCTCTCTAAAGACAGTGAGGATTGTTCCTTCAACTGGAGTAACAACCGCTCCATAGGCTTGTTTAACACCAAGCTTATATGCTTCACCTAACTCAACTGCATTAACTTCACTTTTACCTGATAAACCTTTACAGATTCCTCTAAAGATTTGAGAGAGGATAACGCCTGAATTTCCTCTAGCGCCTAAAAGCATTCCGCTAGAGAGTTCTTTACCAAGAACACCAATTCTTTTTTCGTCTAATTTAGCAATAGTATTCACCCCATTTTCAATGGTGCGGCACATGTTTGTGCCTGTATCACCATCAGGAACAGGGAAAACATTGAGGTTATCAACCTCTTCATAGTTTAATCTAAGGTTTTTCGCTCCATTAGAGACTAAAGCCTTAAATGATTCACCATTAAGTGTTTTAAGTACCATACTAATTAGTTACCAATAACTTCGACTTTCTTACCGACGAAATAAATACCAACAGTACCTTTACCAGTAGTACCACCAATGATTGGTCCCATAGGGACAACTCTAATTTCTTTAAATGGGATTTCTTCTTTGATTTTGCCAATAAGTAAATCAAGATCTTCTGGTTTACATTCAGCTTCAGAAATCCAAAGAGTTTGTTCTTCTGGTTTAACAACAGATTCTTTAACCATTTGAACGCATCTAAGAAGAGCGTTTCTACGACCTTTTTGTTTTTCGATTGCATAGTTATTTCCGATCGCGTCAGAAATAAGGATTGGTTTAACACCAAAAAGGTTACCAAAGAATGCTTTGCTTGCTTTAACTCTACCTGCACGTTTAAGTGTATCAAGGTTTTCAACAGTAGCGACTTGGTTATATTCAAGTCTATGTTCCATAAAGTAGCTAGCGATATCTTCTAACTTAGTACCTGCATTAGCCATTTCTCTAGCTTTTAATAGCATTGAACCTTGAGCCATGCATGAGTTGAGTGGGTCAACGATAGCAATCTTTCTATCTGGATATTCTTTTGAGTATTTTTCTTTGACAAGTCTTTCTGCTAGTTTCACTGATGCAGAGAGGGCACTTGAGCAAGAAATGTAGAGGATATCTTGTCCAGCATCAAGATGTCTCTTAAATACTAAATCGTATTCTTGTTCAGTAACTTGAGCAGTAATAACACGAACACCACTAGCGAGCATATCGAAGTAGTCTTTGTGAGAAATTACTTCCCAATCGAGGGATGCGAATGTTTCAACTTCTTTTCCTTCCTTATCTCTCCAAGAAATAATCATACGACAATAGTCGATGTCATATTCTTTTCTAAGTTCAGGAGTAAGATCACAAGTTGAATCGCCAATAATTGCAATTTTGTTCATCTATTTTTCCTTCTTTCGGCAAAATGCCAAAAATCACTTTATGTCATATGCGCATAATAAGCAATAGGCATTTTTTAGCATTTGCCTATTATTTTGCGTTTGTGATAAAATGCTTATTATGGAAGATCTTAGAATAAGAAGGACCAAACAGAATATTGAAAGCGCAACTCTCGATTTAATTGAACTAAGAGGTTTTGCAAATATTCGTCTTGTTGATATTGCTGAAAGAGCGATGGTAAATAGAAATACCATCTATCTTCACTATGGCTCGAAAGAAGGAATTGTCTCCGCTATGGTGGATGCAGCTTTCCTTGAAAACTGGAAAAGTTTTAATCCAGAAAGCCTACTTTCAATGAAACTAAATAAACAAAAAATATATAAAATGTTCCTTCTATTATTTAATACACTCCAAAGCAACATTGAACTATATCGCGTTGTGTTAACTGATCCATCATTGGCTGGATATTTAGATAAGAAAATCATTCAAATTAAAAACGCGATATTTAGTAATATGAAATCTACAAAAAGGAATAACATAGGTATAGAATATGTTGTTAGCGGAGTGTATGGCGCGATTCAAAAATGGATTGTCTATGATGTAGGCACTATTGAGGAGAACGCTAGAATACTTTCAGAATTTACTTACATGAATGTAAGACACTTATTATTAACGAGGTAGGTTTATGAAAAAGTTTTCCGATGTGTTTTCACTAAGAGAAGTTATTATTGCAGCGTGTGTTGCGATTGGAATTATTGTTCTTGGTGGATTTGTTGATTTATCGCTCACCAAAAGTGTATACGATCCAATTAACACTCATATGTTTGGTGTTGTGCTTGCTGGTATTTGTGAACTACCAGTCTGCTTAACACTTTGCTTTGGTGGTGTTGGACTAATTATGGGTAGAGTTAAAACAAAAAGATGGCTTGAAATTATTTGTATTGTTGTTGGAATTCTTGCAATTGGAGTTGGAGCATATTTCTTATTTGACACCGCTAAAGATTGGTATTCATTTAAAAATACTGAATCATTTAAAACAGGTGCGATTATTTTAGGCGTTGCTTTAGCGATTCTTATCCCAGCCGCTGTTGTCCTATTTGGAATATTTAAATTAAAGAATGTTGATAAAAGAAAACTATTAATTATTTCTATTGCCTTATTGCTTATTTGTATTACTATTGCCATTTTAAGCAACGTTGGAAAATATCTTTGGTCAAGACCAAGACCAAGATATATCTTTAGACCAGATATCAATGATGAATCATTATTTCATCCAATCTATCAACTTGATCCATTCGGATGCTTAAGAGACGGTTTTAGTGGAAGAAGAAATTATCAATCATTCCCAAGTGGACACACAACATACGCCTCCACAGCAATTTGGCTTTTACCATTATCAACACTTCTATTTGATAAAACAAAAAATAATAGAATTTTACAAATCTCATTATTCTATTTTGGACTTGCTTATGCAGTTATGAGTGGACTAAGTAGAGTATACGCCGGTGCTCACTTCCTAAGTGATACAGGAGCAGGACTTCTTGTTGGTATCCTTGGAGGAGTAATTGCTTATTTAGTAATGAGACCAGTATCAAAAGCTATTGAAGGTAAGGGGGAAACTATCAATGAAAACGCTTAAAGAATTTGATCCAGAAATGTATGAGATTGTCGAAAACGAAAAGAAAAGACAAACCGAACATATTGAATTAATCGCAAGTGAAAACTTTGCGAGTGCAAATGTTAGAGAACTATGTGGTTCAATTCTCACTAATAAATACGCTGAAGGTTACCCAGGCAAAAGATATTATGGAGGATGTGAAAACGTTGATAAGGCAGAGATGCTTGCTATTGAAAGAGTATGCAAATTATTTAACGTGAAATACGCTAACGTCCAACCTCATAGTGGTTCACAAGCTAATATGGCTGTTTATCGTGCTTTACTCTCCCATGGAGATAAAGTACTTGGTATGTCTCTTGATGCTGGTGGACACCTCACTCATGGATATAAACTTTCATTCTCAGGTATTGATTATGAAACATATGGTTATGGACTTAATCCAGAAACCGAACAAATTGACTATGATGAAGTTGAAAAACTAGCGCTTGAGATTAAACCAAAGATGATTATTGCTGGTGCATCAGCCTATTCTAGATACATCGATTTCAAACGCTTTAGAGAAATCGCTGATAAGGTAGGCGCATATCTATTTGTTGATATGGCCCATATCGCTGGACTAGTTGCAGCAGGACTTCATCAGAACCCATGTGAGTATGCTCATGTCGTAACATCCACTACTCATAAAACTCTTAGAGGTCCTAGAGGTGGAATTATTCTTTCAAATGATGAAGAAATCATTAAAAAGATTAATAAGACTACCTTCCCAGGTATTCAAGGTGGACCACTTATGCATATTATCGCTGCTAAAGCAGTTGCCTTTAAAGAAGCACTTGATCCAAGTTATAAAGAATATATGGCGCAAGTTAAAAAGAATGCTGAAGTACTTGCAAGTGAACTCACTAAACGCGGGTATAGAATTGTTTCAGGTGGAACTGATAACCACTTAATGATCGTTGATTTAAGAGCAGTTGGAGTGAATGGTCGTGAAGCTGAAAATCTTCTTCATAGTGTCAATATCACCACTAACAAGAATTCCATTCCTAATGATCCTGAACCACCATTAAGAAGTTCAGGCATTAGACTTGGTACTCCAGCGATGACTACTAGAGGCTTTAAAGAAAAAGAATTTAAAGAAGTTGCTAGATGGATTGATGAAACTCTTAGAAACAAAGATAATCCTGCCAAACTTGAACAAATTAAAAAGGAAGTTGTCGAACTAACAGTTCGTTACCCACTTCCTTAGTAAATTGGGCTTCGGCCCTTTTTATTTTGAATATCGTCTTAAACCTTCTTCAATAACGTCCCAATATTTATCTACATTAATATTAACTGCAACATAGGCATTCTTTTCTTGATGTAGATAATCAAATTGATCACAGTTCGTGCGGCCATATGAAGGTCCACCAGTAACATCAATCACAACATTCATATGTTTTAGTTCAATCACTGATGGATCAATTAAATAGACAATAGTGGCAGGATCGTGTAGAGGTGCGCCTATAAATCCAAATATCTTCTTTTGGTTTTTGTTGAAGGTCTTCATTAATGCGTAGAATAAGTCAGAAACTCTGTTTCCTATCTTATTCATTCTTTCTAATATTTCTGGATAGAGAAGGACTTGTCTAGTGACATCTAGTCCCATCATCTTTACTTTCTTAGTGTTAAAAACAATCTCAGCGGCTTCAGGATCACAAAGAATATTAAATTCTGCAGCAGGAGAAACGTTACCATATCCAATTGAACCACCCATAAGCACTATTTCATCAACATACTTTAAATCATCAGGATAAGTTAATATCCATTTAGCGATATTAGTTAATGGTCCAGTAGGCACTAGTGTTACTTTTTTATGTTCATTAAGTAATTCATGGATTAGTTCCACTGCACTTAATTTTGAATAACTAGATTCATATTTAGGGAAAGTAAATCCATCAAGACCACTTTCTCCATGAATTGCTGCACATGTTTGAGGTTCTCTTTTAAGTGGACGCTTTTCTCCAAGGGCGACAGGAATATTTAGATTTAGATAGTTCACTAAATTAAGGGAATTCCTACCTGTTTTTTCTAAAGTTTGATTACCTGCTTCAACAGTTAAAGCAAGTAATTCAAGTTTAGGTGAAGATGCCGCAAGCATAATTGCAACTGCATCATCATGTCCTGGATCACAATCAATTATGATTTTTCTTTTGTCCATAGCTTTACCTCAAAACGCTTATAAAGTAAGTATAACTTATTTTAAAAAGTAGTATCATTAAAATATGGTTAAGGTTGATTATAAAAACTCTATCGTTAATCTATCAAATTCGTTATTAAATCATTTTGGAGTCACTCCATTTCATAATTCAATTCCTACGATTGATAAGTTACTAAATGGCAAGAAGAAAGTAATTGTTTTCCTTTTTGATGGAATGGGTAAAGCAATACTAGAAAAACATCTAGATAAAGATTCATATTTTAGAAGCCACATCATTCATACGATGAGCGCAACTCTTCCACCTACCACAGTTGCATCTACGAATGCATTTTTAAGCGCTAGATTTCCTAGTGAAACAGGATGGTTTGGTTGGGTTCAATATTTTAAAGATATAGATAGAAACATTAAGGTATTTAGAAACACTGATAAAGATACAGGAGAATATCTTGGTGATGAAAATATTATGAATAAGGTTGCCTCTTACGATAATATCATCACTCTTATTAATAATAAGTATAAGAAGAATATCGCTAAACAATACATGGGTTATAGTGTTGGTAAAACACCTAATGTTAGATTCTTAAATAGATTTGTAAAATCAGCCTTTGATCACGCTAAAAGTAAAGAAGAAACATTTACGTACGCCTATTGGACTGATCCAGATGGAAAGCTTCATGAAAATGGTACAACTTCAAAAGTAGTGACTTCCAATATCAAACGTATTCAAAAAATTATTAGAAGTTATGCTAGTAGAAATAAAGATGTCGCTATCTTAGTGATTGCAGATCATGGACAAGTAGATGTTACTTATCTACATATGTGTGATCATCCTGATTTTTATAATACACTTAAAAGAACTCCAAGCTTTGAAGCTAGATGTCTAAATTTTTATGTTAAAGAAAATAAAGATAAAGAGTTTGAAGAACTATTTAATAAATACTATGGAAAATATTTCGAACTTCATTCAAGAAAAGAAGTATTAGAAAATCATTTATTTGGGGAAGGAGAGATGAGTCCGTTAGCGAGATCTTTCTTAGGTGATTATATCGCTATTGCAATAGATAAATATTCACTTAATAGATTCATAGATGATGAACCGCTTAAAGGTCATCACGCGGGTGGAACACCTGATGAATTCTTAATTGATATAATTGGACTCAATTTATAATTATGGAAGAAAAGTTAGAAAAAGCTGGTCTAGGATATAAAACCTGGATAGTTATTTGGCTAGCAGGAATGGCTGGTCAACTCGCATGGGTCATTGAAAACTCATTCTTTAATACTTTTGTATATGCAAAAATCGCTCCTAATCCAGATATCATCACTTGGATGGTCGCGTGTTCTGCAATTGTTTCAACACTTGCGACATTCTTAATGGGCACTATTTCAGATAGAATTGGAAAACGTCGTTTCTTAATTCTTCTTGGATATGTGATGTGGGGTGTCACCACAATACTCTTTGGATTTGTCCAATTCTTTGAAGGCATCGCCTTAATGTCGGTGATGGTTGTTGTCTTTGACTGCGTTATGTCATTTTTTGGATCGATGGGAAACGATTGTGGATTTAACGCTTGGAGTACAGATATATCCACTCCTGAAAATAGAGGTTCTCTTGCTACAGCATTATCAGTCCAACCTGTTATCGCCACTATTGTTGGTACAGTTGTCTTTGGAATTATTATTGATGGATTTAAGGGATTATCTATCAATATATTTGGTACAACTCAAGTTCTTGATTACTTTATGTTATTCACCATCGTTGGTGTTCTAGTTATTATCGTTGGAATTATTTCCTTCTTCTTAATGAAAGAATCACCAACACTTATTCCTCATCGAGAACAAGCCTTTGTGAAAGATCTTAAAAAACCATTTAACTTTAAACTATTAAAAGAAAACAAACTCTTACTATGGGTTTTATTAATCTTTACATCATTCTTCATCGCTTTTAATGTCTTCTTCCCACATTTACTTAACTACTTTATTTATGGTTGTCCTGGCGTAGCAGATTTTAATAAACAGCTTGGTGATCTAGGAATCACAACTGTCGCTGGAGCAATTGAGGCAATTGGAATGCTACTTGCAGTTCCACTAGTGGTCATCTCAGGAAAATTCCTCAACAAGCAAAAATTTGTTCCTATTTTACTTATCGCCGTAAGTTCCACAATTGTTGGATTACTTTTCCTCTTCTTTACAGGACTTAGTGAAGTCGGAGGAATAGGATTAATTATTTTGCTTATTATTGGTTCGTTCTTCGTTGGAGTGGGCTATATGGGATTATTCCAAGCTCTTATGACTTGGGTTAAGAATTTATTCCCAGAAGATATGAGAAGTCAGTTTGAAGGAATTAGAATGATATTCTATGTTTGTATTCCAATGTTCCTTGGAACACTTATTGGTAATTTAATCATTAAAAATGATGTTCTTGGTCAACCAATTTCACTTCCTTATGAAACTGACCACGGACCAATATTTGTGGATGGATATGCTCCAAAATATTGGATATTCCTTATTGCAGCAGGATTATGTTTATTAACATTTATTCCAATAATGCTCGCGCATAAAGAAAGTAAAAAGAAAGAGGCTTAAGCCTCTTCTCTATTTCTTATTAGCTTCTGATTTAATTTTATCCCAATATTCTTTGGTGGCTTGCTCAAGCTTATTTTCACCATAGACATAATATTTAGCGTCTTTAATATCATCTGGAAGATATTGCTGTTTGACATAATGATTTTTGTAGTCATGAGGATATAGATAATGTTGTCCTTTTACTTTTGCATCTTCTCCATCATAATGAGTGTTTTGTAATGCGCGTGGTACATTAATTCCTTTACCAGCATTAATATCACTTAAAGCATTCTCATAAGCCATATAAGCTGAATTAGATTTAGGGGCAGTCGCGATTAATATCGTTGCATTTGATAAAGGAAGTCTAGCTTCAGGCATTCCAAGTTGAAGCGCGCTATCAACGCAGGCTTTCACAATTGGAATAAGTTGAGGATAGGCTAAACCAACGTCTTCATTTACGGAGCAAAGTAATCTTCTACTTGCAGCGATTAAATCTCCACCTTCAAGAAGTTTAGTTAAATAAAATATCGCTGCGTCTGGATCACTACCTCTAAGTGATTTCATGAAGGCTGAAAGATTATCAAAGTGTCTATCTTCACTTCTATCATAGGAAATATTTGCCTTGATAATAAGTTCATCCACTGCTTCTTTTTTAATTACTTTTTCATTTTTCTTAAGTGAAGAATAAATAAATTCAAGATTGTTGATTGCTTTACGCATATCTCCATTAGAAGACGTCGAAAGTTTATTAAGTGCTTCTTCTTCAAAAGTAACACCTATCTTTTTAGCGGCTCTAAGTAATCCTTCTTTTATATCATCACTACTAATAGATTTAAATTCAAAAACAGTGCATCTAGAAAGTAATGCTGGATAGACATAAAAATATGGATTTTCAGTCGTAGAAGCAATTAAGGTGATATCTCCTTTTTCGACAAATTCAAGGAGGCTTTGTTGTTGTTTCTTATTTAGATATTGAATTTCATCAAGATATAAAAGTATTCCATTCGTTGAGAATACTGAATTAACTTCACTTATCACTTGCTTGATATCATCTGTAGAGGCAGATGTACCATTAAGTTTATATAAGGTCATATTCGCATTAGATGCGATGATATTTGCCATCGTGGTCTTACCAATTCCAGGAGGACCATAAAAAACCATATTAGGAATATGATTAGAAGAGATAACTTTTCTAAAAAGGGAATCTTTTCCTAATAGATGCTTTTGACCAACCATATCGTCTAGTGATGTTGGTCTAAGTATTTCTGCAAGTGGTTTTTCCATATATTTAATGATAGATAATATCCATCATTAATTCAATAATAATAGATAATTCTTACTATTTTTATTATCTAATTGATAAAATAGAAAATATGGAACCAGTAATATCATTAATCGTCGCAACTTATAAAAACGAAAACACTTTACCTAGATGTGTTAATTCACTTGTAAATCAGAAAACAGATATTCCTTATGAAGTAATAATTGTTTTCGATCCTTCTCCAGATAAAACTGATGAAATCGCTAGAGAATTTGATAAAAAATACGATTTTGTCCACGCTTTAGAAGTTCACACTAGAGCCTTAGGCGCTGCCAGAGAACAAGGTGTTGCAATCGCTAAAGGTGATTATTGTTTATTTATTGATGGAGACGACTATGTCAGCGAAAACATCGTTCAAAAAATGGGCGAGAAGATTATGAAAAGCCAGGCTGATGTTGTCTGCTGTGGTGTTAACTACGTTCGTAAAAATAAAATTGAAAAATCTAGACTTGTTAAAAATAAAACATATGACCATTATGGAGCGATTAAAGCTCTATTAAAAGATAGTTATATGCGTGGATTTATGTGGAATAAGATGTACCGCAGGGAACTTTTAGTGAATAAAGGTTTTGAACTTCCACGTAAAACATTCATGAGAGAAGATGTCTATTCTAATTTTAGAATCTTTCTTCTTTCTAAGAAAATTGTCTTAATGAAAGATCATCTATATTTCTATGATAAAACCACAGATTCCGCCACCAATTCATTAGATAAAGAAAGAGTGCCTTGGTTTTATAGATTATATGGAATTGAAAGATATTTACTTGATCAACATGGTGATGAAAAACTAATTAAATTATTTAGAAGACTTGCTTTCCGTAGAAAAGTCTATATTTGGGCAGATAGAGTCTATATGAAAGAAGCATATAATAAAGAAGAATATAAAGCTCTTAAAAAAGACATCAAAAAATATCTAAAGATAGTTAAACAAAAAGAGCCTATCCCAGTAGAAGGTATGCCTTGGGAAGACTTCATTAAAAATGTAATGTAAAAAGACTCTGTGAAATAAATTGTGGTTTTGTGTGGTTTTACCCCAAAATCAGTGTACACAGAGATGTGAAATTAAATGTGGTTTGCTACA
>CADBUI010000004.1 GCA_902797855.1 uncultured Erysipelotrichaceae bacterium
AACAAATTATGGACTAATCTAGGATTGAATGATTTAATGATAGTGCGAGTTAAGAACCCATGGGCGAAGAAAATGGGGAAATACCAACAATGAAAATGCTCCCTTAATTTGGACCAAAAATTGGTACAATTGCAAGGGAGCTTTTTATTATAAAATTTACTATTGAAGAGAAAAAGAAATTGGCGTTGCTTCATATATATGAAGATGTTCCGATTGCTCAATTAGCGAGAGACTTTAATGCGGATACTGGTAGAGTCAAATATTATGTTTCACTTTTTCTAAACAATAACTAATTATTATTTATAAAACTAATAACAGCATTTTTTGTGATGCTTATTTGTTCGTTATTACTAATTGAGGCTTCTCCATCTCCTCTTTGATGGCCGTAATCTCCAAAGTTAGAGTGGTTACCACCTTCTATAATTATTTCTTCATAGTTATTAGGAAAGTTAGAAATGCTTTTATTATATTCATCTTTATTGAGCACTAAGTCATTAGTTCCATATATAGATAAACATTTATATGAGTCATTTAATTTCTTGTTAGGATATGAGGCTAAAAATATAATTCCTTTTAAGGAAGAGTTATTAGTATTAGCTAGATATAATCCTGCAGTAGTGCCACCCAAAGAGTGGCCCATCAAATAATAGTTATTATATATACCTGATTTAACTAAGTTTTCTGCAGCGTTCATATTAAATAATGGGAAATATAAAGGCATTTTGATGATATATACATCCACTCCCATATGGGCTATATCACTACATAAAGGAGAATAACCAACTGGGTCAACTTTTGCCCCGCAATAAAAGATGATTGCTGTGTCATTACTTTCTTCATAATCAAAGTGATACCAATGTTGAGTGATATTCAATCTAACTACTTCATCACTTTTTAAATAGCTTCTTGCATTATCTGTGGCCTTATAGTTAAAAGCAAAATAAGTAAGAACAAAACAAATAACTAATAATATTGATGAAGTAGGGATAAGGATGGCTTTAAGCCAATTCTTTATCTTATGTTTCTTATTTATTAATAAGATTATTAATGTTGATAGACCAACTGCGATGATAACTGCGAATATAGATAATAATGCGTATTTCATATATTTATTGTTCTTGAGTAATTATTTTATCTCTCTTCTAAATATATTTGTATATAGATGTTTCTACTGGATAAGTTAATGTATGAAAATAAAAAATACATCAAAGAAATACATAATTTTAAAGGAAAATAATTATTAATTTACTTTAGTAAATAAAATGATATAATCAGTTCTGCGAAGTTCGGCCTCTAAATCCTTCGCATTATAAATTAAAACCAAGGAGAAATTAAAATGAATCAATCTAGTTCAAAACAAAATTTTTTTGTTAAAGAACTAAAAGAAACCATCGTTTTATTAAGAAGCATCCCATCTATTGCGGTTGCTCTTTTTGTTGTATCAGTCATTACGATGAATCTTTTAGCAAACAAAACTATCTATCAAAGTGAATACCTCGCGATCGATGGAGGTATCTTAGTAAGTTGGCTTTCCTTTATGTCGATGGATATAGTCACTAAACACTTTGGACCAAAAGCTTCGACAAGAATGTCGATATTTGCAATGCTTGTTAATTTATTAACATGCTTAATCTTTTATATTGTTAGCATTATTCCAACAAGTGAAGATTATTCTGCGTTCAATTCCATTATTGGAGGAACGTGGTTTATTCTACTTAGTTCAACAGTTGCCTTCTTAGCAAGCGCAATTATTAATAATGTCACTAATTATTTAATTGGTAAGATCTTTAAAAAGAATCCAGACGGAAAACTAGCCTTTATCACAAGAAGCTATGTTTCTACTTTCATTGCTCAATTCTTTGATAATTTAATCTTCGCTATGATGTGCTTTATGTTATTTGCACCTATATTCTGGGATGGATTCCATTGGACATTTATTCAGTGCGTTACTTGTTCTTTAATAGGAGCAGGTCTAGAACTCATGATGGAAATTGTTTTTTCACCAATTGGATATATGATCACTAAACATTGGAAGAAACATAACATCGGTGCGGCCTATTTTGAATATATAAATCGAGGTGAATTAAATGAAAGTCTTAATTAGTGGTTCCTCAAGTGGAATTGGTCGAGCAGTCGCTCTCAAATTCTTAGATAATAATTTTGATGTAATTGGTTTAGATTTAAACGAATCAACAATTAATCATCCTAAATATA
This sequence comes from uncultured Erysipelotrichaceae bacterium, assembly GCA_902797855.1. Taxonomy (GTDB): domain Bacteria; phylum Bacillota_I; class Bacilli_A; order RFN20; family CAG-826; genus Fiminaster. The sequence continues at coordinate 2,215 of CADBUI010000004.1, forward strand.
CACACTATGTGTGTGATATATCAAAAAAAGTTTCATTACCGTCGATTAAAGATATCGATATTCTCTTTAATAACGCTGGATTACAAAATTCGAAAGATGATATTACAAATAATTTAGTTGGAACAATTAATGTAACTGAAAAATACGGTTTTCAAGAAAGTATTAAATCGATTTTATTTAACGCTAGTGCGTCTGCTAGAAGTGGAGATGAATTCCCTTTATATGTTGCAAGTAAAGCAGGAATTGTTGGCTATATGAAAAATGTTGCTATTAAATTAGCCGCTAAACAAGTAACTGTTAATTCTATTTCATTAGGTGGAGTATTAACAAAATCTAATGATGTTGTCATTAATGACAAAGAAGCATTTAAAAAGATTATGGACGTTACTCCAATGAAGAAATGGATGAAAGAAGAAGAAGTAGCTGAATGGGTTTATTTTTTAACAGTGATTAATAAATCCATGAGTGGAGAAGATGTGTTAATCGATAATGGAGAACATTCTTTAAATTCCACATTTGTCTGGCCTAAATAAGATAAAATAATTGTTATTTTATAAATAGTGATTATCATATTAATGTTATGAATGAAAATGTTAATGAAAAGAAACCTAATCTTATATTAGATTTCTTCACTAAGACTTTAAATGGTATGGCGTATGGACTATTCGCCACTTTAATCATTGGAACAATTTTCGGTACCATCGCTACTTTATTTAATTATGGAGCGGGTAATCCGTTCTGTGATTTTATGAATATGATCCTTACCAGTTCATTTAATGAAGGTAAATTTGGATTAGCCTTTATCTTACAAGTTTTAACTGGTGCTGGTATTGGAGTTGGTATTGCCCTTTCTTTAAAATTTGATCCTCTTAAAACTGTTGTCTTAGCAGCAGTTGGAGAATGCGCCGCCTTATTTTCGTTATCTACAAAATTCGTTGAACAACCTGATGCGTTTAATTTCTTCTCAGCATCATTTGTAGTTGGTAGTGGACCTAAAATTGGTGATCCACTTACTATTTATTTAGTTTGCATCGCAACCGCTTTAGCGATGAAATATGTCCTTATCAAGAAAACACCTGTTGATATTTTAATTATTCCATTATTTGGTATCACAGTTGGTTTAGTTGGCTCATTATTAATTAGATATCCAGCCATCTATGTTACTTACGCTATTCAATGGCTTGTTAATGCTGGCACAGAAGCTGTTCCATTTGTAATGGGAATTGTCGTCGCAGTCCTTATGGGTATGGCACTTACCGCTCCTATTTCTAGTGCAGCTATTGCTGCTATGATATTTGTTATGCCTGCTGGAGCTGATCCAGCTATGTATCAAGGTTTAATGATTGCTAGTGGAGCTGCAATAGTGGGTTGTTCAACTCAAATGGTAGGCTTTGCTGTTCAATCCCGCAAAGATAATTCTATAGGTATGGTCATTTCAATTGGAGTAGGTACAAGCATGCTTCAATTTAAAAACATATTAAAGAATCCATTCATTTGGCTTCCTACCATCATTGCTAGTGCAATCTTAGGTCCTATTTCTACTTGTTTAGTTAAAGTAGTGTGCATGGGTTCAAGTGCTGGAATGGGCACTGCTGGACTTGTTGGTCAAATAGGAACAATTGCTTCAATGGGAGTGTCATCTTGGCAAGCCTGGGTTGGTATATTTGTTTTACAAATACTCGCACCTGCCGCACTAGTGTTTGGACTTGATTTATTATTTAGAAAATTAGGGTTAATTAAAGAAGGAGACCTTAAGGTCTAATGGATAAAAAATTACTCAAAAAATATATCATTTCATGGTCTATTTTTGGTGTTGTTTTTATTATCGCTACTCTACTAATTTTGTTCTATTTAGATCTTGCGAATGGTCCTTTATATTTACTTATTCTTGCTCTTATTTTCTTAGCCGGACTTATTGGAGCGAGAATATTTTTATTTAAAAAGAAATTCTGGATTAGAAATTCTCCTTGGGGAGTGCTTCTTACCGCTTTATTAGTGATTGGTTTACTCGCTCATCCAAGTGTCGAACGTAAATCCGCCGTATTTTATGATAATCCAGCCCCAACTGAAGTTCTCACACTTAAAAATGGACAAGTTAGAGGTGTCTATAACGCTGATAAAAGCGTTGAAGTATATGCTGGAATTCCTTATGCTGAAGCTCCAGTAGGAGAATATCGTTGGAAAGAACCTCGCCCAGTAAATAATTGGGAAGGAATCAAAGATTGTTCATATTTCTCTCCAAGAAGTATGCAAGCTGATTCAAGTCCAATTATTAATTCGCTCGTCGATATGTATGCTATGAAAGGATGGCATCCAAATTACAATATGGTTCCTCTTGAACCTACTAGTGAAGATTCACTATATTTAAACATTTGGAGACCTGCAAATATGACAGGAAGTCTTCCAATCGTTGTTTATATTCACGGTGGTTCACTCACTACTGGCTCAGGCTCATACGAAAAATATAATGGTGAGACATTCGCAAAAAATGGTGTCATCATGATAACTATTAATTATCGCCTTGGAATATTTGGATATTTTGCCCATCCTTCTTTAAAAGAAGAATCTCCTAATAAGACGACAGGAAACTATGGTCTACTTGATCAAATAGAAGCATTAAGATGGATAAACGCTAATGCATCTTATTTTGGTGGTGACTCGTCTAATATCACTATCGCTGGAGAAAGTGCTGGATCATCAAGTGTTTCAGCCTTATGCACTTCCCCTCTTGCAAGTGGACTATTTAAATATGCTATAGGAGAATCCTCTTCACTAGTGGTGAACAAAAAGCCACCTCACACTTTTAGAAAACTTGAAGACGCCTATAAAGTTGCAGATGAAACATTCAAAGAATTTAATGTCTCTTCTATTTCTGGATTAAGAAACATTAAGGCCGAAGATTTAGTGAAAACCAAATTCACTAACGATGGAATGACCTTAGATGGTTACGCTTTAACAAAAATGCCTTATGAAGTTTATCAAGAAAACGCTAGTAACGAGGTAGCATTACTTAATGGCTATAACATTTTAGAAGCGGATGCTTTCGTTGTTCCTCAATTTTTATTCTCCCCAACCAATAAAAACAATATTAAAGATAGACTTGAAAGTGTCTTTGGTGAAAAAACAACTTTAGAATTAATGGATTTATATAAAGAGAGGATTGAAAAAGATGCCTTCAGTGTCTTTAATGAAATCTTCTCTATTTATTGGTTTATTTATCCTCATCACTCATGGAGTAATATGGAATTTAATAATTCTAAACCAGTATATAGATATCAATTCACAAAAGAAAATGGCTATTATGGAACATATCATAGTGGTGAGCTTGAATATGCTTATGGAAATTTAAACAAATCCAGCCATCAATTTGCCTATAATGAGGAAGATTACGCTCTTAGTGAAAAGATGGTCAAATATTGGACTAATTTCGCTAAAACAGGTAATCCAAATGGAGAAGGTCTTCCTACTTGGGAAGAATATAATCCTAGTAATGAAAATGTGATGGAACTAGGGAAGAATGTCGGAACAATAAAAGATAAATATCTTGCTACCTATAAAATTATTGAAAGTTATTTAGATACTTTGGAGTAAATTATGAAGAAAAATGTTTTGAAATTATTATTAGTGTTACCTGCTTTATCAATCCTAACGGGTTGTACACCTGCTACAAATAGTCCTCTTGAACCTAACGAGAACACTCCTTCTTCTCCAGTTCTTCCTGATGAAGGTGAAACTGATATAGTAGATGAAGAAAGCCCAATCGATTATATAACGCTTAGCGATAGAGAAATTATTGTTAAAGTAGGTAAAAAGTCTTCTACTCCAATAGTGAACTTTTATCCAGCAAGTGTTCCAAGTGAACTTCATGATGTTACTTGGGAAATCGAAGATACTAGTATTGCAACAGTTGACCAATATGGACGAGTAAGTGGCGTTAAAAAAGGAAAAACAAATCTTGTTTGTACGACTGTTTCTGGTCATCGAAAAGCTAAAGCTTTTGTGGAAGTTATAAACACTGATGAAGATTTAACTTATGAATATCAAAAGGTTACTGATTATACTTCAATAGCGGCAGGAGACATCATTGTTTTAGCGTGTCCAGAAAAGAATATGACTGCAACACTAGAAAATAAAGGAATGTATCTACACGCAGTTAATTCAACATTTTCTAGTGATAAATCTAAATTATTATCTTTAGGAGAAAACACCATTGAATTCATGGTTGATGGTTCAACAAATAATTTCACTTTAGAAACACAAACAGGGAAATTACTTGCAACCACAAATGAGAAGAAAGTAACTTTTGTTAATAAAGTTGGTAATGTCCGTTGGGCATTTACAAATTACGAAGGAAATTTATATATTGAATCCACATCAAATGTTCCTGGTTGGATTATGTATAATGACCAAGATCCAAGATTCGCTAATTACGAAAGCAACGCCAGTAGTGTTTTATATTTCCCTAGTGTTTACCGTTTGACTCGTGTATAAGAAAAAGCCATCTATGATGGCTTATCCTTTATAATAAAGTTTTGATTGATAATTGATTGGCTCTTCGGTAACGTTTAGTCCAAGAGATTTAAGTGTATTTTTATCAACTTCAGAAAGGATAGTGGTGGAATGGACTTCTAGTCCTTTTAATTTTGGAAGTTGTTTTAAGGCTAATTCTGCAAGTGGATTAGTGTTTGCTTGAACTGATAAGGCAAGAAGAATTTCTTCTGCTCTAAGTCTAGCGTATTCTTTGTGGAGATCTTTCACTTTGAGGCGCTGCATTGGCTCAATAACGCTCGGTGAAAGTAGATATATTCTTTTATCTATTTTTGCGAAATGCTTTAAGGTGTTTAATAGAAGCGCAGCAGACGCACCAAGTAAAGACGAACGATGTCCAGTAATAATCTTGCCATTATTAAGTTCGATCGCTAAGGAAGGTTCGCCTTCTTTTTCTTGGGTCTCAAGAGCTTTACTAACACACTTTCTTTCACTAGGAGAAATGTTAGCTTTATTCATAAGCATTTCCATTTTTTCAAGTGAATCACTTGGTAGTTTTCCTAAGAAAATTTTAACTCTAGTTTCGTAGTATCTACGGATAATTTCTTTTTTACTAGCTTTGATAACTTCATCTTCATCTTTAATGGCTAGTCCAACCATATTCACTCCCATATCGGTTGGAGAATAATATGGAGTAGTGCCATATATCTTTTCAAATATAGCCTTTAAAAGAGGAAACACTTCGACATCACGGTTATAGTTAACAGTGGTGATACCATATTTTTCTAAATGATATGGATCAATCATATTGACGTCATTTAAATCGATAGTTGCAGCCTCGTAGGCTAAATTGACTGGATGATTTAGTGATAAATTCCAAACAGGGAATGTCTCGTATTTAGCATATCCTGCTCTAATTCCATTTTTGTTATCTAAATAAATCTGAGATAGGCAACACGCCATTTTTCCACTTCCCGGTCCAGGTGCGGTTACAACCACAAGTGGACGAGTGGTTTTAATATATTCGTTTTTGCCGAGTCCATCATCACTAACGATTAAAGGTATGTTTTGTGGATAGCCATTAATCTTATATGACTTATAGACGTTGATATTATTGTTTTTAAGTTTTTGTTCAAATTCTAATACATTAGGAAGTTCTTGATAAAAAGAAATAACAACGGATGAGACATATAAACCCACTTCTTTATATGTATCAATTAAACGAAGAACTTCTTCTTGATAGGTCGTCCCGATATCTGCTCTAACTTTGTTAGAATTGATATCATTAGAGTTCACAACAATGACAACTTCAGCTTTGTTTTTAATTCCAAGAAGCATTTGAAGTTTTAAGTCAGGATTAAAACCAGGAAGGACTCTTGAAGCGTGATAATCATCAAAGAGCTTTCCTCCAAATTCAAGATAAAGCTTATCTCCAAATTTCTTAATTCTTTGAAGAATGTTTTCTCTTTGAATTTTTAAATATTCCTTATTATCAAATGGAACTTTTTTCATAGAAATAATTTTATATTATTTTGCTTATCTATTTAAGAATAAAATGAGGAAATTTTATTAACTTAGATTTTATCGAATAATAATCTAATTGTTGTTATTTATTAAATTACTCATATAATCTATATGGGTAAAATCTATGAATACTCGTAAAACAATTAATTCTTATGAGAATAAACAACGCAAACTAGTTGTTCAAATTAAAACTTACAAATGGATTAGATATCTATTTGTTTTAATTGGTGTTGTCGCTGGTGTTTTCTCAGTTCTTGCTTTAGTGTTTGCGATTATCTATAGATATAATGAATCAATCGCTGATGAAAGAATTGCTACTCCATTTACACTTACATTTGCAATTGCTCTTGCCTTATTTGTTCTAGGCTTACTTCTTTTTTGTGGATGTAACGCTGCTATTGAAGAAAAGGAAAAAGAGATTCATTCAATCGATGAACAAATTACGGAGTGGTCAAATAGAAAACCAAGTATCAGTGAACCTAAAAAGAGATAATTAAGTTATTAAAAAGCGTATCCAATTGGATACGCTATTTTTTTGTTTTAGAAGGATGAGTCTATGCTATGTGCTGCTTTATAGGCTGCCAAATCATTAATTAAGGAGGAGACAAATCCTACAAGAAGCATAATAGGAGCATTGATGAGCATCGATATTAATCCTTGTTCCCAACTGACTACCTTTAAGATAAATGCGTTTAATAAAACAAGCGAAGGAGATAATATAATCCAATAGATAAAGCTAATTATAAGTGTAGCGAGTAATCTATATGGCATATTACCAGTATAAGTGTCATTTTTAACATGGAATAATCCAGTGAACCATCTACCAATATTAGTAAGTGGCATGAAGCATCCAATGATCATCGCTAAAGAGAATGAAACTAGATAATTGATAAGTGTATTGGTCCAGTTGATATTAGCTAGATCAATTGTAATCTTCCAGTTATCAAAGTTTGTAACTCCAGCACCTGCACTTGTTAAACATAAAAAGAAACAGACTGGGATGTTACATAATGCACTATAGACGATGACTGACCATTTAATCTTCATAACTTTCCTTCGTAAAAACGAGAGTAATTATATTACTAAATATCTACTTTTCAACCCTTTTAACAAAATAATTATAGTAAGTGCTTACATATGATCTGCTAAATGTAGGGCACTTGCGAATGCCCACATGAGATTATATCCTCCACATGGCGCATCAACATTCAGACATTCTCCAAGGAAATAGACATTCTTTTCTTTGATGGATTCTAAATTATCTTTAACGTTAGATAAAGAGATACCACCTACACTAACTTGTGAAAATTCAAACCCATATAATTTATCAAAAGTGAATTTTAGACCCTTAATTTCATTAATTAAGGTGTGACTTTTAAGATTTTTTTCATATATATAGTCCGCTAATTTAGGATTTAAGTATGAATCAAGAAGGACTCTTGGAGAATTAAATGATAAGAATATACCTAAATCTTCAGCGTCTACACTAGGAAGTAAATCAATAGAGATTTTATATTTTGCATCTAACTCTCTAGCGATAATTCTTGAGATATTAAATATAACTATTCCTGATAGACCATGCTCTTTAAAAAGCACTTCACCTGATTCAGTGAAAATCTTCTTATCATTTTTAAATAAAGTGACATCTGCTTTTACTCTAATTCCATCAAGACTTTTTGTTTTTTCTTTGACATATATTGGACATAGTCCAGGATTGATGTTTTCAATTTGGTAACGATGTTCTTTAAATATATTAAAGATACTTCCATCACTTCCAAGTTTAGGAGATGATTTTCCTCCTGAGGCAATCACTAATTTATCGCATTTATATGATGAAGATTTTGTGAAGACTTCAATGTAGTTATCATTCACTACATATTCATCTATTTCTTCGTTACAAATAATTTTAATACCAGCTTTTTCTGAGGCTTTTAAAAGTGCGTTTCTAACTGTGATTGCACTTTCTGAAATAGGGTAGAGGAGATTATCAATAAGTTTAGTTTTGATATTGAGTGATTCAATAAATTCCCTTTGAGTGTGGAAATCATATTTATCCACAATTAAGGACGCAAATTCATCATTATAAACGTCTTTAATTGAACCAGCGTTTCCTAAGTTACATTTTCCGTTACCAGTAGCAAGAATCTTTTTGAGTGGTTTATCAAGATGTTCTAAAACAACGATTTCATCTTTTGGATGAGATCTTTTTCTACTAATTGCAAACATGATTCCAGAAGCGCCTGCTCCGATAACTAGTATTTTCATACAATAAAAATATTAACAAATTTATATTCTAAATTAAAATATAAAGGTAGCTGCGCCAATAGTTCAACTGGATAGAATATGCGGCTTCGAACCGTAGGGTTGTGGGTTCGACTCCTACTTGGCGCGCCATGATGTAAATTTGGGATTATGCTTTGCATTAATCCTTTTTGTTATTAACATTTGATTGATATAATTTATTTATGGTTTCTCTTTCATTTAGGTACACCGAAATTATTAATGCAGTAGTTCGAAACAATGGTTCTGGTATAAAAATAATCTTTAAAAATTCCGATGAGGAATTAATGATTATAAATTATGATTCAAATAGGTGTTTTAAGTATCTGCTGTTTAAATATAATATTTTTTCCAATGATTCTTTAACTCAAAACTATGTTAAATTGCTTTCTAAATATGGTCATTCTTTTTTGGCGAGAGTATATGTAGATGGCAGAGGTTATGCTATTAGAAAGAAAAAGAATCAGCCGGATTTAGTTTTTATGAAGGCCTGCGACCGCGGTTTTAAGAGTTATCAATTTGGCGTCGATGTAGTTGATGCGGTGGCTTATCGAGATGGACATTATTATAGGGATAACGATCTTGTTGCTAATTCTTTTAAAAAGAGAGAAACAAAGCCTTTTAATGAAGAAGAATATTTGAAAACGCTCTCAGTAGAGGAGAGAAAAGACTACTTAGATAATAAAAAAATAGAGGATATCGTTGGCAAAATTTGTGAACTTAACAACTTGAGTAAAGAAATTGCTGATCAATTGGCGATATATATTGAATGTTTGCCTGATGATAGTGAAGTTAAAAACTTACTTTTAAAAGATTTAGAGATAGAGCATGCAACCGCCATAGTTTTACCTCTCATCGATGTGGCAAAAAAATTTTCTAGCGAAAGTGACTGGGCAGCAATTGGTTCTTTGGGTAGGGAAGAAAAGACTTATTCTATAGATGATAAATTGATATATTGTAACGGCGATTTCGATTCTTTCTATTGTAAGCCTAACGATGATTATGAACATGCTTTTGATTTGCTCTATTTTTTTGAAGATGAATATGAGCAAATAAAAGATTGTTTGGAAAATTCAATAAAAAAAGTTAAAGATACAATTGATCAAGCTCTTCCTGCATTTAAGAATTATATTCAAGAAAGCAATAACTAATTAATTTGACCACTAAAAGGTAGATTTTCACTTACAAGTCTAGTGCCATAAATTTGATCAACATCACTTAATGCTAAACCACCAAAATCACCAATATATTCGTATTGACCGTTTTTTGGTAGATAGATGCTGAGACTTCCATCTGCTAATTTTTCAGCGGATATACAATCACTAGACATTACATCATCTTTATATTCGAAAATATCTTTTTTAAGTTGTTTTTCATAAATCTTAAATGAATGAGGATTATTAACGTGAAGGGTGTAATATGAACCATCATTAAATTTGCATGCTCTATCACCTAAGAATCTTGAATCAGTTGACGAAAGGAATGCATAAGAAAGTTCTGGCATATGTCCGATGACAATACCCATCGCGTTATCTCTATAAAGTAGTTGAGTTAAGATGTCTTTTCGATATTGGAATCCCGCTCCAAAGAAAATAAACATATAAAAATTAAGGTTATAAAGTTCTTCGATTTCCTTGAAGTTATCTTCATTTGCACCAAAGATTTGATATAGTAGCATCGAAACATCGTAGGCAAATTCATATGAAGAATCACCAAGAAGTTCATAGATTAGAGTTTGAATAAATTCATATTCAAAAATAACCTTAAATATATTTGAGAAATTAATCTTCTCAATCTTTGGATTTAGTCCCATAGCAGCTTCAAGCAAAGCTCTTAATCCAGTTTGGCAAGCTGCAGCATACATTTGTCTGTTCATAAATGCGTAAATCGCTAAGGTTTCAATTAAAGCATGACAGAATCTACCTTGTGAAGGATTGATGCTTTCTCTAGGACGGTTATCTGGTGCAGCGTATTCTTCACCAACATCAAAGAATTTCCAATCATCTACTGAATACTTTGGAAACTTTTCTCCACCATAGGTGAAATGATATAAAGAAATCATCTTTTCTCTTTCAGTTGCATCAAAGAAAATGTCGGTTAGCCTATCTGGATAATAGTGATCTACACCATATCTAGTGAAGCCCCATTCTCTAGGTGCAACTAATGGAACCGGATCATTAAAGTTAATAAAATTATGAATTCCGTGATACTTGTCACTTCTAGCCTCCTCAAAATCCATAACTAATCCCATTGGAGGTTCAAAACAATAAGCATAGATATCATTGTTTGACATTGAAACAACGCCTGGGAGGAAAAGATTGTTACTAATTTTATCGATAATTTTTCCTGCAGTTAAATTTGAGGTAATAGCCGCTCTAGAAAAACCTGAAATCCATAGTTTTGTGTGACCTGTTAGTTTATATCTATCTATATAATTCATGATGCCATCAATGACAGTATCGCTTGCACCATCAAAACCAATGGCGTTACCTTCTTCTCCAATCGTGACATTATTGGCCCATTCGCCTTCATAATATCCGCCACGAACTGCAACAGCGATAAGATTAAAATCTTGTCCTTCTAAAGCGATATGTTTACTTGCGATTCCATAACCAATTGAATCGGTTGTTGGCTTTTCAACCATCGATTCGTTGAACCAAATATTTTCAAATTTTTCATTTAGCCAAAGCTCGTGAGCGAACTCAATGCGTTTAGAGTAATCTGGATTCTTGTTGAATGTAGAAAGCGCCATCGCATGGCTAGCTAAGGCAATCTCTTCGTGAACTACACTGTTATCAAGTAAGAAATATGAGTCGTTATAATATGTATCAAAAACGTAATCTGAATTGCGAAATGAAATTTTATCAGGTGAACTACAAGCACTCACCTGAAGTAAAATTGGTAATAAAAGCAATAATTTGAATTTAAATCTCATCAAAAAGAGTATACTATTTTGTAGAGCAAAATAATAGAAGATGAAAAATTATAATGTTCATTTAGTAGAATTAAGAAAAGCAAAAGGTCTTTCTATAAAAGAAGCCGCTAAATCGATGGGAATAAATCGATGGATGCTTTATTTTTACGAAAATGGATATTTTAGACCATCTAAAAAAGCTATTGAAAAACTTAAAAATTTCTATGGAGAAACTATCTCATTATCTGGTGAAGATAGCTATCCAATTCCTTTTCAGAGCGAAGAAAGCGAAGCTAAGAAAGTTGCTCTTAAGAAAAAAAGAATTATTTTTGGTGCTATTTCCGCTTTTTTATTAACTATTACCATGACTGGTGTGGCGCTATTTAATAACGCTGTTCATAACAATGAAACTTTTTATGGTGATATTTATAACGAAGCCAGAACTAACGTCTTAAAACAAGGAAAGATCGGTCACGACTTAGTGACTGGTATGGAATATCGTTATTTCGAATCTGGACTTGGAGCTGATCATACTAGACTAGTTTTTTATACAAAAGATAATCTTTTATATTTCAATGAATCACTTTGGACCGTAACCGTATTTAACAAAGATAATGACATGGTTAGATTTCACTATAAATTTGGCTCAAACCAAGGTGTTAGTTCATATAATTGTGAATTTAATTATGGAAATTTATCTAAAGGAACTCACTATTCGTGTAATTTTGAATATACAGGTGCAGAAATTACTTCTTTTAGTAACTTCAACTTAGCGGTCAAAGGTGCGCAAGAATTGACACCTGAAATCATTCTTTCAGAAATTAATTATCGAATAAAAGATGTTAATAAAGCTATATCTGCTGCTTATTCAACTTGTTTACAACGCCCAGTTAATTTCTTATATGATTTTCTTCCGGCTCGTGAACAAGGCCGAACTATAAACTTTGGTTTACAGTTAAGCGGACTTATCTTTATCATTCCTTTCACAATTGCGTTCTTTATTATCTTTGCTAAATTTATCGGTTATATGATCGCTAATATTAAACCGCGACTTATTATTACAGAGATAAAAAATAAAAAAGAGGAAAAACCTCTCCCAGAAGATATCAAATTTAAGTTTGGTATACCTGATATATTTGTCATTATATTTGCAAAAGTTCTTCAATATGGCTCCATCTTTATGATGGTGGTGGCTTTAATTGCTAAGATTGGTTTACCACTTCCATCTTTCCTTGGTGAAAATTCATTCCTCACTGCCATGCAAACAACTCTTATTGCAGGCATTTTCCTTGAACACTTTGTGGTTCTTGGACGAATTAAAACATCAACCGCCTTATTTAGAGTAATCATTTATAATCTAGGCTTATTCTTATTTATCGCAACAATGGAAACTATTGTCATTGCGATTACAAATGCCTGGGGATACAACCTTGAATCGCTTGTATATAACTATGTTCCTGGAAATGTTTATCAAGTAGTTGCGGTTCATTATTTGATCTTCCTATTCTTATTCTTCCAGCCACCTTTCTTATCAAGTAAGAAAAAATATATCCGTATTATTTGGCATGCCTTATCGCTTCTCCCACTCGGTTTCTTAGTCGCTTCTTACTTTATAAGTAATGCCTATGTTTTAGTTTATGGGGTGAAAGAAAACATATTCGTTAACTTCTGGTTCCCAAACGGTTTCTTAATTCTTTCAATTGTCTGTGTTTTATATTTCTATGGAAGCTTCTTCTTAAGAATCTATTACGAAAGAAAATATGGACAAGCAAAGGCCCAATTATTCTTCTATGGTGATAGGTTTATCTATATGGAGAATTCTATATTTGCAGGACTTATCTTAATCGCTGCAGCACTTGACTTCATCTTTATGAAAAACCAATTCGCGTTATATATTGGTCTAGGTAAAAACGCTTGGATTCTTACTCTTATTCCATTAATTTTATTTAGCAAATATAGTCCAAATAATAGACAAGTTTATCTATTAATGGAAACGCTACCTACTAGAGAAATCGAATCAAAATAAAATGCTACACCTTGCTTCGTGTAGCATTTAGTTTACTCTTTATCTTTACTTTCAATATCGATAGCTTCTTCGTTTGGCTTTTGTTCCTTGTTTTCTTCTTTCTTTTCAGAATGAACTGTATCAGAAGCGGCCTTGCCTAATGATTTACCTGCATCTCCGAAGCCCTTACCAGTTTTTGACCAAGCATTTCTAAGTGTGCTTTTACCATTTTCATCAACTTCATTCGTCTCTTTACCTACAACAACTTTAGCAGTTGTAGCGATGGCTTTTCCGAAGTTTTTAAAGGCTCCGCCAGTATTTTTACCGAAGTTTTTCCAACTTTCCTTTTTTGACATAATTATTCCCCTTTTCAAATAAATTATACATACGCGAAGACTAATCGCGAATTGTTTTTCTTTTTTTATTTATCGTAGAAACGATATAATAATTTCATATGACTGGTCGACGAATTTTATTCACTAACTGGTTAATCTATATCTTTCTAGCTCTCATCATGTATTTTTGGGAGAATGTTGCGATATTAGATTTTTCTAATCCTTTTCGTCCTTTTACTCTTTCTGAAATAATTTTGTTTTTCTTAGGACTAGTCTTGGTCACAACGATATATTTATTTATCGAAAAGAAACGAAATCATTTTAAACCTAACTATGTTATTTTGTTTCTTTGTGTCGGAATATTTATCTATTCACTAATTGTTATATTAGTCACTCCAAGTGTTAAAACATTTGATTTTGCAGATAGATTTAATCCTGAAATTATCTATCATGGAGTGTTCTTAGTTACCGCCGAAAAGAAGACATATTATATTTTCTTTGCATTTTTATCACTTTTAGTTTGTTATTTAACGTTAGATTTATTCCCGAAGAAAATTGCATTTTTAAAAGTTTTTGATATTGGTTTTTATCTCGCAGCGACCGTTACACTAGTGTGCATGATCTTTAGTTATATTGTCGAATGGGATCAATATGTGACGATTATCACTAACTTTAATCAAGGCATTATTAAAGAATATATCTATAGTGTTAAGTCGTTTTTCAATAATAGAAGCAACTATTCAATGCTTCTTTTATTCATGATTTTCTATTGTTTACTAGTTCACTATTCTCATCAAAAGTGGTGGTGGCTATATGTTATTGCAGCTTTTATATTTGTCAATCTATGTTTCACAACTTCAAAAACAAATATTCCATTAGGATTCTTCCTAATTATCGGATATTTACTCGCTAGATTCATTATTACTTTCAAAGGACATAAGAAGAGAAATATCATCGCAGCAAGTTCGATAACTTTATTCTTAATTGCTTGTGTGGTGACCTTTGTCATTTTATATAACTGTTCTCCAATCAGCGAAAACTTACATAAGTCTATGGAGGAATTATTTAAAGTTAGTAAAGGCACTGTCGAAAGTAGACAATTCATCTGGAAGGCATGCGTTGATATTTTAAATAATTCAAACTGGCTACTTGGTGCAGGATTTGGTTTGTTTAATGATTTACTTAGAGAATATATGGCGTTTAATAACTATGACTCTCCAACCAATATGCCTCATAACTATTTCTTACAAGTGCTTGGTGAAGGTGGAGTTATCTATCTTGCCTTTATTATCTTTACTTTAGTGCTTCTAATCATATTCATGGTGAAGATCGCTAAAAAGCATACCTCATTAGTGGTTTTAGAATCTTTATTCCTCGTGACATTTATTGTTCATGGATTACTTGAGGCGAATGGACCTATCGCCCATTCACTTCCAAGTGTTGAAGGTGTCTTCTATACATATTTATTATATGTTCCTATTTTCTCCATTTATTATCATGAGTCCCATCCAGAAGATAATTTAGAACTCAAAAAAGAAGCTTCTAAATTTGGTAAACTTCGTAACAAGTATTTATCTAATCCATATAGCATCTCAAATGCTTTATATTATGTTTCCACTTTCCTACTCATCTTTATGATTGGACCAGTAATGGGATCACTAGGAAAGAATGTTCCGATGCTTTTACTTATTGGAGTAATTACATTAAGCATTCTTTATTTAATTCTTCCTTACATCATTCACCGTATCTATCATATGGACACAGGTGTTGATAAAGAGTATCTATCTATTGGTAGATATATCTATAAAGTAATGCTTCCATTCCTTATTAATCTAGTTATAGGAATTGCTCTAGCAAGAATTTATATCTCCTTAATGGGTGGAGGATTTGGAGTCGTTATCTTTATGGGATTTGTGAACCTATCAATCTATGTTGGTTCATTTGTCTTTATTCCTAGATTTAAAGAAAACGCTGAACTAGTCAACGTCTTCTTAGCAAATCTAAATAATCGAACCTTATCAATTTATGATAAGTTCATCTAATTAATAATATCTAACAATAATCAACTTACTGTCTTTATCGATGGTAAGTTTTTGTTTTTTAGAGAATTTATCACTAAATAAGGAGATATCACTTTCTTCAACAAGCTCTCCGATAGTGGTTTCGTTTAGCGTTAATGCGTTAGTGACACTACTTAGGAGTTTAGAGGTTGCACCAACAACATTTCCAACTGTGTTTTTCGCAAGATCCATAACATCCTTCTTCTCTTTTTCTCCGATAATACCAATTGGTAAAATAGCGTGTTTACTTGAAACATATGCTGAATAGACAAATTCACCTTTAGAGTTAAATTCCATTTTTTCTTTAAAGGAGAATAATTCATCCGCTCTTCTAACTTCAAAACTCATCTCAACGTCACTCTTACTTGATAAGAAGTTATGGTAGAAGATTTGTCCTTCTTCGTTAGACATTAGTTGAACTAAATAAAGCGCGACTAACTGATTAGAAATGATGATATTAGAAACATTTAGACATTGAAGTGATGATCTATTAAATGGGTTTCTAATTTCAGTGGAGATTTCTAAGTCAGATGGAATATCTTTACTGGCTTTAAGTTTTAAAACTGAGATAAAGACATTGTTATCGATATTATTACCCACCGCGTATTCATCAGATAAAACAAGGACTTTCTTGTTGTTTTTACATTCTTTTATATCTTTGATAATTTGATCGAGTGAATCATTAAAATCATAATTTTTTACAACAATTTTATTTTCGTTATTTAAATTATGTGTGCCTATTTGTCTTAAGACATTTTCAGATTTTGAATTTTTCCCAATGATAAATAAGGTGAATGATTCATCATTAAGATTTTCTTTATAGGTGAGTTTATTTTCATATTTAACTTTCGATAATCTTTTTATAGTCTTTGAATATGAACTCGCTAAGACATATAAATCATTTTTATTATTCTCTCCTGGATAGGCTTTAACTGGTATCGCGTTAGCGTATCTACCAAGAGCGTCGCTTACATCATATTTTGATTTTACTTTGTAAAAGCTACCATTTTTATAGGTGAGAAGATTATAGTAGATATTAACAATTTCGCTATCAATCGCACTTCTAGCAAGTAAGTTTCCAATAATTGCATCTCTAGAGAAGAAATATATTGGTGAATTCTTTAAATCTGGGCTAGCGGAGACGAGTGATTTAATATTGTTCATTACCTTCTCGTTTTCACTTTCAATAATGACGTTAACGTCTTTAGTGATAGAAACAATATTCATCAGAAGTTTAAGTGCTCTAACATCGTTAGTCGCGTTAACTTCTTTATAGTCGGTATCATAATCCACTAAGATAGCGACACTTTTAGCTTTGTTAATGCTTATTTCTTTTAAACACTTGCGACTTGATGGATTACCTTGCTTAACAAAGACGGTTAATCCTTTTCTTTCAGTACCTGTTTCTAAAAAGAGGTTATCAATTTCTTCATTAATTTCATCACGAGATTTTTCTGAAAGAACAACAACAACTTTTCTACCTTCTTTAAAAGAGAATTCTCTAAGGAGATTAGCCCCTTCAGGAGACCAGTTTAAGATAACATAATGATTCTTTAGTTTAAGTCTACCAACATTATGGACTCTTCTATCAAACATTGATTGAAGAAGTGAAGTCGCAAATCCAACAAGTGCGCCTGTAAAGGTAACCATTTGAATAACAACTAAAATAATTTTGATAACAACAACAGCGTTAGGAGCTTGATCATAGATACCTCCAGAGTTCATTGTGAACACTGTGCAATATTGAAGGTTCTTTAAATAAAAGTCCCAATTAAAGGTAAGTGAAGGATCATTATTCACAAAAATTAAAGTGATCGCTAAAGCAGCTAAAGCAATAACGATTAGGTTCCAAATAATTAGAATATTAAATATTACTATGTAAGGATGAGAATAATAGAATAATCTAAAGCGATTTGTTTGTTGTTTTTTACTCATATGATAATCTCCTAGAAACAAAATAATTATAATTCTGTTTCTAAGTCAATTTCTAGTTTAGTGTTATAATATCTACATTATGTTACACGTTTTAAATCTTCATCCAGAACCATTTAAGGCTATTAAAAGTGGCCTAAAAGATATTGAAATGCGCTTATATGATGAACGTAGAAGAGACATTAAAATTGATGACGAAATTGAATTTGTCTCTAGAGAAAATGGAGAGAAATTACATGCAAGAGTAATCGCTCTTCACTTGTTCCCTTCATTTAATGAACTATATAAGGCTTTTCCAAAATCTAGACTAGGATATAAGGAAGACGAAATCGCTAATCCAGATGATATGGGGAAATATTATTCCCTAGAAGCTAGAGAAAAATATGGAGTAGTGGGGATTGAAATTAAATTAATTAAATAAAAAAGTGAGGTGATTGTAACCTCACTTTTCACTACGTGAAATATTATTTCTTATCTTGTGAACCAAGCACATCAATAATTTTGTGTTTAACAAGTTCACGGCAGTTATTCCTAGCATCAGTCATGTATTGACGTGGGTCGAAATGATCTGGGTGATCAACCATGTGTTTTCTAACACCTGCGGTGACCGCTAAACGAAGGTCACTATCGATGTTGATTTTGCAAACTGCCATAGAAGCAGCTTTTCTAAGTTGATCTTCTGGGATACCAACTGCATCTGGCATCTTGCCACCATTTTCGTTGATGATTTTGACGAATTCTTGAGTGACACTACTAGCACCATGAAGAACGATTGGGAATCCTGGGAGACGTTTGCTAACTTCTTCAAGAATATCGAATCTTAATGGTGGAGGTACTAAGACACCATCTTTATTTCTAGTGCATTGTTCTGGTCTAAATTTATATGCACCATGGGAAGTTCCGATTGCGATAGCTAAGCTATCAACACCTGTACGTTTGACGAATTCTTCGACTTGGTCTGGATTTGTGTAACTTGATTTACCAAATTCGACTTTAACATCATCTTCAACGCCAGCAAGAGTACCAAGTTCAGCTTCAACTGTAACGTATGGTTTATGAGCGTGAGCGTATTCAACGACTTTTTTGGTAATTGCGATATTTTCTTCGAAAGGTTTGCTACTTGCATCGATCATAACAGAAGTAAATCCGTTATCGATACAATCTTTACAAATTTCGAAATCTGCACCATGGTCAAGGTGAAGAACTACTGGGATATCTGTATCTTCAACAGCAGCTTCAACTAGCTTTTTAAGATAAACTGGTTTTGCATATTTTCTTGCACCAGCACTAACTTGAAGAATAACTGGTGAATTAAGTTCGTTGGCAGCTTCGGTGATAGCTTGGACAACTTCCATGTTATTAACATTGAAGGCTCCGATAGCGTATCCGCCTTTATAAGCCTTTTCGAACATTTCTTTTGAATTAACTAATGGCATTTTAATTTTTCCTTTCAGTTTTTTACCTTATTAACTTTACACTTTGAAACAGTATTATTCAATTTTTTTATTAAAAAATCGTATAAAAGTTTTCTTTTTGTGTTATTTAGACCTATCTCAATGATACAATTTAGACGTTATGGAAAAGAAATTTAAAAAGATTAAGTATATTATCGTTGATTTAGACGATACCCTTTTAAGAAAAGATAGAACTATCTCTAATGAGGCTTTAGAAATCTATAAAAAAGCACAAGAAAAAGGCTATAAGATCGTTTTTAATACATCTCGTAGTAAACAAAACTCTCAAAAATATTCTGATATGGTTCACGCTGACTATGGAATATACTCAGGTGGATGCCAAGTAGTGGATAAAGATGGAAAAGAACTATTCGCTATCACAATCCCTGCTGAAAAAGTTAATGATATTGTTCTTAAACTTTTAAAAGTTTGTGAAAAAGTATCCGTGCAAACTAAAGAGCATTTCTATGCTAGTGATGCTGAATATAAAGCCCAAAATGCAATTCACTATGATTTCTCAAAAGGTTTCCATGAAGATGCATTTAAAGTTATGTGTTATTCAATGGACCATGACTTAATTGAAAAGATCGCTAATGAAAACGGATTAGAATTCCAAAACTATCTTAATGGTGGATGGCATAGATTATCTATTAAAGGCGCTAATAAATGGAATGGAATCCTTCGTTTCCTTGAAGTTGTTCATGGTTCAAAGGAAGAATGCATGACTTTTGGTGATGACTTCGGTGACATGGAAATGATTGAAAAAGCCGGTATTGGAGTAGCAATGAAAAATTCTCAAAAAGAAGTTCTTGAAATTGCTCCATATATTACAAAATCAAATGATGAAGATGGTGTTGCTTATTTTATAGCAACAAATCTCTTAAAATAGCGACTCCACAATTTAGAGAGTTATCTCTACAAAACTTTCTTTAAGTGTAGACCATTTACCTCTTGCTCTACTTAATTTTTTAAGTATAGTTTTAGCCATATGAAGAAGGAAAAGAAGTCACCAGAAGAACTCGGCTTAGCGAATTATACGCTTGCCCAAGAATTATGGAACGCTATCTCGCATGGACTTGGCGCGCTTTTTGGATTATTTGCTTTAATCATTCTTTTAATAAAGGTTGTTAGTGGAGATCACACCGAACCTCTATACGCTTTAAAGATAGTCTCTGCAGTCTTCTATTCATCCTCAATAATGATTTGTATGTCTATTTCTTGCATATATCATTCATTAGCGAAAAATAGGGGAAAGAAAGTTTTACGTACAATTGATCATGCGATGATTTATCTACTTGTCGCAGGTAGTTATGCTCCATTTTGCCTAGTGGCAATGATATCTAAGGGTGCATTACTTTGGAATATTCCTAATACTGAGTGGTCAGGATACTTAATCCTTGGTCTATGTTATACATGCATTATTTTAGGAGCAACATTTGCCTCCATTAACTTTAAAAAATATGATGCATTTTCAATGGTTATGTACCTTGTTGGTGGACTAATGATTTTAGTTAACCCAACTGGAATATATAATGCGTTAGGATTTTACGGATTCTTATTTTTAGCTCTTGGTGGAGTATTTTATGTTATTGGGTCTATTCTTTATGGAATTGGTAAACATAAATCACTTTGGTGGCACACAGTATTTCATTTTTTCTGTTTGTTTGGTATAGTTAGCATGTTCATATCAATATACTTCTTTGTATATTAGAAAAGAGGAATTATGCCATATATTGTCTTAATGTGTGGTCCTAGCTGTGCTGGAAAAACATATCTTGCAAATTATATTCATTATTTAAATCCTAAGAAAGTGACCTTGATTGGTTTTGATGCTTATTGTGTCGACTATGGTCATCTTTCACCTGAAGAAATAAAACAAGTTAATTATGATTGTCCAGATGCTTATGATGGTCATCTACTTGCAAAACATGTTAGAGAACTTAAAAAAGGAAACGCGATTGATAGACCAATATATGAATTTTCCACTCATCATCGTAAAGAAGAAACCGTTAGAGTCGAACCAAATGATGTGATTATTGTTGAAGGTATTATGACTTTCCAATATCCAGAACTCGTTAAAATGGCGGACCTAAAAGTCTTCGTGGATGCAGATGAACACGTTCGTTTTAATCGTAGATTTGACCGCGACCAAAAAGAAAGAGGTCGTTCCCCAGAATCAATTATTTATCAATTTAATCACACTGTTATTCCAATGCAGAAAATCTACATTGACCCAATGAAGAATATCGCTGATATTATTATTGAAAATAATTCTAATAATGGTCCTCTTCCAATGGCGAAAAAGCTCGTAGACGCTTTAAAAGATTATTTAAAATAAAATGAAATATAACGCCATTTTATTTGATTTAGATGGGACTCTTCTTGAGTCTTTAGAAGATATTAAAAACGCTGTTAATAAATCACTTGAAGAATGTGGTTATTCTTTAAGATACGATTATGAAGGCGCTAAAAAACTAATAGGTAATGGCGTATTCGTGCTAATTGATAGAGCAGTAGCCCCTTTAAATTTATCAAAAAAAGAGCATGATAAATTTCAAGAAGCAATGCTTAAAAATTACAAACTTGAACAAGGTAGATGCACTAAGCCGTTCCCTAATGAAAAAGAAGCATTAACTAAATTAAAAGAACTTGGTTATAAACTTTTTGTTGTGACTAATAAGCCACAGTTTTTAATGGAAGAAATTCTATCTAAAACATATGGAAAAGATTTCTTTACTGAAGCAGTTGGACAAAGTAAATCTTCTTTACCTAAACCAAATCCTAAATCAATTAATGACTTAGTAGTGAAACATAACCTAGATAAATCAAAAATCATTTATGTTGGAGATTCTAGTGTTGATTTAGAAACCGCTAATAATGCTGGAATCGACTCAGTTTTAGTGACATTTGGCTATGATGAATATACACCTGAGCTAAAAGCAAAAGCCACATATGTCGTTAGTTCTATCGACGAATTTTTAAACCTTTTTGAGTAATTTAATAAATATAGAAATTTAAAATTTTTATTTTTATTATATAATATAGAATATGAGAAATATTGTCATCGCTCCAAAGGAATCTTTTTCGACACTATTTTCACTTTTTAGAAAAGACGATCCTTTTAATGATCCAAAGTTTTTCACTAAAGAGGATTTAAAAAAAGAAGTCCTTTATTCATATAGTGATGACGCTCTTATTTATTTAATTAAAATCAGGAAATTTGAATATTCTTTAGCAAAAAAATATCTCGAAGCTTTGTCATCTTTGACTTCATATGATGGCACCAATAAAGAGATTATTGAACTTATTAAGATAAAAGATGAATTAGTGGATAATGGTCTACTTATCAAAAATGAATATATTGATTATGAACTAGACCATTCAAATATTTTTGTCGCCTTTTATAACAAAAATGATTTCGAAATATCTTCATTACTTAAAGGTAGAAAATATTCATATATCGAACCATCACCGGTCTCTAATAGGGAGTCGTATCATTTCAAAGATTCCTCTAGTGAACTTTTTTTCGTTTTTAATAAGATCGCTGAACTTATCGCTTCTGGAGTGCCATCAAGCGAGATATCTATTTATGGATTAGATGAAGTCGATACTCTAACCATCCTACGTTTACTTGATTATTATCATCTCCACATTAATGGATTTAATGATGAAAAAATGATTGATTCAAGTATTGTTAGGTATTTTCTTTCTAACTACGATAGTGAAGATATTCTTCAAAAAATAGATGAAAGATTCTTAGACGATAATAACTACGATCTTTTTAAAGAAATAATTGATAAATTTTCTATAGGTGAACTTTCAAAAGATGAACAAAAAAGACTTTATAGAGATGTTTTTAATAATAAAAAATCAAGTCGAAAGATTTATAAAGACGCTATTAAGGTAGTGAATTCACCATTCGTAAAAGAAAACGAATATCTATTCATTGTGAACTTTGTTCAAGGAAAATTCCCAACAATAATTAAAGATAATGGCTTACTTGATGATAAAGATAATATTGAACTAGGTCATACATCTTTAAATAATCTTAATTTTGATAATAACGAATTATTTAAGAATTCATTAAACCAAAACGCTCATATCTATATTTCTTATTCAGATAATAACGCTAATGGTCCACTTTATCCTTCCCCTTTAGAAAAGGATTTAAATATTTCCTTTGTGGAATCACCAATTTCAAAAGATTTATATTCAAAATTAGAATGCAATATTCAATCTGCGTATCACGAAGACTTATTCAAAGATTTCTTAATTGATAGTCCTCTTTTAAGAGCTTATCGCTTAGTTTGTAAAATCCCTTATCTAACTTATTCAAATAAATATAACAAAGCTATCCACTTTCTTGGTGATCAACACTTAAGTCTCTCATCATCTTCTTTAAAAGAATTTTATCAATGTGGATATAGATTCTATCTAAATCGCATTTTAAAAATAGATCCAAAAGATGAATCCTCTTATGTCGCAAAAGTTGGAAATATATCTCACTATATTTTAGAAAATCTCGAATCTAAAAAGTCGTTTGATGAACTATTTTCTATGGCAGTTAAATTACATGGAGAAAACTTTAACGAGAAAGAAAAATTCTTGTTAGAAATTAGAAAAGAACATTTTAAGAAAGCTTTTGATTATATCGAAGAACAAGAAAGTCACATAGTTAACCCTAAAGTTAATAGAGAAGATAGTGATTTCAATGTTGATTTAGATGATTATCTATCAATAGTGGGAAGAATTGATAAATATGTGACTTATGGTGAGCATAACGAGTATGTTTTTGTGGTGGACTATAAATCTGGAAGTGAGGATTTCGATGAAAAAAGAATTCCTTTTGGTCTATCTTTGCAACTTCCAATATATGCCTTATTAATTAAGAATACTCCTATACTTAAAGACAAAATTCTAACCGGGTTATTTATCCAAAAAACATATAACAAGGACGCTTTAAAATTTAAAGAAGGCGATAGTAAATATTTTGATAATTTAAAACTTACAGGCGTTTATCTTTCTAGCGTTAAGGCTATGTCAATGTTAGATGATTCTTTGCTTTCTAGTGGAACATCAAAATATATTGCTTCTTGCACATTATTAAAACCAAATCCAGATGATCCTAATCCATATAATCGCTCTTTTAGTGCAAAATCAAATCGCTTCAAAAATGAGGAATGGTTTGAAAACGTCATTAAGCAAGCAGAGGATTTATCAAAAAATGCTTATAAAAAGATTCATAATAATGAATTTGAAATTAACCCAAAATATTTAAACGGACAAAACGTTTCTTGTGCGTATTGCCCATTTAAAGATTTATGTTTCAAGACAAATAAGGATATGCAGTTTATATCAAATGAGGAAAACGGTGAAAATGAGCGAAGTTAAATGGAATGATGAACAAGCGTTAGCCATCTCTGCTAGAGAGGGTAATTTCCTTATTTCCGCATCAGCAGGAAGTGGTAAAACTGCTGTCCTTACCGAAAGAGTGTATGAACTTATTAAAGAAGGCACAAATTTAGATGAACTTCTTATTTTAACTTTCACAAATAACGCAGCAGCAAGTATGCGCAATAAAATAAGAGACAAACTGAATGAAAACCATTATGAACATTTAGCATCTTTAATTGATGCAGTAAACATTCAAACATTTGACGCTTTCGCTTTATCAATCGTTCAAAAATATCATTATAAAATCAATCTTTCTAGCGATATCAAGATTGTTGACCAAACACTTGTGAAGCTTGAAAAAAGAAAGATATTAGACCAACTATTTACTGAAAAATATGAAGCG
The DNA here is from genome assembly GCA_902797855.1 of uncultured Erysipelotrichaceae bacterium. Taxonomy (GTDB): domain Bacteria; phylum Bacillota_I; class Bacilli_A; order RFN20; family CAG-826; genus Fiminaster. Next base: position 27,004 of record CADBUI010000004.1, read on the forward strand.
AAAGATGAAGCGTTCCTTTCTTTGATTAAAAAGTTCTGCCTCGATAAAGATGATAATATTGTCGACTTTGTAATTAAGATCGAAGAGAAAGCTGACCAAAAACTCGATAAGATAAATCATCTACATAAATATGCAAATGAATATTTAAATCTTGATTTTATCTCTGATGAGATAGATAAATTATCAGAATCTATTAAAAATGAAATATCGACATACTACGATATGGCAATGAAGTTTTCTAATCCTAACTATTCAACTGCCGTTTGTGAATATTTAAATCATTTCTTAGTCGCTAGTGGCTATGATGAACTTGTTAAGGTCGCTCATGATGAAACTTTAAAATATCCTGATAATCGCTCGAAAATCATGAAACTTGAAGACTCAATTGATATAAAAAATAACAAATTAATTAGAGATTCAGTTAAATCACTAAAAGAAGGGTTACTTAATTATTCATCTAAAGAGGAAATTATAAATAGACGTCTTAATTCGAAGCAATATATAGATGAACTGGTGAAACTTGCTATTGAGTTAGATGCTAGATTAAACGATTTTAAAAAGAAATATAGCATTTACACATTCCAGGATGTTTTTAAACAAGCTATGAGTATCCTTAAGCTTGATGAAATTAAAGAAAAATTTAAAAAGCGATACCGCTATATCATGATTGATGAATATCAAGACACTAATGACCTACAAGAAGAATTCATCAATATGTTTATGACTAATAATGTCTATGTAGTAGGGGATGTTAAACAATCGATTTATCGATTTAGAAATGCGAATTGCGATTTGTTCTTAAATAAATTTTATTCCTATCCTTTATTTTCTAAAGATAATAAATCAATTAATAATCGCATCGATTTGCCAAAGAATTATCGTTCTAGAAATGAAGTTTTAGATACAGTTAATGAAGTCTTTGGTAATTTAATGACGGTTAATAATTCTGGACTTGATTATAAAAAAGATCATCAAATGATTGCGGGTAACACGAAATTAAATTCCTTTAAAGATCCTCATTTTGATTATTCTAGTGAGGCTATCGTTTTTGAAAGTCCTAGCGATATGAACTCCACGGAATATGAAGCTCGTCTAGTGGCCTCTGATATCATTCATAAAATTAATTCTAAAATTCAAATAGAAACAAAAGAAGGAGTGAGAGATATTACTTTTAAGGATTTTGCTATTCTTTCGTATTCAAAATCTGACTTCAAAATATATCAGGAAGTTTTTGAAGAATATAAAATCCCTCTATTTGCTAAATATAGTCAATCTATCAAAGATAGTAATCTCACTCTTGTGATGGAAAACATCATCAAATGTATTACCTTTATTAAAAACAAAGATGGTGAGTTGCCTAAAGAATTTGATCATCCATTCATGTCTATAATGAGAAGTTTCTTGTTTAGAGAAAGCGATGAAGAAATTGAAGATGTTATCTCTCGCAAAATCCATTATTTAACAAAAGAATATCAAAAACTTGAAGAAGTAGCCAAAAATTGTGAACATAAGAATTTGAAAGACACAATCACCTTCATTATTAATACATTTGATATTTATCAAAAGGCTATCACTATTGGAGATATGTCTAAGTCTATCGAATTACTTAATTACTATTACAATATCGCATCACAAATGGATGAAATGGGTTATTCATTAGAAGATTTTAAAAATTATTTTAATGATCTTGATGAATATGAAATCGATCCAGACTATGAAAGCGGTGATTATAGCGATAATTCCGTTAAACTATTATCCATTCATGCTTCCAAAGGACTTGAATATCGTTTCGTCTATTTTGTTCGACTCAGTAAGAAATTCAATAACGAAGAACTTAAAAACAAATTACTTGTCGATAACGAATATGGAATTGATTTACCAGATAATAACTACGACAACGTTGATAGTATCATCCACCATCTAATAATTAGAAAAGAAAAACAAAATGCTTTACTTGAGCAGCTTCGTGTCTTTTATGTTGCACTTACACGCGCTCAAGAACACATCATTTTCATGTGGAAAAAAGATTATAAAAATGATCCACCAATTCAACTATTCCAATCAACTTCCTATATGGATTTTCTAACTTTATCAGACATTTCTCCTCGAATTATTTCAGTTTCACTAGATGAAAAACTTCTTAATAGCATCAATAAAAATACTGATGAAATTAAACTAACACTTCATGATGAAGTCAGCCTTGATGATCAGCTTATCGAACATCATAGAGCTTCGAAAGAAGTTGGTGACGCTAGTAGTGAACTTCTCGCATTAGGCAATAAATATCACTATTATCTAGAACTAATCGATTTCAAAAATATTGATACATCATTTATCAAAGATAGCCGTGACAAATATTTAATTGATAGATTCCTTTCTAATCCAATCTTCCATAAAGAAGGTTTAGAAAAAGTCGCTCACGAATATTCTTTCTATGATGAAGTTAATCAAGTTCATGGTATTATCGACTTAATGCTCATCTATAAAGATCACATTGATATCATAGACTTTAAACTTTCTCATGTAGATGATGAGGCATATGAAAAACAAGTTGGAATCTATAAAGATTATGTTTCTCAAATTTCTAGCTTACCAATCTCAACTTATGTGACCGGTATTATGAGTGGAGAGATAAAGAAGGTTTCTTAATTTTTTAAATAAGTATAGAATAACTAGGATTATGAAATATTTTTTAGAACTAGAAGATCATGAATGGCCATTTACAGGCGTAAGTCACACTAGAGAAATCGCTAGGGCGATTCTATTAGATGAAAATAATAAGGTATGTTTAGAATACATCTATGATGATGATATGTTTGGACATCGCGATTATTATGAAACTCCAGGTGGTGGAATGAAACCAGGTGAAGATTATCAAACTGCACTTAATCGAGAATGTTCTGAAGAAGTTGGTTATGAATGTGAAATCATTGAACACTTAGGTTCAATCAAAGACTACTATAATCTCATCCAAAGAGAAAATCATAATCACTATTTCCTCGCTAGAAGAACAAAGAAAACTCAAATCCATCAAGAACCTGATGAAGTAAGAAGAGTTAAAGGAATTATTTGGGTAGATATTGATGAAGCAATTCGCTTATATGAGAATATGCAAGATGAATTAGTTGGTAAACTCGTCAAGCAAAGAGAACTACCTATCTTAAAACTTGCTAAAATTGCTTTACAAAAGATGTCTAAATAGTTAATATTTAATTCGTTCTATGAACTGGCGAGTGTGGTGAAGAGGCCTAACACTCTCGGCTGTGAACCGAGCATTCGCGCGTTCGAATCGCGTCACTCGCCCCAAAACTAAAAAACGCCAACAATGTATTGTTGGTTTTTTATTTTTATACCGGAAAATGTTGATTTTTGTCAAAAAAATACAGATTTTGACGCTTCTCATTTTTACCTAAAATTAAGCTCTATAATGAATTCTGGCCTTTTGATAGTGCTAATGAAAAATAATACGTGTAGTTGATTTGATAAAGATAATTTATTTCGACTAAAAGTACAATGCGATGTTGAAATAGTCGGACGTTTCTAGTATTGTATAAGTGAGGTTATTAAAATGTATTATTCAAGAACAATTGAAAAGAAAATAAAAGATGCTAAAGACGAATATGCCGCTATTACGATATATGGAGCAAGACAAGTTGGTAAATCAACCGTAGTGGATCATCTTTTCGGCGATGATTTTCCAAGTGTGACTTTGGATGACTTGGATGAAAAATTGTTAGCGAACGATAATCCTAAGTTGTTTTTAGAAACCCATCCATGGCCGCTTATTATCGATGAGATACAAAAAGGTGCTCCTTTACTTGAACAAATAAAAATAAAGATAGATGAAGAAAAGATAAAATGCCTTAAAGAGAATCAAAGAGTACCATTGATGTATATTCTCACTGGTTCAAATCAACTCGAACTACAAAAAGCCGTTTCCGAGTCCTTAGCGGGTAGAACAGCAATTTTGACAATGTCCTCGCTATCAAATAATGAAATCGAAAAAAAAGAAGGCTCATTATTTAACCCTGATTTAGAAGTTATTAAGGAAAAATATAGAAAAATAAAACCAAAGGATATGTATCGAACGCGAAAAGAAATTTTTGAAAAGATATTCTTGGGTGGAATGCCAGAATATATTGCTAATGGTTTAAATCGAACGACTTTCTATTCTTCCTATATAAAGACGTATATGGAAAAAGATGTTATGAAGCTTATCGCTGTTGATAAAGAAAGAGATTTTTTAAGATTTCTTGATTACATGGCCTTAAGAACCGCTCAACAGATTAATTATGATGATATTGCTCGAAGTGTTGGGATTGATGCAAGAACTGTAAAAAGTTGGATATCAATTTTAGTAACATCTGGTATTGCCATAACTTTAGAACCATATGCTAAAAACTTATCGAATAGAGTCACTAAAATGGAAAAGTTCTATTTCCTTGATACTGGTTTATGCGCATATTTATGTAAATGGCCAAATGCTGAAATGATTGAAAAAGGCGTAATGAATGGTGCTTTTTATGAAACGTATGTTATCAGTGAGATTGTTAAAAGCTTTATGAACGCTGGAGAAGATTATCGACAATCTCTCTACTATTATCGAGATAAAGATAAAAAGGAAGTTGATTTGATTATTGAAGGCCCTGATTGCATTTATCCAATTGAAGTTAAAAAAGGTATTAATCCAGTAAGTCGCAACTTTAATTTTGACTTCCTTGAAAAATATGGAAAGACAGTTATGAAAGGACTACTAATCGATTCCAGAGAAGACTTGTTCCCAATAAATGAGAACAATTGGTATTTGCCAATTTATATGATTGGAATTTAACAACTAAAAAATCCTTATTAGTTTTTTAGGCATAATAAGAAGGAAACGGATTTAATAAAACTTCAATATCGAAAGAAAAAGCAAACATAATGAGTTGTTCCAGTTGATAAACGCATCTTGGTAATTGGTGATTAAAGAAGATTATACAAAACGGACTTTTAGGTTTATTCCTTAATAATAATTAGATAAGTAGTTTGTGGAAAAGAAATCTATAATTCGGTATAACAAAAATGATTATTGTCTTATAAAATTAGAATATGGAATGGTATAGAATCCTTAATTTTGTTTTGCAAGGTATATACTTACCTATTCATTTTGTTTTTATCGTTTCTTTAATTAAAAATAGAAAACCAACACCTATATGGCACTTGTTTATTGTGGTTGTTATTGGCTTATGGATTATGGTTTCTGGTAGGTTTTTAGAGACCATCGCTTATATCTTTTATCCGAATAACGATTTTTACGTTTTCGCTGTTTATTACCAACTTGTCGGAACCACATTTGCATCGTTTGCTTTCTTGCTTTGGAACCTATATTTAGCAAGATGGGATAAACTAGCGAATAAACCGATTTTTAGAATAGTTTTATTTTCTATTGCTGCTATTATCTCTATTTTTGTTTGTACAAATTCACTGCATCATCTCTTTTATGAAAAATTAGTGATGGGAGAACAGGTTCAGCACGGAAAACTATTTTATCTATGCTTGGTATTGGTTTATGCCGCCTTGTTCATAGGCTATATCATATCTATCATTCATATCATTAGAAAAGAAAAGAACAAGGCTATTAAGATAATCGTTTTCTCCTTATATCCGCTTTTGCCGGCTGTTACAGCGTTGGTGAGGTCTATTACTGGAGTTGATGAGCTTGATTTTACACCAATCATCATGTTTGTCGCTGTCTTCTGCCTATATATCATCGTCTTTAAATTTAATTCACTCAGTTTGATTAGTAAATCAATTGAAAGTGTTTTAGAAGAAATTCCAAATATAGTGGTTCTATACAATCCGCAAAAAGGCATTCTTTATCAAAACAATAAAGAAAAGAAAGAGCTGGTTGATAAAGCAATAGAAGAGGTTAATAAGCAAAATAATGTCAAATCATTTGAACTCGCTTTTTATGATAGTCATTTCTATATTGAAATAAATAAAGATGACGACAACGAATTAATCATTATCAACAATATTGATGATGTTTATTTAGAAAGAAAAGCAATCGAAGAAAGTATTGTTGAAGCAGAAAAACTCATCAACGATTTAAATGAGAAAAAGAATACAATACAAACCTATATTAACGCTTTGTACGATTTACCAGATTTAAAAGAAAAGGTTACTAGCTTGACTAATGCTCAAAAAATAGTGTTATCGAATATAGCAATAATTAAAGAACATTTTATTGCCATTAAGAATAATCCAAAAAATAGCGAAGCATTACTTAAGGAAACCGCTACTTTATGTCAAGAAACAATTACGATTATTAGAAAAGCAGTTAATAAATTAAGTGGAGTAAGCGCTAATGAATAATTATAAGACGATATTCGATAGTTTCCCTTCACCATTTTTCATCCTAGATTCTTTTGGTTATATTTTGAAATACAACAAACGCGTTGATTTCAAAGGCATTAAAAAAGGAAAAAAGTTAACTGATTTAATACCTGATTGTTTGCAAAATAAAGAAGGTAAGTTTGTTTATAACAACATCATTTTTAAACGCATTACTAAAGAAATATATGACGATGAGCTACTAATTAATTATGCTGTTGTTTTAATTGATATTACAGAAAAAGAGTCAATTAACAATCAAAAACAAGAAAAACAAAAGGAACTTCAAGTTCTTGCTAGTAGTTTAAGAGAGTCTAATCAAGAATTAGAAAATCTTTTAGAAGAAATCAAGTCATTATCTGATTATGCTGAACAAATAAGATTAGCAAGAGTCATCCATGATAATTACGGTCACGCAATAACGGACTTATTTATGATTTCTAATATGTGTTTAGAGTCCAAAAACAATAATCCGAAAACCTATAGACAATTAATTATTGAAGGTGAGAAGATCATCGACAAGATTTTATCTCCAGACCAATTTGAAGCCGGTTCTTTAAAAGAACTTTTGATTTCTTTATCTAAGATTTCTGAATTTCCAATTGTGATTACTATAAATGGCGAAGAACCTGACTTTATTAAGAAACAATACAAATTAATTAAAAAAATTTGTAAAGAAGCTTATCACAATACATTAGACCATTCTTTAGGCAACCAAATGTTTATTAATTTAACAATGAATGAGAAAGATGTAATTTTGGAAATCTATGATGATGGGAAGTGGCATGGAGAATTTGAAAAAGGTTTTGGACTTACCTCAATGGAAGATAATGTCGTTGCTTCTAAAGGGAAAATAGACTTTGTGCATCAAGAAGGACAAGGGTTTAAAATAATAGTAATGTGGAGTAAATAAACGATGGACAAAATAAAAATAATTATCGCAGATGATCACCCAATCACAATTGAAGGATTAAAAGTTACTATTGAAAAATGGGATGATTTTGTTGTCGTTAATACTGCGAATAATGGACAAGAATTATTATCGATATTAGAAAACACACCTGTAGATATCGCTCTTATCGATATAAGAATGCCGGTATTAGATGGTATTGAAACCATTAGAATTATTAAAAATAAATATCCAAATGTCCGTGCAGTTGCTTTATCCACTTTTGATGATGTCGATACAATATCTCGTTCTATAGAAGCTGGATGTGATGGTTTTCTTTTAAAGGTCATTGAATCCAATCAATTAAGACAAGCGTTGCTCAGCGTGATGGGTGGCATTAATGTTGTTGATAAAGCTGCGTTAGAAATCTTAAGAAATAAAGAAAAAATTGAAAAAGAATGCAAATTTTCGGAAAGAGAATTACAAATACTCGAATATATCTGTAATGGTGATTCCAATAAAGAAATTGCTGCTAAATTATCTCTACAAGTAGGGACAGTGAAAAACATTGTTTCCTTAATGCTTTCTAAATCATATTGTGTTAGCCGTGCCGCTTTAACGCGTTTTGCTTTAGACAATCATTTGGTCAAAACAAACAAATAGAATAAATAGTGACTTTTGGAATGACTTATGGCACTTGTTTATTGCGCCATTTTTTCTATATTCTCAAATTGATAAATAAAAAATTTTTATTTTGTTTGGGAGGAAATTTAATTATGAAAACACAAATCAAGAGCTTGTTAGTTTTATCTGTTTTATCAATTTTTTCATTGGCTGGGTGCAATGTGAACGAAAACATGCTTAATCCAGGAGATGATGAGACAGGAGAAAACCTCCCTTATTCATCAGAGCAAGCCAAAAATAGATTATTAGAATTAGGCGAAACAAGTGGCTTTGAAATTACCTATCAAGCTTATAACGATGATGATGAAGAGATTGTCAATTATATCTTTGGTATGAAAGATAATATTACTTGGCAAGATGATGGTGCAGATAAAGAAGCCATTAAAAGGACTGATAGTGGCTTAGATATTTTTGAATATGATTCAGGAACACAAAGCTATGTACAAACTTATACATATTCAGAATCTGATGCTGTTGAAGTATATAACTCGTATGTAACTAGTTACACTGCAGTGTTTTTCATGGCTAACGCATATGATGGCATGGAAGGATACCACAAAGTTAAGGATTTGACTTTCGCAGGAAGAAGCGCGACAGAATATCGTTATGATTTAACTGTATATGCGGGTGAGGTTCATTTAACAACTGTCATCGATAAAGAAATTGGCATCACTTTATTTTGGGATGCAAATGGTAAAACCTATGAAGGCGAAAGTGGTTCTGCGACATTCAAGGTTTCTTCATTCAAGACCGGAAGCCAAGTTAACGTACCAGCTGTTTAATGTATAAACCAATAAATGATTTATACGATTGTGAAATGGGTATAACAATATGAATAAAAAAAGCTTGCTTCTAATGTTAACAACAACATCTTGCGCTGCGGTAGTTGCGACAACGCTTTTTGTCTCCAATAATCTTGGAATAGATGCTTTTGCTCTTAATCGTGGAGTTCCAGCTAGTGAATATTCAATTACGATGAGTGCTACAAATTGCACTAAAGTGACAAGTAATTTATTAAGAAGTTCAACAGATTCTGGAAGTTGGTCATTTAATTTTTATAAAACTGGAGATGCTAGAGTTTCGTTTGGTAGCTTCCCATTTTACGGTGGAGGTGAAGCGTTTTTATCTTTTAAAGATAATGATTCTTACTCATATCTAAATAATGCATCTGGTCATGGAATTTCCGGAATTACATCTATCACCGTCGATTATTGTCGTCAAACTAATTATGTTGATAATCCAACAGATACATCTAGTGGAGAAGTTGGTGATTTGAAAATCTTGTTTGGATATGTTGATTCGCAAGGAAGTCTTCTATATGAAACAACTTCACATGATTTATCTCCAGACTCTCCATATGATATGAGCGACTTAGAACCAAGGTATTTTAAAATCACTGGTTCAAAAGATTTTAAAACCGAATACACAAACGGCCGAATAAACATCAAATCAATTAAGATTTGTTATTCCTGCGATAGTTTAAGAACTGACGCTGCTGTTAGAGAAGATTTATTCGCCAATCAATTTGATGTAGAACCTATAAAGGTCGGAAATGTTTGGACATATGGTTATTATCCACAAACATTAAGTGATATTTCAGAAGTTTATGAGACGTTGTATCAAGAAAATCCAGAATCGTTTTTACCGCTTGATAATGGATATTATTTATTGGATGGAGACTTCTTTAAAAGGGTTCAAGCGGAAGGAGCAGGATATAATAATGAATATACAGTTGGTGATTATTATTGGTTTAAAGTTGAACCTGTCGTTTGGAGAAATGTCCGTACATTAACAACTGGCAGCACACCAAAATATGGCAGCATTATAGTTAGTGAAAAAATTCTTGATACATCGATTTACAATCCTTATGAAAACGATCCATCGGCCTATACAGCAGATACTACATTAGGCGAAAAAATGAATGAGTTGTACGAAACTATGTTACCTTCAAGTCGTACAACACATTTGACAACTAGCAACTTACAGAACGACATTGAATCTAGCTGTCAAACTTATTTATTCCCATTAAAAGAAAGTTCGTTTACTGGTAATAGTACATCGTTTGCTGATGGAACACTTGCTAAAACAGCAGTCGCTACCGATTATGCTAGAAGTAGAACATATGCAAAAAACGATATTACTTCTACAGGACTTATGTCTTATTGGACTAGAACAAAATATAATGGCTATTTTGAAGTTGTAACTACATCTGGAACAATTACTATTACCGCTGGTGATAGTAATGTTGATAGATGGAACAGTATGGGTGTAAGACCATCTATCAAGATTAAGTGGTCAAACTGAGTCATAAATTAATCCTTTAACGGCTTTCCAAATGAAGGTCGTTTTTTATTCATAAAAATAGACAATCCGGAATAATGTAAAAAAGCGCTGACAAAATACCAAATAATTAAGGCGTACAGTAAGGACATTCTTAATGTACAGCATAAATGCCCGTGAAAAATGGGCATTTTTGTTTATTTATAGCCCAAATTCATACTTTTAATAATTAATGGTGGTGGATGGGAAACAAGAAAACATCATTTTTCGATAGTTCGATTCCCAACTTTTCTCGCACCACCCAACATTGCATAACCACCTTCGCAGGACGGGCGCAAACTAATAAAAGCAAGCTAGAGTGGATATCACCGATGTCAAGGATGGATATTTATTCATCCAGTGAAAGCGACATAGTTCTAATGATCAGAGAGTGAAACTGTTCAGTTTCAATTTTAATGCTGAGATTAGAAATCATCATCTACTTCCATGTAATCATATATATAAATGGTTTTGCAAAATACTTTATCAGCTAAAAACGCAATATATTTATCAAATGATTTGCTTCTTCTTTTAACTGTCATATTTATAACGCAATAATCTTTTTCTTTGCTGGAATATATATAATCAGTGGATATTTCATAGCCTTCCATTTTTATTTCATTGTAAATGTTAGAAAAAATACTATTACCACAAAATGTAATCATTATTTTTCTAGCATGCTTTCTATGTCTCATATCAATAATCTTATTCATAATCATTAGCCTTTTAGAGATGGAAATTCTCCTTGCTTATTAAAAGATGGTGTGTTTTTACTATTATGTTTAACATATCCATAAAACAAAATAACTGCTACAAAAGAACAAACAATATCGGTAATAGGAGTGGCCCAAACTATAAG
>CADBUI010000005.1 GCA_902797855.1 uncultured Erysipelotrichaceae bacterium
ATGCCTCGTTAGCTCAGCTGGTAGAGCAACTGACTCTTAATCAGTGGGTCACAGGTTCGATCCCTGCACGGGGTACCATTAAATACAAGAATCACACTTTATTGTGTGATTTTTTCTTTATTAACGTTATCATATAGTAGATGAAAACTTTTATTTTGTTATCAGCGGTTCCAGGTGCAGGTAAATCTACTTGGGCTGAACAATATCGTCTTACTCATAAGCATGTTTTTGTTGTGGGCAGTGACGAAGTTAGAAAAGAAGTTACTGGTGAATTCCAAAACTTCACCATGGAGAAGGAAGTTTGGAAAAGATATTTTGATTATATTAATAAATATGCTTTAGAAGGACCTGAAGATGTTACTGTTATCGCCGATAGCACTAACCTACAAAATAAATATCGAAAAACATATATTGAAAAGATCAAAGGCTTTGATAGGAAAGTCCTAGTCGTGCTTAAAAAACCTCTTGATGTTATTCTTAGACAAAATCTTCAAAGAAGCGAAAATAAAATTGTCCCAGAAAATATTGTTGTTTCTATGTGGAAGAGTTGGGAAGAACCTAGCGAAGAGATTATTGATTGGTTTGATGAATACATGGTGATCTATAAATGGTTTGATTCATCAAAAGTTAAGGATTCATTCCATTATAAAGATTAATAATGTGGTATAATAGAAGAAATGAAAATGAATAAGACAAGAGCAAAGAAATATCTAAGCGCTATTAAAAGCGCAAAAGGAAAGAATCTCAGTGGCGAAGCGCTTGCTAGACACATGGGAATTTATCCTGATGTAATTAGGGAAGAGTTATCCTATTTTGAACCTATCATCACAATGGATATGGATTATAATTTCCGTGACTTAGTTCCTGCTATAGAAGAATATATTCTTGCTGAAGAAAATAAAAGCGTTAAAAAGGAACGAATTGTTATAAGAAAATCTGAACTTGATCAATATTCATCTGTCTCTGATTTCATCTATCAAAAACTCACGATTGGAGGGCTTGTTGATAGAGGAATAGAACTTAGTGAAGTTGATTTAAAAGCTCTTAAAAAACTAGTTAATGAAGAATTAATGAAGTTCGAAAAGAAGAATAAAAAATCTAAAAAAAGATAAATAGAATTCTTAATAAATATGAAATCGGTTTCAGTACCGATTTTTTTCTTGAACGCACGCGCATATGTAATTATAATAATTTTGCCAATTAAAGGAGTTTTAATGATGGATATTAAAAAATCATTCTTATCGGTTGATGGTAATACTGCCGCTGCTATTGGTAGTTATTATTTCACCGAGGTAGCCGGTATTTATCCTATTACACCGAGCTCACCTATGGCTGAACTTGTCGATGTTTATGCTTCTCAAGGCAAGAAGAATTTATTCGGCACTCCAGTCAAAGTCGTAGAAATGCAATCCGAAGCTGGTGCATCTGGTACAGTTCATGGTGCTCTTCAAGCTGGTGCTCTTGCAACTACTTATACCGCCTCTCAAGGCTTACTCTTAATGATTCCAAACATCTATAAATGGTGTGGTGAACTTCTTCCAGCAGTCCTTCATGTTTCTGCAAGAAGCTTAGCAACTCGTTCACTATCCATTTTTGGTGATCATCAAGATATCTATGCTTGCCGTCAAACAGGCATTACAATGATTTGCTCTCATTCAGTTCAAGAAATTGCTGACCTTGCCCCAATGGCACACCTTATCGCCATTGAATCAAGTTCCCCAGTTATGCATTTCTTTGATGGATTTAGAACATCTCACGAAATTCAAAACGTTGAATTCGTTGATGAAGAAGAATATAGAAAACTTCTTCCAATGGATAAAGTTGAAGAATTTAGAGCTAGAGCTCTTAACCCACACACTCACCCAGTCACACGTGGTGGTGCAGAAAATGACGACGTCTATTTCCAAGGTAGAGAAGCTCAAAACGCTCACTATGATAAGGTAATCGAAATTGCTGAAAAATATTTTGCTGAAGCAACAAGATTAACTGGTCGTAAATATGCACCATTTACATATTATGGTGATGAAAATGCAACTGATGTAATCGTTGCAATGGGTTCTGTTACTGAAACAACCATCGAAGTTATTGACGAACTTCGTAAAGAAGGTAAGAAAGTTGGTTTAGTAAAAGTTCACTTATATCGTCCATTCTCAAGTAAACACCTCTCACTTGCTCTTCCAAAATCAGTCAAACGTATTGCTGTTTTAGATAGAACAAAAGAAATGGGTGCAACAGGCGAACCTCTCTACTTAGATGTTGTTGCAGCCTTAAAACAAGTTGGACGTGAAGATATTGCTGTTTATGGTGGTCGTTATGGTCTTTCAAGTAAAGACACCCAACCAAAACACATCAAATCTGTCTATGACTTCTTAGAAAATAAACCACATCATAATTTCACAGTTGGAATTAATGATGATGTTACACATTTATCAATCCCAGTTGATGAATCATTCCATGTTAAAGCAGATTATACTTCTTGCTTATTCTATGGTCTTGGTAGTGATGGTACTGTCAGCGCCAACAAATCATCAATTAAGATTATTGGTGACGCTACACATCAATATGCACAAGCCTATTTCGCATATGACTCACGTAAAGCTGGTGGTGTTACTCGTTCTCACCTCCGCTTCGGTAAATCACCAATTCACTCAACATATTATGTTGAAAACGCAGACTTCATTTCATGTTCACTTGATACATATGTCTTCAAGTTCGATATGATTAAGAATCTTAAAGTTGGTGGAACATTCCTTCTTAACACTGATATGGATGATGCTAAGCTTATTGCTTCTCTTCCAAACAGAGTTAAATATCAACTTGCTGAAAAGAAAGCTAAATTCTATGTAATCGACGCTAATAAGATTGCAGCAGAAGTTGGTATGGGTCGTCACACTAATACAATTCTCCAAGCTTCATTCTTCTATCTAAACCAAAACATTATGCCATACGCAGAAGCTAATGAATGGATGAAGAAATTTGCGAAAAAGACCTATAGCAAGAAAGGCGAAGAAGTCGTTCAAAAGAACTACCGCGCTATCGATGCTGGTACTGAAGGTCTTAGAGAAATCAAAGTTGATACAAAATGGCTCGAACTTCCAAATAAACGTGTTCGTGAAACTACTGGCGATGAATACTTCGATTCCTATGTTAATGTCATGGGAAGCCTTGATGGTGATACATTACCAGTCAGTAAATTCACAGAATTCGAACTCCTTGATGGAACAATGAAAAACGATATTACATTCAAAGAAAAACGTAGTATCGCAGATAGAGTTCCAGTTTGGAATAAAGAAGACTGCTTACAATGTAACCAATGCGCATTCGTTTGCCCACACGCTACAATTAGACCATTCTTATTAACTGAAGAAGAACTTTCTAAAGCTCCTGAAGTTGTTAAAAATGATGTCAAACCAGCTGTTGGTGGACCAAGCGTTGCAAATCTCAAATATCGTTTACAAGTCTCACCAAAGAACTGTGTTGGTTGTGGACTTTGTGTTACTGAATGTATGGCTAATAAAGCTGGTAAAAAAGCCCTTTATATGTCAGAAGCTAAAGAACAATTTGGTCAAGAAGAAGGTGCGGATTACTTATTCAAACATGTTGAATATAAGCCACTCTTCCCAACAAATTCAGTTAAAGGCGTTGGCTTCTTAATGCCATATATGGAAATCTCCGGTGCTTGCGCAGGCTGTGGTGAAACTCCATACTACCGTTTAGTGTCTCAACTATTCGGTAAAGATATGCTTGTTGCGAATGCAACTGGATGTTCCTCAATTTATAGTGGTAGTACTCCTCTTACCCCATTCTGCACTGATAAAAACGGACAAGGTATTGCTTGGGCAAACTCCCTTTTCGAAGATAATGCTGAATTCGGCTATGGTATGAGAACTGTTACTGATTACCGTTTAGGTCAAATCGTTTCAATTCTTGAACCAGCTCTTTCTAGAGACTCTGTTGAAGAACCATTAAAAGCTTCCATCAAATCTTATCTTGAAAACATCAAGAATAAAGAAGAAGCACGTAAGATTATTCCTGAACTCGTTAAACTTGTGAAAGCAAGTAAAGATGAAGAAGTTAAGAAAGTCCTCACATATGAAAGAGACCTTCTTGATAAATCAGTTTGGATCATCGGTGGTGATGGTTGGTCATACGATATCGGTTATGGTGGACTTGATCACGTTATCGCTAACGACCAAGATGTTAATATCTTAGTCCTTGATACCGAAGTTTACTCCAATACTGGTGGTCAATCTTCTAAATCATCACAAACTGGTAGTATCGCTAAATTTACCGCTAGCGGTAAGACAGGCGAAAAGAAGAACCTTGCTTTAATCGCTATGAGCTATGGCCACTGCTATGTTGCTCAAATCAGCTTAGGTAGTAATCCAATGAAAGCTATCCAAGCTCTTAAAGAAGCTGAAAGCTATAATGGTCCATCCCTTATTATCTGTTATGCACCATGTGCAAACCATGGTATTAAAGGTGGATTATCTAACTCAATGGCAGTTGAAAAACGCGCTGTTGAATGTGGTTACTTCACAACCTTCCGTTATGATCCACGTAACTTAGAACAAGGTAAACCAGCCTTAACTCTTGACTGCAAAGAACCTGACTTCTCTAAATTCCGTGAATTCGTGATGGGAGAAACAAGATTCTCACAACTTCCAATCGTTAACCCAGCTCACGCTGAAGAACTCTTAGCAAAATCCGAAAGATGCGCTAAAGAACGTTGGGAAAGAATCAAAAAATTCGGTTTATAATTTCATAAACTATATTAGGTCGCACGTTGTGCGGCCTTTTTTTACTATTTAAGCGTTGTTATAGATAACAAAATAAGACTGTGATAATATAATCCCACTATGGAAAATAAATCAATTGTCATTAAAGGCGCAAGAGAAAATAACCTTAAAAATATCGACTTAGAAATACCTAAGTATACTTTAACTGTATTTACTGGTCTTTCTGGAAGCGGAAAAACTACGCTTGCCTTCGACACAATTTATAAAGAAGGTCAACGTAGATATGTTGAATCTCTTTCTGCCTATGCAAGACAATTTTTAGGAAATGTAGATAAACCTGACGTTGATCAAATCGATGGACTTTCTCCTGCTATTTCAATTGATCAAAAAACTACATCACATAACCCACGTTCCACAGTTGGAACAGTTACTGAAATATACGATTATTTAAGACTACTATTCGCTAGAGTTGGTGTTCCATATTGTCCAAATCACAATGAACCAATTATTTCATTTTCTCCATCTAAGATGGCAGATATCGCTTTAGAATATCCTATTGGCACTAAACTCCAAATTCTTTCTCCTATCGTTCATAACGAAAAAGGAACTCAAAAGGATGTCTTAACTAAGATTAAATCTCAAGGTTTTGAAAGAGTAAGAGTTGATAAAGAAATATACCGTATTAGTGAAGTCCCTGAACTTGATAAAAATAAACGACATGATGTTGAAATTGTGGTGGACCGTATTGTTATAAAAGAAGATGTTCGCTCTAGAGTAGTGGACGCTATTGAACTAGCGTGCGATTGGTCAAAAGGATATTGTGTCTTTTTAACTGATAGTGAAGAAAGACTACTTTCTGAGCATCATTCTTGTCCAAAATGTGGATTCTCAGTTCCAAAACTTGAACCTAGATTATTCTCGTTTAACGCTCCACTAGGATGTTGTCCTGATTGTAAGGGATTAGGTATGAAGCGAGAGGCTGATCCTCATTTAATTGTTCCTGATGAATCTTTAAGTATTAATCAAGGAGCGATTCGCTTTTATCGAAACATTGTTGGCACTAAAAATTTAGAATGGCAAGAATTCGAATTACTTTGTAATTTATATAAAATCTCACTAGATAAACCATATAAAGACTTAACCGAAAAAGAAAAACATATCATTCTTTTTGGTAGTGATAAACCATTTAAATATGAACTTACTTCCGTGAACGGAAATAAGACACATCGTAATGGATTTATTGAAGGTATTAAAGCTAGAATGGATAGATTATATAATTCCACATCTTCAGATATGATGAGGGATATATATGCTTATTATATGAGAGATAGTGAATGCACAACTTGCCATGGAGCAAGATTATCTCCTGCTGCACTTTCTGTAAAAGTTAATGGACTAAATATATATGAAGTCACCTGTTTATCCATCGAAGATTTATTAACTTGGGTTAGAAGTGTTAATTCCTCTTTAAGTCCATCTCAACAAGAAATTGCAAGACTTGTTATTAAGGAAATTGATAATAGAGCATCTTTCTTATGTGATGTTGGTTTAAATTATCTTACCTTATCTAGATACGCGATGACTCTTAGTGGTGGTGAGGCTCAAAGAATTAGACTCGCAACTCAAATAGGAAGTAAACTATCTGGTATTTTATATGTTCTTGATGAACCTAGTATTGGATTGCATCAACGCGATAATGACAAATTACTTAAAACCATGAAAGAAATGGTTTCTTTAGGTAATACATTAATAGTTGTTGAACATGATGAAGACACAATGCGCGCTGCCGATTATTTGGTGGACATTGGACCTGGTCCAGGAGTCCATGGTGGCGAAGTAGTGGCAGCAGGCACTATTGAAGATGTCATGAAAGAACCTCGATCAATTACGGGCAAATATCTTTCAGGCGAAAAATATATTCCAGTTCCTAGTGTTCGTAGAAAAGGGAATGGGAAATTCCTCACTATCAAAGGTGCTGAATGTAATAACTTAAAGAAAATTAATGTATCCATTCCTCTAGGAAAATTTGTTGCAGTTACTGGTGTTTCTGGAAGTGGCAAGTCTTCTTTAGTAAATCAAACTATATATCCTGCCATTTATCTACATATGTTCCCTGAAGCAGATTTAAAAGTAGGTAAATATAAAAGTATAGAAGGACTAGAGAATATCGATAAGATTGTTAATATCACTCAAGATCCAATTGGAAGAACTCCAAGAAGTAATCCTGCAACTTATGTAGGAGTGTTCGATGATATTCGTGGATTATTCGCTGAAACTATCGACGCTAAAACAAGAGGATATTCAAAAGGAAGATTCTCATTTAATGTTCCTGGTGGAAGATGTGAAACTTGCCAAGGCGCAGGTGTGCAATGTATTCCAATGAATTTCTTACCAGATGTCTATGTTAAATGCGATGATTGTGATGGAAAACGCTATAACGAAGAAACTCTCCAAGTCCACTATAAAGGTAAGAGCATTTACGATGTTCTAGAAATGACAGTTGAAGAAGCTCTTAAATTCTTTGAAAATAGACCGATTATAAAACGTAAAATTCAAACGTTATATGATGTTGGTTTAGGCTATATTAAACTTGGTCAACAAGCCACAACTCTTTCGGGTGGAGAAGCTCAAAGAGTTAAACTTGCTTACGAACTTCAAAAACGTCCAACAGGTAAAACAATATTCGTTCTTGATGAACCTACAACTGGACTTCATACAGATGATGTTAAGCGACTTATCGAAGTTCTCAATAAGATTGTCGATCATGGTGATACAGTTTTAATTATTGAACATAACCTCGATGTAATTAAAGTTGCAGATTATATTATAGATTTAGGACCTGAAGGTGGTAATAAAGGAGGAAACTTAATCGCAAGTGGAACTCCTGAAGAAGTTAGTAAAGTTTCTTCATCATACACAGGTCAATACTTAAAGAAATTATTGAAAGGAAAACACGCCTAGCGTGTGGTATACTTTAGCATTATGGTAGGAATGATATTATTTATTGTTGGATTAATTATTGGTGTAGCAATATTTGCATACTCACTATTTTTAAGTATTAAATTTGTTAAAGAAAAACCAATTGGTTCAACTGAAATCATTATTAATAAGGACTTATTTACTAAATTAATGATTAGCATCGGTTCAATTGGACTAGCAACTATTCTTTCTAGTTATGGTGCAGTGCTTTGGGGCAGTTGGTCACTAAGCGCGATCGAACACGTATGCGTTATTTTTGGTAGCTACTTATTTGGTAGTGGCTTTGGAATGCTCACAAATAGCTTTATTCTTTATTATTACAAGCCTCAATTAAATGAAAAACAGAGAAATTTAGTTCACACTTTAATGTTTATTTCTATTGGAGTGACAATTGTCTTCTTCCTTATTATGACTGAGGGATTTGCAAGTCACTTATCTTATCCACTTTATAACGCGATTGATTTTGGAAAAGGACTAACTACTTATAAAGATTCTTCAAGTGGTTTCCGCATTGCTTTTTATGGAATCTGTGTTGTTGGTGGAGCGATTGTGGTCTATTTTATCTGCGATCACTATTTCTATAAGAAATATGGCAAACACGGAATCATCGATACATTATTCTTATGGTGTTTCCCAATGGGTCTTGTGGGCGCTAGACTATGGTATTGTTTAGTGCTTAGAGGCGACTATTATCTTGCTCATCCAGAAAAGATTATCCAAGTCTGGGATGGTGGATTAGCTATTCAAGGTGGAGCAATGCTAGGAATTATCGCTGGTGTTTCCTTTGTTTTAATCTTTAGAAAATATGTTGATATTCGCTGGGCAATTGATGCAATTGTTCCAACTATTTTAATTGCTCAAGCTATTGGTAGATGGGGCAACTTCTTTAACTGTGAAGTATTTGGTGAACCAACCCTTATTTCAAATTGGTGGTTTTTACCAAGCTTTATTAAAGGACAGATGCAGTTCTCTAGTGTTAGTGTCACTAATGTGATTCATGAAGGAGAAATGTATACACCGCTTTTCCTTATTGAATCGGTTGTGAACCTTTGTGGATATTTCTTAATTAGATACGCAACAAAACCAATCAATAAATATCTTCCACTTCTTTCTAGAGGAGGAATGTATATCCTTTGGTATGGTCTAGTTAGACTTGTTATGGAGCCAATGAGAAATGGTTATGGTAGTGGCATTGGTGATGGCTTTGGTCAATCTAGAATTACCGCTATTGCGATGATTGCTGGAGGTGCTCTTATTATTGGAGCGAGTTACCTCTGGGGAATTCTTGAAGCTAAAAAACAAGGACTCGACCACTTTAAAACATTCGATTTTGAATAATGTATAAACTTGTTTTATTTGATTTTGATGGAACAATACTTGATAGTGACGGCATGATTGTCGCCACTTTTATTGAACTTTATAAAAAATTTAAACCAGGATATGAAGCAACTATTGAACATATGCTTACTTTTTCTGGCCCACCAATTAAGGAAACTTTAAAGAAAGAATTTCCTGAACTGGATCAGGAATTTATTTATAAAGAATATCAAAAAGTATCCACTAAAAATTATGATTTATATATAAAACTGTTCCCAGGAGTGGAAGAACTTCTTTTAAAGCTTAGATCATTAGGAGTGCCTTATGGCTTAGTGACTTCTAAATCTAGAGATGCTACAAACTATGCTTTTTCTTTGCTTGGTATCGAAGGTTATTTTGATTTTAGTGTCTGCTCAAACGAAGTTAAAAATGTGAAACCTGATCCTGAGGGAATTAGACTTGCGATGAAGCATTTTTCTATCAAAAATCCAAAAAATGTTTTATATATAGGTGATGGGATAATTGACTATCTCACTGCTAAAGCAGCAAATGTTGATTTCGGTCTAGTATCATATTCACCTAGAAAAGACCTTATCCCAGCTGATGGTGTAGATTTATTAATTGATGATTTGAATGATATCTTAAAGGTTGTTAGCTATGAAAAAGACTGATGTAGTTATTATTGGCGCAGGTATTGCTGGAATTACAACAGCAATATATCTTAAACGCGCAGGAATTGATTTTATCCTTTTAGAAGGAAAAGTTCCTGGAGGTAAATTACCTCAGATATCTAAGATTGAAAATTATCCTGGATATGTCTCCACAAGTGGGCTTGAACTTCAACTTCAACTTTTAGAACAACTTAAACATTTAAATATCTCAATTACCTATGGTATGGTTCAATCTATCTTAAAAGAACCAACTGGATTTGAAGTTATTAGTGACGTTAATTCTTATGAAACAAAAGTAGTTGTGGTTGCGACTGGAACTATTATGAAAAGTGGTGGCATTAAAGGTGAACGTGACTTTGTTGGTAAAGGCGTATCTTATTGTGCAACCTGCGATGGTAACTTCTTTAAAGGACTTGATGTAGTGGTTTATGGCAATAACGATATCGCTTTAGAAGAATCACTATATCTTTCTAATTTAGCTAGTAAAGTAACTTTAATAGTTAAAGATAGTGAACTTGCTGGTGATCCTTCGCTAATTAAACAAGTTAATTCATCTAGCAAAATTGATGTTAGATTATCTACTGATATTAAAGAAATTAAAGGTGATGAAAATGGTGTTACTGAAGTTATCACATCTAAAGATGAAAGTATTCCAACTTATGGAGTCTTCCCTTATAGTGGAAATAAAACAAGTGCAGATTTCTTATCCAATCTTCAACCAATTAGTGAGAATGGATATATCAAAGTAGATGAAACAATGATGAGTAACATTCCTGGATTATTCGCGATTGGAGACGTAGTGAATAAAAAACTACGTCAACTTGTGAACGCTGCGGGTGAAGGTGCAACAGCTTCTCACTATATCGTTTCATATCTAAAAGGACTTAAATAAAATGATTGATTTAGTTATTCTAACCGGAGTTTCTGGAGCAGGTAAAACAACTGCTTTATTAACATTTGAAGAACTTGGATATTATATTGTCGATAATTTACCTATTAGACTTATTGATGAACTTTTTAAAGAGTTCACAAATAACGAAAAAACCTATAGAAAAGCGGTTATTTGCTTTCCACTTAACGAAGCAAGTGAAGTATATAAATGCGCTAAGAAGTACGATAAGTTTAACATTATATTTTTAGGTCTAGATTCAAAAGAAGATGTTTTAATTGAACGTTATCGTTTAACTAGACACGTTCATCCTCTTCAACTTAAAGGATTATCTTTAATTAACGCGATTAAAGAAGACCAAAATTTAATTAATAAAATTAAATCTGAATTCACTCACTATGTTGATACATCTAAGTTTTTACCTAGTGAACTTCGTACTTATTTATACGACATCACTAAAGGGGTGTTTGCTAAAAAGATGACAGTAATCTTTTCATCATTTGGCTATAAAAAGAGTGTTCCTTTAGATTTAGATATGATTATCGATGCTAGAGTGCTTGCAAATCCATACTGGGATGATAATTTAAAACATCTAACTGGACTTGATAAAAAAGTTATAGACTATGTTTTAAAAGACAAACTCACAAAAGATTTTCTTAAAAGAATTACAAATTACTTAGATTTATATCTTTCTAGTTTGGATAAAGCTGGAAGAAGCTTAGTTAATATAGGAGTTGGCTGTTCAGGCGGACAACATCGTTCAGTTGTGATCGCTAACTATTTGAAAGAATACTATTCAGATAAGTATCATGCCTTAAGTGAACACCGCGATATTCCAAGGAGTAAATAATGAGCGAGGCTAAACTTTCATTTACCCAAGTTGTTAAAGAAGAAATTTGTTCTTCTAATTTTGAGGCTGAACATCTTCGTTCAATACTTGCAGCTTTTATTAAAATAAATGGAAGTGTTATCTTTTCAAATAAACAATCATCTTTAGTACTTAAAACCGAGAACGCTAAAGTAGCGAAATTTATCTATAGCGCCCTTCAAAGTGTCTATGGATTAAACGCTAGATTTTCTTATACAAAGATGATGAACTTTAGAAAAAGAACCACATATAATGTGATTTTAGATAATGAGACTGATTATATTCTAGGTGATTTAGAGATTAATTTCTTAGAAGGAAAAATCGCTAAAAACATCATCGCTAACGACGATATGATTGCTGGATATCTATGTGGTGGTTTTTTAGCAAGTGGTTCTGTTAATTCTCCTAAGAACTCAAACTATCATCTCGAGATGGTTTTAAAAGATGAAAACTATGCGAAGTGGTTTACTAAGCTATTTTTAAAATATAAAAGCGGTCAATTTAACGCCAAAATTGTTAAAAGAAGAAACCAATTTGTGGTCTATTTAAAACGCTCAGATCAAATTACCGATTTTCTTATTATGATAGGCGCTACTAACGCTGCGCTCCAATTTGAGGAAACTCGTATTGAAAGAGATTTTTCAAATATCGGCAATCGTTTAGCCAATCTTGATGCTGCAAATTATAATAAGACTGCTATAGCAGCTAAAGAGCAATTAGAAGATATTCGAACAATTGATAAAATTCTCGGAATTGAACACGTTCAAAACGAAAAACAGCAATTACTAATGAAATTACGTCTAGAAAATGAAGACGCTTCTTTAAATGAACTAGCGAGTATGCTAAGTGAAAAACTTGGAGAAACTGTTTCTCGAAGTAATGTCGCTCATATGTTTAGAAGCATTCATTCTAGAGCTAATAAATATAAAGGAGCGATCAAATGACAAGTAAACAACAGCTTGGAATGAGAATTGCCTACCTTCGAAAAGTTAGAGGTTGGTCTCAACTAGATTTATCTCTTGAATCAGGAGTGAATAGAAATTATATTTCTGATTTGGAAAAAGGCCGACGTAATCCTACTTTAGATGTTCTTGAAAGAATCTCAGACGCCTTTGGAATAACCCTCGAAGTATTGTTTAAAGGAGTAGAAAATATTCCAGGATTATAAATAAAGAAATTGCTCGAAAGAGCATTTTTCTTTTCTTGAAAACGTTTTCATAGAAAAAAATAATTTACATATTCGTTTTATTATGTATAATAACTTCGCCAAGAAAAAAGGAGGACATTTAAATATGTCAGTAAAAGTTGCAATTAACGGATTTGGACGTATTGGTAGATTAGCATTCAGACAAATGTTTGGTGCTGAAGGTTATGAAATCGTTGCTATTAACGATCTTACCAGCCCAAAGATGTTAGCAAATTTATTAAAATATGATACCGCTCAAGGTGGTTATTGCGGTGTCATTGGAGAAAACAGACACACTGTTAGCTCCAAAGAACCTGTTTTAGCAGAAGATGGTAAAACAGTCGTCGTTCCAGGTTCAATCACTGTCGACGGAAAAGAAATCACTATCTATGCTGAACCAAAGGCTCAAAACTTACCTTGGGGAAAATTAGGTGTTGATGTTGTACTTGAATGTACAGGATTCTATACCTCAAAAGAAAAATCACAAGCTCACATTGATGCAGGTGCAAGAAAAGTTGTTATCAGTGCTCCAGCAGGAAAAGATTTAAAGACAATCGTCTTCTCAGTTAACGAAAAAACATTAACAAGCGAAGATAAGATTATCTCTGCTGCTAGCTGCACAACAAACTGCTTAGCTCCAATGGCCAATGCTCTTAACTTAGCATTCCCAATTCAATCTGGTATTATGACCACAGTTCACGCTTACACTGGTGACCAAATGATTCTTGATGGTCCACATCGTAAAGGTGATCTCCGCCGTGCTCGTGCTGGTGCTGCAAACATTGTTCCAAATAGCACTGGTGCTGCAAAAGCAATTGGCTTAGTCATTCCAGAACTCAATGGAAAACTTATCGGCAGTGCACAACGTGTCCCAGTTCCAACTGGTTCAACCACCATCTTAGTCGCAGTTGTTAAAGGCGAAGATGTCACTGTTGAAGCTATCAATGCTGCTATGAAGAAACATGAATCCGCTTCATTTGGATATAGCGAAGAACCACTCGTTTCTAGCGATATCATCGGTATGAGATTCGGTTCCTTATTCGATGCAACCCAAACAATGGTTACAAAGATTAGTGATGGTTTATATCAAGTCCAAGTCGTTGCTTGGTATGATAATGAAAATTCATATACCTCACAAATGGTTCGTACCATTAAATACTTCTCTGAACTTAAATAATTATTACTTAGTTTAGGGTAGCTATTGCCCAGTGATTAATTTCACTATATGAGCGCCCTTTGGGCGCTTTATTCTTAAAGGAGAAAAAAATGCTTACAATTAAAGACTTAAAAGATCTTCATGGTAAGAAAGTTGTGGTGAGAGTTGACTTCAACGTTCCACAAAAAGACGGCAAGATTCGCGATGATAATCGTGTTCGCGCTGCTATTCCTACCATTAAAGATTTACTCGCTAAAGGCGCAAGAGTTATTCTTCTTTCTCACTTAGGTAAAGTTGATTGGAAGAAACTCGCTAAAGGCGAAAAGACTCAAGAAGATATCGATGCTCAAATGAAGAAAAACAATCTTGCTATTGTTGCTCCTCGTCTCAGCGAATTACTTGGTCAAAAAGTTAACTTTGTTAACGCAACTCGTGGCGAAGAATTTGACAAAGCCTGCGAAGCACTTAAAGATGGCGAAGTTCTCCTCGTTCAAAATACTCGTTATGAAAAAGGCGAAGAAAAGAACAATCCAGAACTCGCAGCCATTTGGGCTAAACAAGCAGACGTCTTCGTCATGGATGCTTTCGGTAGTGCACACCGTGCTCACGCTTCTACCTATGGAATTCCAGAAATTCTTAAAGGTGAAGGTAAGCCAGTTGCATGTGGCTATTTAGTCGAAAAAGAAATTGCAAACTTAATGAGATGCGTTGAAGTTAAAGATAGCGACCGTCCATATGTTGCGATTCTTGGTGGACTTAAAGTTACCGATAAGATTCAAGTTATTGATTCACTTCTTAAAAAATGCGATTACATCATCATTGGTGGTGCAATGAGCTATACATTCCGTAAAGCACAAGGCGCTAAGATTGGTAAATCATTCCTTGATGAAGGCGCACTTGAATACGCTAAAAAATGCTTAGAAGAAGCTAAAGGACGTATCATCTTACCAGAAGATTCAGTTATTACTGATTCATTTGAACCAGTTAGTGGCCGTAAGATCAGCGTTGTCGAAGGCGATCTTCCAGAAGGATTTGAAGGCGTTGATATTGGTCCAAAATCTGCAAAGAAATTTGCTGAAATTATTTCCAAAGCCAAAATGGTTTTCTGGAATGGTCCAATGGGTGTCTTTGAACAAGATGAATTCCAAGCCGGCACAAAAGCTGTTTGTGAAGCCATTCGTGCTTTAAAAGGCAAAGCCTTTACCGTTTGTGGTGGTGGTGATAGCGCTGCTGCTATTAAACAATTTGGATATAGTGAAGACTTCTCACATGTTTCAACTGGTGGTGGAGCTTCCCTTGAAATGATTCAAAATGATGGACACCTCCCAGGTGTTGATATTCTCAAATAATTATGAGACGCAAATTATTATTTGGTAACTGGAAAATGAATAAGACTCGCGAAGAAGCTAAAGCCTTCGCGGTTGAATCAGTTGCCCTTAACAAATATGCTTTAGCACACAATATCGATATTGGTGTTGCTCCAGCCTTCCTTTCACTCTGTGGTGTTAAGAAGATGAACCCTGATTTAACAGTTGCAGCCCAAAACTGCCACTTTGAAGATCACGGTGCATTCACTGGAGAAATTTCAATTCCAATGCTTTTAGATTTAGGTGTCACTTGGTGTTTAGTTGGTCACTCTGAAAGACGAACATATTTCGCTGAGACAAATGAAACATGCAATAAAAAGTTACTAGCTTTATTCGCTAATAACATGACCCCAATCTATTGTGTTGGTGAAACCTTAGCAGAATTTGAAGCTAATAAGACTAAAGATGTTATCAAAGAACAAGTTCTTGTTGGCTTAAAAGGTTTAACTAAGGAAAATGTTTCTAAACTTGTTATCGCCTATGAACCAGTCTGGTCCATTGGTACAGGTAAAAACGCTTCAACTGAAATCGCTCAAGACATTTGCCATTTCATTCGTGAACTTGTTCATGAACAATTTGGTGAAGTTAGCGAAGAAGTTAGAATCCTTTATGGTGGAAGCGTTAAACCAGAAAACGTTAAAGCTTATCTATCTCAAAAGGATGTTGATGGCGCTCTTGTTGGAGGAGCATCTCTTAAAGTCGATTCATTTAAACAACTCATTGAAAATGTTGTTAGTGAATAATTATGAATAATCAAGTTATTTTTGAAAGTAGTAATGTTACCTCATCAAAGTCATTTGTAGCGAAAGTCTTTCTATATATTGGACTTGGACTACTCATCACCTTTGGTGTTGCCTTTGGCTTAGGTGCATTATTCACCCAACTAATTGGTCTAGGAAATCTTGATATATTGACCGATTTAAATGTTGCGGCTGCAAAGACATATTTAATTATCCTTGTCTCTGCGCTTATTCTTGAAATCGTTTCTCTTATTTGGATTACTATCTCCTTTAGGAGAGGTAGAGGCTCACTCGTACCATATATCATTTATACAATTGTAATGGGGATCTTCATTTCCGCCTTTACAATGTTTATTGATTTCTGGATTATTGCATCAAGCTTTGGAATTACTTCTTTAGTCTTTGGTGCGATGGGATTAGCGGCATATCTTCTTGGAGATAAGGCTAAATGGTTTGGTATTGTTGGCTTTGGTCTACTTTTTGGTGCGATTATCGTCAGCTTATTTAACACAGTTGTTTGGCTTATCACTAGAAATCCCGCCACACTTCAAATTAGCTCCATTCTTTCAATAGTTGTTTTACTCGCAATGCTTCTTATTACAGTCTTTGATTTTTATAGAATGAATAAGATTGCTGCAAGTGGACAAGGCAACAATAATCTCGCATTATATTGTGCCTTCAATCTCTATGTTGATTTTATTTATATCTTCATTAGAGTCTTATCATTACTTGCATCCGCTAAAAGATAAACAATGAATTAATAAATTGGCAACCATTAAGTTGGTTGCCTTTTTGTTTATTTATTAATAAACTAATCATAGGAGAAAAAATTATGAAATTTTATAAATGCGCTCATTGTGGCAAAATCATCGCCGTTATTAATGGTGTTAATGTACCTACTATCTGCTGTGGAGAACCTATGCAAGAAATTAAAGAAAATAGTGTTGAAGCTGCAGTTGAAAAACATATCCCTGTTTATGAAGTTAAAGATGGAGTAGTCTACGTAGAAGTTGGTTCAACTCTTCACCCAATGCTTGATAATCACTATATTGAATGGATCTTACTTAAAACCAAAAATGGTAATCAAAGAGTCCAACTTAAACCTGGCGATGAACCAAAAGCTAAATTTGCTCTTTTAAAAGGTGATGAAGTAGTTGAAGTACTTGCCTACTGTAATCTCCATGGACTTTGGAAGAAATAAATCGATTCAATCAAATGAAATAAGTGCTATCTCGGTAGCACTTTTTCTTTATTCTTATTCTATATTAGTATTATTCATACACATGTATACACGCGTGAAAACGCTTTCATAAAAGAAATTGAATTTTCTTGTTGATACTAACTTATATAGTTGTATAATTTTCAAACGTGCAATCTTTAATAAAATTATATTTTATAAGGAATTGTACGGGGCTCAAAATTAGCTAAGAAACAACAAAAAATAAAAAAAGTTAAAAATGTTGTTGACTTAACTAAATTATGAGTGCTAATATATCAAAGCGCGTTTGCCCTAGAGGGCGAATATAGACTATACGAGAGTATAGAGCGCAACTGATCTTTGAAAACTGAACAGATGTACAAGAACATTAACGTCAATTTTTATATACAATAAAACCAGAATTTATAATGAACTAAGATAAAACTTTTTGAGAGTTTGATCCTGGCTCAGGATGAACGCTGGCGGCGTGCCTAATACATGCAAGTCGAACGAGACGGAAGGGAGCTTGCTCCTTGATGTCTAGTGGCGAACGGGTGAGTAACACGTAGGTAACCTGCCTTACAGTTTGGGATACCCAAGGGAAACTTTGGCTAATACCGGATAAATGATCGGGAGGCATCTCCTGATTCTAAAAGGGGCCTTTAAAGCCTCGCTGAAAGATGGACCTGCGGCGCATTAGCTAGTTGGTGAGATAACAGCCCACCAAGGCGAGGATGCGTAGCCGACCTGAGAGGGTGAACGGCCA
>CADBUI010000006.1 GCA_902797855.1 uncultured Erysipelotrichaceae bacterium
ACTGTTGCGGTTAAAGTAACAGTTTCGCCTTTATTTAATGTCTTTGATGTAGGAGAAACACTCACGCCTGTGACAGGAACTTTAGCAGTTACTGAAACAGTACATGTTGCAGTGAATTCACCATCAGTAGTTTTAACAGTGATTGTGGTGGAGCCAGCAGCAACAGCTGTGACTTTACCAGTTGAATCAACCGTAGCAACTCCTGGATTGCTACTTGTCCATGTAACTGATTTATCAGTCGCGTTATTTGGAGTGACTGTAGCAATTAGTGTTTCAGAAGCATCTTGTACTAGTGATAATGAAGATTTATTTAATGAAACACCTTCAACTGCGACAGGGTCGACTGATGATGTAGTTTTTCTGTAGAAATTTAATGGATAAGTGGTAGAAGATGAAGAATAACCAGTAAATTCTGGAGTTGTTGATTTATAGAGCATAAATTCAAGATAAACTTGAGTTGAATCATATGTTGTTACGACATCATAACCATCTACATTTGAATTTTCGGTAATGCTCCATGATGAACCTTCACCAGCCGAGGATTGAACACTAACATTTAAATGTGTGCCATTAACGTAACCGTAAAGATATTTTGAAGCATCTTGTGCGTATAAAGTATAGGCACCAGTCGTTCCACCAACAGTCCAAAGAGTCATATCTTCGGAATATGTTAGTTTTTGATCACTCATGGACGCATTAACAGCTGTTAAATAATATGAACTATAAATTGTGCTATTTAATGCATAACCTGAAGTTGCGGTTCTGCTTGTTTGAGCAACTACTACAACTTCGTCACCAGCGCTTAAGCCATTAGTAACTAATTCATAAGTTGTTTCTGGAGTTGGAGTTGGGGTTGGAGTATCTCCTCCACCTGAACTTGATACAGAGCGTTTGTAAAGTGCAATATCTTCTTGTGCAGATTTGTAGTATCTAAAACGCGAATCTGCTGTGTTGTATTGTAAAGCACTAGAAGATGAACTGCCGTCGGCAACAATGCTTGCAGTTCCAGAACTGACTGAAATTGTATTTGTATATGCATCAGAATTACTTGAGTTAAGTCCGTTTTTAGAACCGGTATAACCGATATAATATCCACTGTGGCTTTTAATTGTTTTTTCACTAGTGTTGATAGTAAAAGAAGAAGCATCAATACTCGATGTGGCTTGAATCTTATCTTCACTAATTGTTACATCGATTGTATTACCTGTTTTATCAAATGTGGATAAACTTCCATCAAAAGCAACGCTGCCTTCTTCATAGACAATCAAATATTGTCCATCTGTAAGGTCGGCTGTGGATGCCACTTTTGTGTAATAAGCAACTCTAGTAGCGCATGCATACTTAACGATAACTGATGAAATTTGGACTGCGCTTCCAGAAATATTTCTAATTCTAAAATAGTCCATGTTCACATCGATATCATATTGAGTATCAGTTGAGAGTGTAGCACCATCACTGAAAGTAGTTGTGGAACTAGTTGAGATATCTATAGCATTCTCTGCTCCAGAATAGATGACTCTAACACTTTCTAAGCCTGTAAGCTTTGTAGTGTTATAGAAATATCCATTAGCAGCTAAGTCAACATAATTACCTGAAGATTGTTTTGCGTTCTTATAATTAAAATCAATCTCGTTACCTTGTGTAGTTCTTGCAGCGGTGTTTGATTGTTCGCTACTACTATATGAGTTAGCAAATCCAGAACCACCGTTACTTGAATTAAGAGTCAAGGTATATATTGTCCCTTCAGCGTATGTGCCTAAAAAGTTACCAACACCATTGGCAACAACTGCAAGCATAAGTCCTGCAGCGACTAATGTGGTGGCACCGGCAATAATAACTTTGTTTCTTTTATTCATAGAAAGACTATTAATTTGCGAGCCCAGTTAATTGCAAATTAATCTGTTACTCCTTTGGGCTTGCGCATCATGTCCCCTTATCTATGCGCATAGTATACATGTATATTTAACTATAATCGCACATGTAAAGCAACGAGTAAATAATTACTGAATCAAATAGATAAAAAGAAAAGCCCACAATTTGTGGGCTAGAATCTTTTATAGAATATTAGATTACAGCTTGCCAAGTAGTGAAGTTTGTTTCTGATGAGGAAGCTGATCCACAGAATACTGATAATCCACATGAATTAGCGTGAAGATTACCAACTTTATTATGAATGATAAGTTCGTTTAGTTTTGCTAAAACATCACTTGCACCAACATCAGAATATGATGATTGGATAGTATTTAAGACATCATCAGCATCATAGCATTTGTATGAACTTGAATCTGAACCAGCGTATGTTTCTGCGTTTTTGTATAAATTTTTAGCAGCTGTAGAACTTAAGCTTTTAGCTTGTAGCTTTGATGCCATAGATTCAAAAGCAGTCTTATAGGCACTCATCTTAGATAAGTCTAAAACAGAACATGTTGCATCACTATCTTTGTATTCATTAGCCATATCGCGGAGATCATCAGCGGAGTAATATTCCCCACCATCAATTAAATAGTTAGTTCCGTAATAACTTTCAACTTCCAAGCCATCTGCTTCAAGTGCTGAAGGATTAGTTTCTAGTAAGTTCGCTAACTCTAGTAAATTATCATAGTATTCTTTGTAACCATCTTCTACCTTTTGAACGTAACTATCTGCTACGGTTGAAAGAAGTGAAGAAGTGGAAATGTTAACATTATTATTTAACGCATTTAGCCATACATCCCAGTCCCAGCCTTCTCCTGGTTCGGTTTCTTGAGATGCAACCATGTAATTTGCGAATTGTGAATTAAATTCAGCAATATCTTGTACTTGCATTAAGCAAGTATCATAACCAATCCACTCAAGTTTTTTGCTTCCTAATGATGAACTTAGAGCAGATTTAACTTCAGAATTAAGAAGAGTGTCATTGCTGTAGTTTTCATCCGCGCAAACGCCACTCATAGCGCCACCGTGGTTCCAGAATACTAAAGCTGTTTTTTCAGCTGGGTAGTTATTTAAGCCCCAAGTAACGAAATCTTTCAGCGTGTTTGATAAGCCCATATTTGCTTTTGTCTTTGAACCAATCTTATTAAGAGTTTTATTTTCTACTTTCCATCTGCCAAGTTCGTTAGCGCTGATGCCATATTTAGCGTCCCATTTAGAAGCGCCACCAGTTTCAACAATTAGGTTAATATCACTCTTTAAGTTAACAGAGCACATTTCTTCAAGGTTACCAGTAGCGAGGGAGCCTTTACTCTCTAAGTCGGCACCACACATATATACTAAAACAGTATATTTAGTGCCTTTAGTGGTTGTTCCGGTACCTGTACCTGTGCCAGTACCAGTGCCGGTTCCCGTGCCAGTTCCAGTTCCGGTACCTGTGCCTGTTCCCGTTCCTGTTCCAGTGTTTGTTCCAGTACCTGTTCCGGTTCCAGTGTTTGTTCCTGAACCTGTATCTGTTGTACCAGTTTGAGTTCCACTTGTGGAACCGCTTTGGTTATTTGTGTTACTTACATTACTTAAATTGATGTTTTGACATCCAGCTAGAAGCATTGCTGCGCTTATTAATAAGAGCGATTTTATTGGTTTCATTTATATAGACCTCGGAGATATAAACAAGTTTATCCTTAATTTTATTGGATATTTCGAACTAATCGGAAAATGATATTTTCTTTCGAATTAAATTCTAACCGAAAATGATTAATTTTTACAGGTAAATCATATAGAATATATCCGTATGGAAAAGGTTCGCACAATTACTTTATCTAGAAGTGTATATGCTGATAATGATTTAGAGGCTAATTTACTTAGAGAAAAACTCAAAGATGAAGGTCTTTTTGTTGTTAATTTGATGTCCTCTCCAGGAGCAGGGAAAACCACAATGTTAACTGCGCTAATTAATAAAATTAAAAACGCAGTTAAAGTAGGGGTAATGGAAGCTGATATTGACTCTGATGTTGATGCTATTAAAATTGCTGAAAAAACAGGAGTGAAATCCATTCAACTTCACACTGGTGGAATGTGTCATATTGATGCTGGAATGACAAGTGAAGGATTAAGAAATATTGATCCGAAAGATTTAGACATTGTTTTCTTAGAAAACGTTGGAAATTTAGTCTGTCCAGCTGAGTTTGATACAGGTGCATCCATCGATGTCATGATTCTTTCTGTGCCAGAAGGAGACGATAAACCTCTAAAATATCCATTAATTTTCCAAAAGTGCGACTTAGTTATCATTAGTAAAATAGATGCTTTACCATATTTTTCCTTTCAATTGGAAAAATGTATTGATAACATTAAGAAGAGAAATCCGAATTCTACCATCATTCCAATAAGTGCAAAAAATGGTGAAGGAATCGATAGACTCGCAGAATATTTCTTAAGAAAAATTAAAGACTGGAAGGAGAAATAATATGCCAGAACAAGTCCTTAAAGAAGATGTAGTGAGTAAGTATCAAGGTGAAAAGAACCCTGACAAAGCTTATCTCAAGTTTGGTAAGAAGATTACCGATGTTGTTGTTCATAAACTAAAAGGAGTTACTTCTAATGACCCAGAATATTGGGGTCTTAAGGAAGTCGTCACTCCTGAAATGGTTGAAATCGGTAATAAGATGAAACTTAGAAAGTTCTATACCTTTGAACAACTATTAAAGAAGAATCCAAAATATAAGAAAGACCCTATCGCTTTACAAAAAGTACTTGATGATATGGCTCGTGTTGGAATCATGGAATATGACTATAGTGATCGTTATAGCCATGACGCTCCAATTAATGATGAAGAAAACTACCCAAAAACAAAACGTTATAGAATCCCATTCTTCGTTCCTGGTTCTGCTGAATTATTCAACTCCTCCATTGATCGTATAGATAAGAATCCTGCAGTTGCTTCTTTCTTTGAAAGAATGACATTTATTCCTCTTGCAGGTGTCACTCAAATGCTTCCTCCTGGTGGTGGCGGTGTTGGTATGCACGTCATTCCAGTAGAAAAAGCAATTGAACATGAAAATAAATCCGTTGATCTTGAACATATCTCATATTGGCTCAGGAAATATGAAGGTCATATCTCCGCTGGTATTTGTTCATGTAGATATAGCCGTGCTAAACTTGGCGATGGCTGTGCTGATGATCCAGATGATTGGTGTATCCAACTCGGTGATATGGCAGATTACACTGTTGAAACAGGTCGTGCGCATTATATTTCTAAAGAACGCGCGCTAGAGATTATTGAGCTCGCTGAAAAGAACGGATTCGTTCACCAAATCACAAATATTGATGGTCCAGATCATATCTTTGATATTTGTAACTGCGACGTTAAGATTTGTAACGCTTTAAGAACATCTTTGTTATTTAACACTCCATATCTTTCTAAGAGTGCATATACTGCTAAAGTTGATCCTAAAAACTGCGTGGCTTGTGGTAAGTGTGTTGAAGCTTGTCCAGCTGGTGCAGTTAAACTTGGTCAAAAACTTTGTCACAAAGATGGTAAAGCGTTTGAATATCCAAAAGCACCATTACCAGATAATAACATCTGGGGCAAATATGCTTGGGACGAAAACTATCGCGACACTGCTAGAATGAGTAATACCTACAAAACTGGTAGTGCTCCATGTAAAGCTGCCTGTCCAGCCCACGTTCCAGTACAAGCATATCTTGCTTTAGCAAAACAAGGTAAATATAAAGAAGCCTTAGCAATGATTAAGACTGAAAACCCATTCCCAGCTGTCTGTGGTAGAATTTGTAACAAACGTTGTGAAATGGCTTGTACAAGAGGCACGATTGACGCTCCAGTATCCATTGATGCTGTTAAGAAATTCGTTGCAGATTTAGATTTAAATTCTAAAGATAGATTTATTCCTGAAGTCGTTCAACCAACTGTTCATGGTCCATATAATGAAAAGATTGCTATTATTGGTAGTGGTCCAGCTGGATTAACAGCAGCCTATTATCTAGGTACACTTGGTTATAAAGTTACTGTTTTTGAAAAGAACGAACGTCCAGGTGGAATGCTTACCTATGGTATTCCTTCCTATAAACTAGAAAAAGATGTTATCGATGCTGAAATTGATGTTATCAAGAAACTCGGCGCTGAAATTAAGTGTGGAGTGGAAGTTGGTAAAGATGTCACCATCGAAGAACTCAAAAAACAAGGCTATAAAGCCTTCTACATTGCAATCGGTTGCCAAGGTGGTAGACGCCCAGGTGTCGCTAATGACGCTGCTAAGGGAACTGAAATCGCAGTTACTTACTTAAAAGATTCATTTGAACATAAGAAAGAATTCAAAGGTAAAGTCGTCGTCGTTGGTGGTGGTAACGTCGCTATCGACTGTGTTAGAAATGCACATCGACTTGGTTCATCTGATGTCAGCATGTATTGTCTTGAAGATAGAGATCATATGCCTGCTACAAACGCTGAAGTTCTTGAAGCCCTTGATGAAGGTATTTCAGTTAATAACTGCTGGGGTCCAAAAGAAGTTCTTGTTAATGATAATGGAGAAGTTAAAGGTATTGTCTTTAAGAAATGCTTAAGAACAATTGATCCAGAAACAAAACGCTTCTCACCTGTTTATGATGAAAACGATGTCATCACAGTTGAAGCTGATAAGATTATCTTCGCAATTGGACAATCAATTGAATGGGGTAAACTCCTTGAAGGTACAAAAGTTACTCTTCGTAAGAATGGTGCACCTATCGTCGGTCAATTCTTTGATACCGCTGATGAAGACATCTTCATGGGTGGTGACGTAGTCACTGGTCCAAAATTCGTCATTGATGCTATCGCTCAAGGACATGAAGCTGCCGAATCACTTCATAGACATGTTAGACCACTTGCTCATCCAGTTATTGGTAGAGATAGAAGATTCTATACTCCTCTTGATAAAGACGATATTTATGTTGATAGTTACGATAACGCTGGTCGTCAAGAAGAAGGAATGGATGAATCAATTGACCACAAGAATTCATTCAAAGATGCTCATAAGACATTTACACCAGAACAAGTTAAGATTGAAACTTCACGTTGTCTATCTTGTGGTGTCTCCGTTGTTGATCCACATAAGTGTATCGGTTGTGGTATTTGTACAACCAAGTGTCAATTTGATGCAATTCACTTATTAAGAGATACACCAAAATGTACAAAGATGCTTAAAGGTGAACAAAAAGTTGGAGCACTTCTTGGCTATTCACTTAAACGTTCATTTAAGATTCTTGCTCATAGAGGTTCAAAAGAAGCTCGTGAACTCGCTAAGAAACGTCGTGCATACAAAAAATCCACTAAAGAATTCCGTAAAACGAATAAATTTACAGGTAATAGCGTAAATGCATGAGTTAGGCATTGTCTTCCATTTAATCAAACAAATTGAAGATGTTGCTAAAGAAAACAAAATTGAAAAAGTTACCGAAGTCACTCTTGAAGTAGGTGAAGTAAGCACTATTGAACCTAAATACTTTAAAGAGTGTTATGAATGGGCGAAAAAGCGTTCCGAATATATGAAGGAATGTAAGCTCAATATGGTAATTGTTGAAGCAATCTCATTTTGTAGAAAATGTGAGCAAACATATTCGACAACTAAATATGCTAAAGTATGTCCACATTGTGGAAGTGATGACACTTACCTCGTTAGCGGTGATCAAGTCATTATTAAAAATATTCAAGTTGTTTAAAGAAAAAGACTTACCAATCGCGGTAAGTCTTTTATCTTATTTAACAATCTTATCAATTTCTTTTTCTAAATAAGCTATTAATTCGTCTACGCCTTCATTTTTAAGAGCGCTTAAGTAGAAGATTGGAATATCCTTATTTCTTTTATGGACATTTTCTTTAAACTTCTCAAAGTCAAAATCAAAGATAGGTAAGACATCTTTTTTAGTGACTGCAACTGCACTAGCAACTTCAAACATAAGTGGATATTTAAGTGGCTTATCATCACCTTCTGGAACGGACAAGAGCACTAGATTAAGGTTAGAACCTGTATCAAATTCCGCTGGGCAGACCAAATTACCAATGTTTTCTAAAATAACTAAATCTAAATCATCAATACCTAAAGCAGTAAGTGCTTCTGCACTCATTTGGCAGGTGATGTGACATGCTCCACCAGTGTGCATTTGAATTGTTTTAACTCCGGTTAGACTTGATATAGTTTCAGCATCAACTTTTGAATCGATATCAGCTTCGATAACACCAATACGATATTTATTTTTTAAAGCGTTAATAATTCTAGTTAAAAGAGTTGTCTTTCCGCTTCCTGGAGAAGACATGACATTAAGTAAGAAACATTTACGGGCTTTTAAATCTTTTTTGATATCTTTAGCCTGCTCATTATTTCTTGAGGTGATATCCTCTTTTATTTCATAAACATCTATTCTATTCATCTTTATCCTTCTTTACATATTTAATGTATTGATAACTACCATGTTTCGCCATTGTTTCACAATAAAAATCATATGTCTTTTTTGTATATAAATCACAGTTTTCGTGTTCACTAAGTTTATCATCATAAAAAAATGGTTCACTAACATAAATAGTTTGTTTTGGTTTTTTAGAATACCAAACTTTTCTCCAAACAGAACATATCGCAAGCATTGGAAGATGTTTTAAAGCAGGATATCTAAATGGACCACTTTTTAGTGGTCTTACCCCATTATAATATGGCCAGATATGTGCTTCAGGGAAAATTAGAATTGCTTCTTTTTCATCTAGATAATGATTAATTGCTTCAGTCATTTTAATTAATGATTTAGGATCTTTGTCAACTGGAATAAGACCAATACCTTTAACAATATGTTTTGCTACAGGAATAGTTAAAGCATCAACATAACCTAATATGTTTGTGCGTTTTGGTCTACTTACAAATACTTGAGGAACAAAAGCATCTAAATAATGAGTGTGATTTGAATATATGCAATATCCTGTATGTTTAAGCTTCTTAACCTGTTTACGGTTCACTACTTTAGTGCCTACCCAAATCTTTCCTACTATCCAAAGGATAGGAATGCAAATTAGATAATATAAAATCCACGAAAATAGTCTTCTAAAGAATCCTTTTCTAATGTAGACATAGTTTTCAGGAACGGATGGTCTTTCTAGTTTAGTTTCAGCGAAGTCATCATTATAGACATCACTATATTCATAGACTCTATTTTCCTTTGACATTCTTCGCTCCTTTAGTGGTTACTTTTCCTTTATGTTCAATAACAGTCCATTCTCTATTTTTCTTTCTTAAAGATTTAAAGAATGCTGGAATAAAATCAACAAAATAATATGTAAATAAGAAACAAGAAATAAACGTAATCCAAGGTTTCATTTGAAGGTTCTTATGTTCTCTTATACACGTAATTAAACAAACAAAGAACATAATGAAATGAAGCACAATTAAGGACGTAATTCCAAGTCCTAATGCGACTTCTCCCCAGTTCCACTCCCATTCCCAACATTTGTTGGCGAAAGCTAATCCACCAAAAACAATCATGATGATTCCATATCCAATTAATCCAACAACAATTAGGATTAATGGAATAATATCTATAAGATATGAGTAATTTGCGAACTTTCTACCCTTATTATGGAAGATGTTATACCAAACCTTTTTTGTATATGTTCTTGAAACACTAGCAAATCCCGCAATCCAACGGACATGTTGAACTCGCATCATTTTAATTGTTTCAGGTTGTTCATCATAAAAAATGGCATCTTCATTAAATCCACAGATAATGTTATTTGCATAGCAATATTTAGTGAATTCAACATCTTCAGTGAGGCTATGCCAAATAAAGCCACCTTCTTTTTCTAAGATTGATGAATCTAAAAAGTGACCAGTTCCGCATATATTAACTTTCTTAATGAATTTGGATTTACCTTTTCCATCAAGACAATAGATAATTGCAAATAAAAGAGTGGAGGTGCCACTTATCCAGTTTGAATTAACGTTCGTGGACTTTCTAAATCCACTTCCAACTTGAACTCCAGTAGCTTTTAATTTATTAATTTCTTCAATAAAGTGAGGATCAATTACGTTATCAGCGTCAAAAATAATATAGGCGTCATAGCGTTTTCCACTTTGAACAATATGTTGATAGGCATCATCTAAAGCGTATCCTTTACGACGCCTATTTTCTAAATTTGTTCTAACAACATAGTTATATCCTAAATCAGTCGTCATCTTCACTGTTGGATCATTTTCATCTTCCACAATGACATAGACATCAAAATAATTTGGATCATAAGTCTGAGCTTTAAGTGAATTAAGGCTATTTCCGATAACAGACGATTCGTTTCTAGCCGGCACTAAAACAGCATATTT
Organism: uncultured Erysipelotrichaceae bacterium; assembly: GCA_902797855.1. Taxonomy (GTDB): domain Bacteria; phylum Bacillota_I; class Bacilli_A; order RFN20; family CAG-826; genus Fiminaster. The sequence goes on from CADBUI010000006.1 coordinate 10,266, forward strand.
ATATTTTTTATCAGTTTCTGGAGCGTGGCAACGATGAGTGAGTGCCCAGAAAACATAGATGATTTCATGTAGACCTAAAACTATTCCAATAAATAAAACAATCGCTAGAGCGATAGTGGTCCATCTAATAACGAATTCAAAAAATTCAGGAGTAAACATTGTAAAAGAATTATAAATGTTTTAGTTAAAACATTCAACGTTTACTATATAGATGAGTGATTCAATCATCTTTCTTTATAATTAGAAAGAAATATCTTATTATCTTAATAAATGAAAAACGAAGAGTTAAATAACACTAATACTGATCAATTATCAACTAAACCTATTATGGGTGATAATTTAAAACTTTCTGATGAACTTGATGTTGGTGAAAATAATTACGATCACGGCCCAACATTACATTCTATTTCTGAAAGAACTAAGAAAATTACTAGAATAAGCGTTGTAACTATTTCAATAGTGGCAGGCACTGCTCTTATTGGGGTTTCCATTGGTCAAATCATACTTCGTAAAGTTCCAGAAATCACTAATATACAAAGCGAAGTAATTAATACTCATCTTCGTACAGCATTTGACGTTAAAAATGAAGGCTCTGGTAAAGTTTATTTTACTGTAAGTAACAAGGTTACCAATGAAATAGCCTATCAATGGGAATATTCATTAACTAATCATTATTTTGTTGAAATTGAATTATCTCCAAATAGTTATCACGCTACGTTTTTAGCATCTAACAATTTTGATTATCTACAAGAAATAACTGGGACAAGTTTTGACTTTGTCATCAACTAATTTAAAATAGGAGTGAATTATGAGTGAAGATAAAAAAGTAGAAAATAACGAACAACAAATTCCTGGAGAATATCTTTATATTGCTCCTCACACAAGAAGAAAAGGTGGATGGTGGAAAGCTAAAACCACTCGCGAGAAGGTTTTCTTTATCATCGCGATGGTTCTTCTTGCCTTATCTATTGCCTTTTTGCTTTGTCTTGCTTTTATAAGAGATTTATTAGGCGACCCAATAGGTGACTTAATTCTTGGAGTAGGGGTTCCAAACGGATTTGTCGCAATTGGTAATGCCTTTGTTAATTCATTAATTAATATCATCTTGTCATTAATAACAATTGTCATTTGTTTTGTGTCTGCTTTTGTTATAAATGTACTTATCAAACTTATTACAAGTGGTTCAAAAAGAGGAATGACAACTGGTTCACTTATTCGTTCACTTGTGAAATACGCAGCAGTGATTATCGCTATTGGAGTAATCTTAACTATCTGGGGCGCTAATGTAATTGGAGTAGTCGCTTCGATGGGTGTTCTTACCTTAGTTATTGGTTTAGGTTGTCAATCTCTTATCAGTGATATTATTTCTGGATTATTCATTGTCTTTGATGATTATTTCTCCGTAGGAGATATGGTTATTATTGATGGCTTTAGAGGATATGTTGAAGAGATAGGACTTAGAACAGTTAAACTAAATGATAACTGCGGAAACGTTAAAGCAATCACAAACTCATCTATTTCAAGCTGTGTTAATCTTTCCCGTCATCCAAACTATATCGCTATTACAATGGATGGTTCATATTTTGAGGATGTTGAAAGACTTGAAGCCGTGTTTGCTAGAGAGCTTCCAAAGATTAAAGAAACTCTTCCTCAAATTATTGATGGACCTTGGTACAAAGGTATTGATAACTTCAATAACTGTGGTGTTGGATATATGTTTGCCTGCACATGCCGTGCTGAACATAGATTCCAAGTCGCTCGTGATTTCAAACGTGAAATCTACCAAATGTTTATTAGAAACGATATTATCGTTCCATTCCAACAATTAGTGATCAATTCTCCTGATCCAAAAGATAGACCTCATGCTGATGACGAACAAAAAAAGGAATCTAAAAAACTACTTCAAAATAACCGTGAAGTGAAGAAAAAACAAAAAGAAAAATTCTCCACCAAGATTAAAAAAGCAACTAAATCAACAGTGAAGGAATTTGAAGATTCACTTAAATAATTTAAAGGGAGCTTAGCTCCCTTTTGTTTATATCGCCGAGATATCGTGGTCTATTGCGATATAAGGCATATATTCTGGATAAGATTCTTTAACTTTTTTGCTTAAAGATTCAACCAGGGATTTCTCGTCTTTTTCATCAAAGGAAATGACGATATCAAACTTAATCATCTTTATGTTTTTATCTAGATAAAACCCATGCATTTGAATGATTGTTGGATATTCTCTAGTCATAGATAAAATGTTTTGTTTTATCATTAAAGCTTCTTTATCATCTTCATTATTCGCATATATTCCAACAGTCAATCCAATATTAAATTTTTGATAGATAATGCCTTGAACAGACATAGATATCTTTTGGATATCAATTGCGCTAAGTGAGCCATCAACCTCAATATGAACTGAACCAGTGAAATTATCTGGACCATAGTTATTTAGTAATAAATCGTAGGCCCCTTTAACACCAGGGACCTCACATATGGTCTTTTTGATATCTCTAGCGAAATCATCATCAATCCTTTCTCCAATAATTGAAGAGAAAGCTTCTTTAAGAACATCAATACCTGATTTAATAATGAATAAACCAATGACAATACCAAGATATCCTTCAATATAGATGTTTACGGTTAACGCAAGGATAGCCGCAACTAAAGTTGCAGTGGATAAAATTGCATCAAATAAGGCATCTGTACCGCTAGCCTTTAAGGCCTGTGAATTAGCTTTCTTACCAAAGAATTTAAAGACTAGTCCTAATCCAATTTTGACAAGAATCGCTGCGGAAACAACAATGATCATCCAATAGCTATATTCTGGGAACGATGGATTTTCTTTAAAGCTATCAATTATAAAGTTAACTGATTCAACAATAGCGGTCGCACCAGCCACAAAGATTAAGGCAGCAATAATAATTGGAGTGATATATTCAATTCGTCCATGACCATATGGATGCTTTTTATCACTTTTTCTTTTTGCAAGCTTAGTGCCAATAATGGTGATGATGCTACTAAGTGCATCAGTTAAGTTATTAATAGCATCAGAAATAATTGAAATTGAATGAGCAAGAACACCAATAACCGCTTTAAATCCTACTAAAACAAGATTAGCGATTATTCCACTAAGACCTACTCTAACAATAACTTTTTCTCTATTCATATTACTTCGCCTCTTTTGCAGTGTATCCTGCATTGCTTATCGCATCTATTAGTGATTTAACATCAACTTCTTTACTTAAAGAAACAATTGCAGTTCCTTTTTCTAAAGAAACATCAGCATCACTAACTCCATCAACACTCATTAATGCATCATGAACATGTTTAACGCAATGCACGCACATCATTCCTTTAACTTCTAATGTGACTTTCATCTCATTTACCCCTTCATTTTTAGTAGAGTCTATATCTATAACAATATCTGAAACTTTTTCTTTATTATTATGCTTATAGATATTTATAAGATTCAACCTTAATGCATTTAACACAACACATATAGAGGAGATTGACATCGCTGCAGATGCCATCCATGGTTGTAGTCTATCTAGTCCAATTGGAGCAAATACACCCGCAGCGATTGGAATCATAATAATATTATAGATAAATGCCCAGAATAGATTTTCTTTAATATTTAATAGTGTCTTTTTAGATAATCTAATCGCAGCATAGACATCTTTAAGTGAAGATTTTGTTAAAACAATATCTGCTGAATCAATTGCAATATCGCTTCCTTTTCCAATAGCTACTCCAACATCAGCTTGAGTCAAGGCTAAAGCATCATTAATTCCATCTCCAACCATCATAACCTTTCCTAATGATTGTAATTTTTTAATGACATCAAGTTTTTGATCTGGAAGAACATCACTCACAAAGTGAGATATACCAACTTCATCAGCGATATATTTCGCAGTGACACTATTATCTCCAGTAAGCATTATTGGAGTAACTCCCATTTTGGTTAATGAAGAGATAGCTTCCTTAGAATCTTCTTTAACTTTATCGGCGACTATAATCGTTCCAAAGACAGTATCTTCGGATAAGAAATATAGTGGAGTCTTTCCTTCATTTTTATATCTATCAACTTCATCTTTAATTGGATTAAACACACCTAGTTTAGTTAAGAAAGTATCAGAGCAACCATATATCTTTTTATTATCGATAACAGCGCTTGCCCCAAATCCAGGAAGACTTGTAAATTCACTAACATCTACACTCTTTATTCCGTTAGCGGTTGCATTTTCAACAATTGCTTTGGCGAGAGGATGTTCACTTTTAGCTTCGATTGACGCAGCAAGTTTAAGTAAATCATTTTTATCAATCCCTTTATTAGTGACAATATTAGTGACAAAAGGTTTTCCTTCAGTAATTGTTCCAGTTTTATCTAAAACAACGATGTTAACTTTTCCAGCTTCTTCAAGCACTTGAGCGGTTTTGAATAATATTCCATTTTTTGCTCCTTTGCCGTTTCCAACCATAATTGCAACTGGGGTAGCAAGTCCAAGAGCGCATGGACAAGAAATAACTAATACTGAAATAGCTTTAGCAATTGAATAAGATAATCTCGTTTGTTCAATGTTATGAGAAACTATGAAGTCTTCACCTAAAAGCATCCAGAAAGTAAAAACAATAAGTGAAATTCCTATAACAACTGGGACAAAAATACCTGAAACTCTATCAGCAATTCTTGATATTTTAGTCTTTGTTGAACTGGCAGTTTCAACCATCTTCACAATTTGATTAATGGTTGTTTCATTTCCAACTTTTGTGGCTTTAACAGTTAAAGCACCATATAGATTAATAGTTCCAGATTTAACTTCACTATCTACACTTTTATCTACTGGCATACTTTCACCAGTAAGAGAAGATTCGTTCACGCTTGAAGTTCCTTCGATAACCATTCCATCAATAGGGAAATATTCACCAGGTTTAACTAAAATAGTGTCACCAACTTGTAATGAATCAGTATCGACAGTTTCTTCTTTTCCATCTCTAATTAGGTGAGCGGTTTTAGGAGTTAATTCAAGTAAGCCTCTAATCGCATTAGTGGTTCTTCCTTTTGAAATTGATTCAAGCATCTTTCCAATCGTAATTAATGTTGGAACCATTCCGGCAGTTTCAAAAGAAAGATTCATCGCTAAATGGTGGAGATAATTTGAGTTATCAAAATTCACACACATAATAACAAATAGAATTAAAGAATATATAAAGGCAACAAAGCTACCTAACGCCACTAAGGTATCCATATTTGGACCACCATGGAAAATAGCTTTTGTTCCATTAATAAAGAATTTGTGATTAATAACCATTATTGATAGTGATAGCACTAATTCAATAATTCCTAAGATAATTAAATTATTTTCTAAACCTAGTATTGGCCAATTAACCATAAATCCCATCGCAAAATAAAATAATGGGATCAACAAAATAACCGAGCTAACTAATCTAAAAATAAGAATCTTAGTTTCTTTTGAGTCTCCTTTTAATGAGATTTTTTCTGATTTATCAATGCTTGCAGTATATCCTGCATCTTTTACTGCTTTAGATATCTCTTCAGCAGAAGTAGTTTCTTCTCTATCTACTAGCATTGAATTTGTAATGAGGTTAACTGAACAAGAAATCACTCCTGGAACCTTGTTAACAGCTTTTTCAACTCGAGCCTGGCAAGCTGAACAACTCATTCCACCTACTTTATATTTTTCATTTTTAATCATCTTGTTTTCTCCAATAAAGAAATAAGTTCTTCAATTGATTCACTCTTATTTGCTTTAATATCATCAACAACACAAGTTTCGATGTGGTTTTTAAGAATCATAGATGAAACTTGATCAAGAGCGGATTGGCATGCGGAAAGTTGAATTAAAATATCTCCGCAATATCTATTGTCATCAATCATCTTGTTAATTCCACCAAGCTGACCAATAACTCGATTGATTCTATTTTTAAGTTTTTTAATTTGTTCTTCTCCTCTAGGAGTGGATTTATGTCTTTCACAGTGTGGGCAAGTTTTATTCTCATTCATATCATTACCTCAAATACCCGTGGGGGGTATAATTAAATATTACTAGTTAATTAAAAATAATCAACTCCAACGCTCTATATAATTATTTCTATAAATAATATTTCCCATTCGTCGAAATATTTTTATATAATAAAGAAGTATTCCGTAAAGGGGAGTAGCTAATCTTAATTTCCGTCAACACGACATTTTGTCCGGAACTAAGACCGCTAGGCGCGAGACCTTACAAACTGGAGGTTTTAAAATGGACAAAGAAAACTTGATGGTCGAAAAACCTACAAAAGTTTCTTTTGAAACTGTCTCTATTAGCGACACAATAAGTGGTTTATCCACTGATGTCGAAAATGGATTATCTAGCAAGGAAGCTAGCGATCGCTTAGCGAAATATGGTCCTAACAAATTATTAGAAAAGAAGAAAAAATCTTGGATTAGGATTTTCTTTGAACAAATGAATAATCCAATGATTTTCGTTTTGTTTGGTGCAGTCGCTATCACCATTGGCGTTTCAATTTATGAAACAATTAAGGCACTTGATACTGGTTTTACTGGTAATTTCTTCCTTGATGTTGGTGACTGGCCTGATGTAATCATTATTCTTGCTGTTGTTATTCTTAATTCTATTATTGGAACTGTTCAAGAAGTTAAAGCTCAAACTTCTTTAGAAGCACTTAAAAAGATGAGTGCTCCTGAAACGACAGTTATTCGCGATGGTAAAAGATTTAAAATCAAATCCGAAGAACTTGTCATTGGTGATGTGGTGGTCCTTGAAGAAGGAGACACCATTGGAGCGGATATCCGCTTAATTGAGGCTGTTAACCTTAAATGTAATGAATCTTCTTTAACTGGAGAATCTGTTCCAGTTGAAAAAGATTGTTCAGTTACTTTCTCAAGTGAAGTAGGTATTGGTGATAGAGTCAATATGGCTTATATGTCCACACCTGTCGCATATGGACGTGGAAAAGGTATTGTTACTTCAACAGGAATGAATACCGAAATTGGTAAGATTGCTACTGCTTTAGATAATGAAGAAGAAACTGAAACTCCACTTCAAAAAGTTTTAGCAAAATTATCCAAAGTACTTGGATTATTAACTTTGTTAATTGTTATCTTAACTCTCATTATTGATATCGTTTGGATTTTCGTTAGAAATTCACAAGGTGATATCCAGCAATGGATTGAAGCCGTTTTAGGTGCGATTGCTTTAGCTGTCGCCGCTATTCCAGAAGGTTTAGCAGCGGTGGTTACCATCGTTCTTTCTATTGGGGTTCAACGTATGGTTAAAGTTAACACCATCGTTAAGAAACTACCTTCAGTTGAAACCTTAGGAGCGGTTTCTATTGTCTGCTCAGATAAAACTGGAACACTCACTCAAAACAAGATGACTGTTTTAGAAGCTTATGTTGATAACAAATTCTATAAACGTGAAGAATTTAATAAAGATCACAGGGATGAATCACTTAAGTTACTCGCAAAAGGAATGTCGCTTTGTAGTAATGCAACTGTTGATGAAGGATTATTTGGTGATCCAACTGAGATTGCTCTTGTCGTATTCGCAAATGATTTTGAGATGCATAAAAAAGATCTTGAAAAATCCACTCCTCGTATTGATGAATTACCATTTGATTCTGTTCGTAAGATGATGTCCACAAAACATCAAATTTCTGATAAGGAATCAATTATTTATACAAAAGGTGCGCTTGATTCAATCTTAGCTAATACAACTCATATTCTTGAAAATAATAAAGAAAGAAAGATTACTGAAAAAGATATCAAACGTATCTATGAAGTTAATAGTGAATTCTCTGCTAAAGCGCTTCGTGTTCTTGCTTTAGCCTATTCTAAAAAAGACAAGATTGATGAAAAGGATTTAGTTTTCGTTGGTCTAGTTGCAATGATTGACCCAGCACGTCCAGAAGCCCGTCCAGCAGTTGCTAAATTTAAACAAGCTGGTATTACCACAATTATGATTACTGGTGACCATAAAGATACCGCCTTTGCAATCGCTAAAGACTTAGGCATTGCTGAAGATATATCTCAATGTGTCATGGGTAAAGAAATTGATAACTTAACTGAAGATGAACTCCGTGAACTTGTTAAGAAAGTTAGAGTATTCGCTAGAGTATCTCCAGAAAATAAAACTGCTATCGTTAAAGCTTTTGAAGCAAATGGAAATATCTGCGCTATGACTGGAGACGGAGTTAATGATGCTCCATCACTAAAAGCAGCAGATATTGGAATTGCTATGGGTATTACTGGTACCGATGTTGCTAAAGGTGCAGCAGATATGGTCTTGACCGATGATAACTTTGCTAGCATTGAAAAAGCTGTTGAAGAAGGTAGAAGTATCTACACAAATATTAAGAAGACTGTTATCTTCCTTCTTTCAAGTAACATCGCTGAAGTCCTTGTAATGATGATTGTTATCATCGTTGGATTCCAGACACCATTCCTCGCTATTCATCTACTCTGGATTAACCTTATTACCGATTCACTTCCTGCTATTGCCTTAGGCATGGATCCAAAAGATAAAGGAATCATGAATCAAAAACCAAGAAATCCAAAAGAAGGTATTTTCTCCAATGGTGGATTTAGAGATACATTACTTCATGGTGTATTTATCACTATTGCAGTAATTATTGCTTATATGTCAGCCTTTATCCTTAATGGATATACTTCATATGACGCAATCGCACACGCTCCAAGTGAGATTGTCCATTTAGCTCAAACAATGGCGTTCACTTCCCTTGCCTTTGCTGAACTAGTTCACATGGTTGGTATGTCCAATACTGAAAAATCGTTCGTCATGGTATTTAAGAACAAGAACTGGATGATGCTTCTTGCCTTTGTTGTTGGTGTTGCACTTCAACTTCTTGTTATTGAAGTTCCATTAATGAGAAGCATCTTCTCGACTGCTGATTTAAGTTCTCCAGAGTTCAGTGGATATGAGTGGCTTGTTACTGGTTTAACTGCTATAGTTCCACTTATCGCTCACGAGATAATTGTTCTAATAAAACTCTTAAAACGTAAATTTTCTAAAAAAGCATAATGATTAGGGCCATTAGAAATAGTGGCCCTTTCATTTTTAAAGAAAATAAAAAAGTTATTGAAAAAAGATATTTACTATCATAAGATATTAACGCTGTCTTGCCGTTGTAGCTCAATCCGGCAGAGCAACTGAATCGTAATCAGTAGGTTGGGGGTTCAATTCCCTTCGACGGCACCACGATAATAACCAGCTATGGATGTTTAGCTCAGCTGGGAGAGCATCTGTTTGACGTACAGAAGGTCACAGGTTCGAGCCCTGTAGCATCCACCATTGAGCATAATACTCTAGTGCAATCTAGAGTTTTTATTTTACTTTTAAAGTAAGTGATATATAATAAAATCGTAAAAAAGGAGAGTTTTCATAATGAAAAAATCAAAAAAACATTTATGGGTGGTACTCTGTGAAATAGTCGGATTAGTTGTCGCCGCCGGAATTCTTGCATGTTTAATTTTTATGTTAGTTAAACTTGGTGATCCAGCTGCCGCTACAAATCCATCTCAATGGAGATATCACTTTGCCCAATGGGTATACGCTATCCAAGGTTTAGAAAGCGTTAACAAAAATGCTCTACTTATTGGTGCTATTGGTGATGGTGTTGGCCTAGTCTTAGCTATCCTCACCTTGGTCTTTGGTATTAGAGCACGTAAATTTGTTTCCATTTGGTATTTCTTTGAAATGGGAATCCTTGGTACTGCAGCCGGTTATGGCGCATCCGTTATTGGTGCATTAAGCGAAATTAAGAATTTACAATTAGACCCTACAGTCCATGCTCCACTTGGTTGCATGTTCGTCGGTGGTATCGTTGCCTTTGTCTTATTAGTCATTCAATTCATCCTATTCATGCTTGAATGCCATGAAGCAAGAGCAAATAGACCAGTTGCTACTCCAGTTGCTGCTCCAAAAGAAGAAGCTAAACCAGTCGAAGAAAAGAAAGAAGAACCAAAGGCTGAAGAAGCTCCAAAAGCTGCTGTTATGAGTGAACCAGCTGAAGAACCTAAGGTTGAAGAAAAGAAAGAAGAACCAAAGGCTGAAGAAAAAGTTGAAGAACCAAAGGCTGAAGAACCAAAGGCTGAAGAAGCTCCAAAAGAAGAAGCTAAACCAGTAGAAGAAAAACCTGCTGAAGAAAAGAAAGCTCCAGCCAAAAAAGCTCCAGCAAAGAAACCAGCTGAAAAGAAAGAACCTGCTAAGAAGGAAGAAGCTAAACCAGCAGAGAAAAAAGCTGCTCCTGCTAAGAAAGCAGAAGAAAAGAAGCCTGCTGAAAAGAAAGCTCCAGCTAAGAAAGCTGCTGAAGAAAAGAAATCTTCTGGTAAGGTTTATCACATTTCTCAACACCCAACCGAAGATAAATGGCAAGTCAAACTTGCTAAAGGTGAAAAGGCTCTAAAATTATTTGATACTCAAGCTGAAGCTATTGCTTATGCTAAAGAAGTCGCGGGTAATCAAGAAGGATCAATTCGTGTCCACTCCCGTGAAGGTAAAATTAGAAAAGCCTAATTAATAATCTAAGTTAAAGGAGAGCATAGTGTTCTCCTTTTTCTTTTTGAAATTGTTTTGATGTAGTCTATAATAATTCCGATATGAAAAACCTTTTTAGAACTTTATTATTAATAACTCTTACCTCATTACTAACGACTGGCTGTGGAGTTATTATAGAAAATCCAGAAGATCATCAAAGTGAAGATTTAGCACCTACTCAAATCAGTATTTCTAAATCGAGCGCTAAGATGAATGTTAGTCAAACTATTTCACTATATTCATCACTTTTAAATGAAAATGGACATCGTTCAAGTGTCCAAACAATATCATGGACTATTTCCGATTCATCAATAGCCTCATTAACTCCAAGTTATGATGGTTCAGTCGTGGATATTTCATCTTTAAAACTTGGTAGTGCAACTATCACTGCTAGTTATGGCGATTTAAGCGCTTCATGTGCTTTAGAAGTAACTTCTTCATATATTCCAGAGCAAAGAGGACTTAATTATACTTACCAAGACTATATAAAGAACAACTGGCACGCCCTTTCTTCTTCACCAACTTTAGTTAAAAATAATTTACTTATCATTCCTATCTGGTTTACTGATTCTTCAAATTATATAGCTGTTTCAAGTAGAGAGGATGTCCGTTACGACATTCAAACAGCTTATTTAGGTAGTGAAGGCGAAACTGGATGGCAATCTGTTAAAACCTATTACGAAAACGAATCTAGAGGAAAACTATCATTTAATGGAGTTGTCACAGATTGGTATGAATGTGGTTATTCATCCACTAAATTTTATAGTGAAGATACTGGCGCAACTAATACAATGACACTTGTGACTAGCGCGGTTAATTGGTATAAATCCACTAACAATATTAGCGCACTTACCGATTTTGATTGTGACCATAATGGATATCTTGATGGAGTGATGCTCATTTACGCTGCTCCTGATTCTAATTCCTATAAGAAAAACAACGATAACATGTGGGCGTATTGCTATTGGTTACAAGGCGATAATGCAAATGTTAGTAATCCTCAACCAAATGTTTTCTTCTGGGCTAGTTACGATTTTATGTATTCTTCTTTCACTGCAATTGAAAGAACTGGAAAAACCAGTTTCGGTGGTGGAGATACATCTAATTGTAATGTAGACGCTCATACATTTATCCACGAAATGGGTCACGTCTTTGGTCTAGAAGATTATTACGATTATTCAAATCAATACAATCCTGCTAGTGGATTTTCAATGCAGGATTTCAATGTTGGTGCTCATGATCCATACTCCCGTTTAGCTTATGGTTGGGACAAAGTTTATGTTCCTACTCAAACATCAACATTCCACGTTAATCCATATCAAGAAAGTGGCGATTTAGTTCTACTAAGTAATCACCAGGCATCAGTTAATTCTCCATTTGATGAATATATTCTTCTTGAACTATATTCTCCAACTGGACTTAATGAATTTGATTGTAATGCAGCCTATCATGGAAATTATCCTCAAGGACCAAAAGAATATGGTTTTAGAATTTGGCACGTTGACGCTAGACTACTTTATCTAAATGATGTTGAACATGAATCTCCAAGTGCTTCTAAGGTTACAACTGAACCTATTAATGGAAAATACTATTACCACATGATGTCTAATACATATTATTCAAGCTCTTCGAAAGACTATATTTCTCCACTTGGATCTAGCTATGCTAATTACAACATTCTCCAACTTATTAGACCATCTACATTAACAACATATCAACCAACAGATGATTTCTCTTCAAAATCTATTTTTAAGAGCGGTACTTCATTAAGTTTCTCCATGACAACTTATAAGAACCAATTCTATCGTTCTGGAAAAATGAATGATAATACATCACTTGGTTGGTCTGTTTCATTTAGTAATATTTCGTCGTCAGGCGCGGATATAACAGTCACAAAATTATAAAAGTGTGATATATTATATCCACTTGTATCCGTAGTTTAATGGTAGAACTTTAGCTTCCCAAGCTAACTGCGCGGGTTCGATTCCCGTCGGATGCTCCATATTTGAAGAACAGCGAAAATGCCTAGGCAAATTCGCTTTTTTTATGCAAAATATGCCATTTATTAGGCTGATTTAATGCTATCACAGTAAAATTATGCTTGCATAGTATCCACGAAGTACTAATTTTTCACATTTTATGTTTGAATCACCCAACTTCACACCCCAACGAGGCATATAACAGTTTGCACTGGCGATAGGGTTGTTGGCTGTTCAAACTCCTCTTTTATCATTTTTCTACATGTTCTTTTAAGAAGATATATTGGAATAATATAAGTTTATTAGTAAAATTTTCTTAATGAAAAAACCTGTTGTTAATATATTAATTGTTAATTTATTGATACTAGTAGTCTATTTTCCTTGTGGATTATTTCAATTTATTTTGGATTCAAGTATTAAAGGATTATATATCTCGAACTTTATATTCATCATTTTAGCAGTCATACTTCTAGTTCATGTCATCAATCACATCGCGTATACAAAACAAAGAATTCAATTAATTATTATTACCGGATTGATCCTCCTATTAGTGTTATTAAGAGGTTTTAAATATATTACGTTTGCCAATATTGAAATTATGGCTAGACATATATGGTATTTATATTATTTACCAATTATTTTTATGCCGTATTTTCTATTTGTAGCCGCTTTAACAAATTACTATGACAACCACAAGAAAATAATTCTACCAATCTATATCATTACTGGATTAATATCTTTGATATTATTCGCTTTAATAATCACTAATGATTCACATCAACTAGCGTTCCAATTTAACGATAATTTTGCTAATTGGGATAACGATTACAAATATGGATTTTTATATTATCTAACCTCAGGTTATGTCATCTTACTTTTTATCGCTTCTTTTATTGTTTTTTATCATCAATGTCGAGTGACAAACAAAAGAAGATATGGCTTTCTTTCCTTGCTTCCTTTGTTATTTGGATTAATTTGGATTGTTTTAGATATTTTTAGTCTATTGCCTCGCTATAAAGGAGTGAGCGTTCTTTGTCATTTTCCAGAAACGCTTTGCTTTACAGTCGCTGGTTATCTAATTAATTTAGTGAGTCTAAACCTCATTACTTCAAATAAAAATTATGATGGCATCTTTAAAGCGATGTCTCTTCCTGCGGTTATTAGAGATTCAAGTGACGCGATAATCTACCAAAATAGTGATGTTCCACCTGTGAATATCAAAGATGAACAAGTAATCATTGATAACAACTTATATAAAAACGTCAATATTTCTGGTGGTCGCATTACTTGGATTAGCGATATAAGCGAATTATTAAAAATTAATAATGAACTTTCTGAAATCAATGAAAGATTAAAAGAGGAAGAACAACTCCACAAACTGGAAAACACTTTAAAAGAAGAACAACTAATCATTTCTGAAAAGAATAAGTTATATGATGAAATCGCTAGAGAAGTTTCAAGTGAATCAAATCGAATAATTAGCTTGGCCAAAGAGATTAAAAAAGATGAATCTTTATATAATAAAAGGATGCCAGAAATACTCTTTTTGAGCATTTATATTAAACGTTTTGCAAATTTAAAATTACTCGCTAAAGAAAAAGAAACGATTGATATTAATGAACTTTATTTATCAATCAAAGAAACATTCCGTTATTTAGACAAGACGGGTGTTAAAGGTGCGATAGTGGGACAAGCTAGTGGTACTTATGATTCTTTAGCAATCCTTAAGATATATTGTTTTGTTGTCAGAACCCTTATTGGTAACCTAAATCACATTAAAGGTGTGACCGCATTTTTTAGTGATTCTAATCTATTAAAAATCATCATTGAAATAGATAAACTCATCTTGGACGAATCAACACTTAATGGTGTCTATTATTCTTTGAATAAAGAGGATGATGTCTATTATATAGTTTTTAAAGGAGGAAATAGAGATGCTTCTATTTGATTGCCCTCCTTTAGTCTTATCTATATTGACTTCGTTACTAATTTTTATTAGCACAATTTATATTTCCTTTATTGTCTATTCTTTTGTCATTAAAAAATGGTCGATATTCATTTCTTCAATCATAGTGACTATTTTATTAATTTTCTTAGTTCAAGTATTTGCTACCACGATTCATGAGAATGATATTCCTTTTATCAATTGGTTTAAGGGTCTACATATCTCCATTTATATTGTCTGTATTTCTCTATCTATTCTAGGTCTAGTGGGCATATTTATTTACCTATATCTTTATCACAAAAAGCGCATTACCTCTTACTCCATTATTCAAGCGTTCAATACCTCTAAAGAAGGCTTCTTATATTTTGAAGAAGATGGTTCTTGTTTGTTGATTAACAAAAAGATGGAAGAAATCGCTTCATCTTTAACTAAAAAATATATCTTAAATGGTTATGATTTCTTAAAGATTGTTAAAGATAAGACAATCAAGCTAGATAACGGGAAAGTATATAAATTTGCTGATAAGGAATTAATAATTGATAGACAACCATATTTCTTTAGAAAGCCAAATGAAACAAAGATACATGAACTAATCGCTTTAGATATTACCGAATTAGTGAATCAAAACAATCAATTAGAACTCGACAACAAAAAACTTCAACAATTAAATAACGAACTAGTGCTTTATAACAAAAGAATGCTTGAAGTGATTTCGCATCGAGAAATATTGGAAACAAAAGTTAATATCCATAATGAGATGAATGAATTAGTCCTTCAATCAGCGTATTTATTAACCTATAATGATAAAATAGAAAAAAAGAGAATTCTTTCTAAATGGGAAAATAATGCTTATCTTCTTTATAAAGAAGCAGAACATTGTAGTGGTGAAGATTATTTAAAGGACGTTCTCACTTTAGGGGACGCGATTGGAATTAGAATTGATTACAAAACGTCATTAGATGTTTTACCTAACGAAGATATAATTAGCCTATTTATTCACGCTTCAAAAGAATCGTTAACTAATGTCGTAAAACACACAACACACAAAAATTTGATCATTGAATTAGATAAAAATAATGACCATATTATTATGAGATTTATAAATGAAAATAATGACCAAAATATTGAGATTAAAATGGGTGGTGGACTAACAAATCTATCTAAACATGTTGAACAATTAAATGGTAAAATGCTGATTGAAAATAAAGAAAATTTTATTTTGACGATTGAGGTGCCTAATGCCATATAAAGTATTAATTATTGAAGACCAAGCGATGCCTAGACAGCTTTTTGAAATATTTGTTTCGCAAAGTGAAGAATTCGTTCACGAAGCATCTTTAAGCGATGCATCTTTAGCATTAACATATTGTCAAAATAGACAAATTGATCTCATCTTAATGGATGTTTATACTGCACATGGCAATAGCGGACTTCTCGCCGCTGAAGAGATAAAGAAACAATTCCCTCAAATCAAAATTATCATTGTTACTTCTTTACCGGAATATTCGTGGATCAAAAGAGCAAAAGATATCGGTGTTGATTCTTTCTGGTATAAAGATGAAAGCAAAGAAAATATCGTTGAAATCATGAAGCGTACGATGAATGGTGAACATATCTATCCAGATGAAACACCTTCAATCAATTTTGGTAACATTACCAATCACGATTTAACTGAAAGAGAACTACAAGTTTTAAAAGAAATGCTCACTGGTGATTCAAATCAAGAAATTGCTGATAGATTATGTTTATCTCCAGGTACAGTCAAAAGACATGTTGAAAACATATTATCCAAGACCGGATTCCATACAAGAACCGAATTAGTAGCTGAAGCAGTCAATTTAGGTATTGTGATAAATAATCAATAGATTATATTTTCTTTTCGATTATTAAAATGTGCCACTCGGCACATATTTTTTAACGCGTGTATATGAGAAAATTATTTTGCAAAATGAAAGGAGAATATATGAAATTCAAAAAAATCATTTTATCTGTTTTGTTGCTTGGCACAATGTGTGTTGGTGGATGTAACACAAATAGTGGTGCTAATTCTGGACAAAGTGGAGAATCAAGTGAGACCGAACATACTCATCAATGGGGTAGCCCAACTTATGTCTGGTCCGCTGATTATTCAACATGTACAGCTGAAAGAGTTTGTTTAACAAACGGTAATCACAAAGAAAGTGAAACAGTTAGTTCTGTTTATGACATTTCAATTGAAGCTACCTGTACATCCAATGGTCTTGGTATTTTTACTGCCACATTTGCAAATGCTGGCTTTATTACCCAAACCCACGATGAAGTAATCTATGGTGGACACGATTTCGAATTTGATTCCTTTGTTTGGAATGGTTTCGAAGCCCAAGCAAAATACATTTGTAGCAAAGACGAATCACATATCGAATATCATGACGCTGTTATAACAAGCGAAATTACAACTGCAGCAACATGCGAAACTGAGGGTGTTAGAACTTATACCGCTTATTATGATGGTCATACTGATACAAAGACTGAATCAGTCTCATCTTTAGGTCATGAATATAATCCAATTTCTGGTCACTGCATTCACGATGGATGTGATGAAACATTAGCTATCCAAGGCACCATTAATTATGGTGATGGAGATTTTGCTGTTGTTAACATGGATGCAAGAGATTTTGCCAGAAATGAAAAAGTCATTTATGACTTAGAATTTAATGGCAGTGCTTCTTCCACTAATTTAGCAATTGGTTTATATCAAAATACTTCTTCTGGTATTTTTAAATCAAATTGTAGCATCACTGTTTACGATGAAGAATTCAATATTCTTGATGTAAATATCATTAACACTGGTTATGCTCTTTATAGTTTGGAACATAATTTTGCTTCAGGTGAACATATTTATGTCCACATCACATTAAATGGTTCTGATTTCACAGATGTTGTTATGAGACTTTCATCTTTCCAATACACTGGATTAAAAATAGTGGGAGTAACATATAAAACCTGTGTTGAACCTCGAATCAATGCTCATATTGATTTTGATCAATCAGGAACTACTGGTACTTGGCTTAACACAACCCTTACCGAAGAAAGAGATCAATCCACATTCAAATCTGGTGAAGCTGGTTCAGGACATAGCATGCATCATTACGCTGCAAGCGATGCCACCTCATCATCACCTGCTTTAAAAGAACACTGGTATTGTGAAAAATGTGGTTGCTATTTCTTAAGCTCTGACGGTGGCGAAGAAGTTGCTTATGAAGACTTATATGATAACACTATCTATGGTTCAATTATTTCAACAGCAAACATACCAGGTCGTGGTGTTGTAATCACTGTTCGTGTGAGTGTTGACCAAGGCGAAGAACCTATTACTGACAATGATGAAAGATACATTATGAATGGTTCTAATGCCGGTTGCGGAAAAGTAGTCTATGGCGATAACACAATATCTGATAATATTGGCATTGCAGGAATTAGTGTTAATGTCCATATTGTGCAATTCTTGTTAAGAGGATTGGTCTACGATGATTTTGTAGCCTTAGATCCACAAGCATTCTTCATTAATATTTAAATTAAATGTGATTCTCACAGCCAACTCGGATCAATCCGGGTTGGTTTTCTTATTGTGACTTTTAAAAAATATATCTGAATTTTTGGCATTTTATTATACTGAGTGCTTGGCTTTCTCTCTACATAGAATGTAATCATATTAAGGATAATCAACTTATGTATCATATAAAAGTGAACAAATTCTACATTGGCCTATCCAAAGGCGGTGTTGCAAAAAAAATCATAGCTTTTAAACCAAAAAACATTTTTTGTATTTAGTTATAAAAGGAAAGCTTGATGAAACCATAATTTCAAGCGTTGAGGATGCGGGTTTGGAAATCAATTATCAATCCCGATGGAGCGAATATAATATTAAACTGGACGGATTGGATGATTTTAAAGCACACGAAGAACTCTTAATGCCTTTGATTCGAGAAGCTAAATCATATTATAATTTGGATTAAGAAGCTATTCGGCTTTATTTTTGAATCACTCCATGCGTATGAAAAGTTGAAGTAGTACCATTCCACGCGTTCGCTAAATCCATTCTGTTTGAAAATTCTCCTGAAATAAAAGGAGTTTTTTCTTATTTTTGCACAAATCTAACTGCATACTTTTACGAAAAAAATATGCAATTAAAATTGACACATATTTATCGCTATATTAATATATAGTCATGAAAATAATTAATTTAAAAGAAACTGTCCTAAACTTAAATGACCCTTTTATTATTTCTATGCTTCAAGCTGTAGAAATGAATAGGGGACGAA
>CADBUI010000007.1 GCA_902797855.1 uncultured Erysipelotrichaceae bacterium
GAAGAATAACTCGCATTCTTTGTAAATCAAAAACTCGTAACAATTAATACGAACATTTAATTTGTGAATA
Organism: uncultured Erysipelotrichaceae bacterium; assembly: GCA_902797855.1. Classification (GTDB taxonomy): domain Bacteria; phylum Bacillota_I; class Bacilli_A; order RFN20; family CAG-826; genus Fiminaster. The sequence continues at coordinate 71 of CADBUI010000007.1, forward strand.
TAAGAAAAAGCGCGGGTGAATATCAATATCACTCGCGCATTATCTTATTAATAATATATATTATTGTTCTTTCCTTTTCTTAAGAAGCATGTATAAACCAATCGCGGTTACACTTACTATTGAAGAAGTAGAAATAATAACAATAAATAATTCATTATCACTTGAAATAAATGAAGTTCTATTATTTAGTCCAGTAATGGATCTAGACATAAAGTTTTCATATTTCCAGTGAGAGACAACCTTGTCGTATCTTGCTACTGCTTGTTCAATGGTATTACCAGATTCATTAGCAGTTGCGCCTGTTAATGCGGCCTTATCCTCTGCATCTAAATCATCGGTGAAATATGTCTTTAATAATGCCCAACTCCATTTAGTTGTTCCTTCTTTTATAGTGAATGATGGTTCATGAGCGCCGTTATCACAGGTGAATGCGTTCATGAAGTCGTATGCATACTTAGATGCTTGTTCTTCTTTATATAAATCAATGTTGTAATACGGAGAAGTCGAGGCTGTATATGAGCCAAAAGTTGAAGCGGAATTACTATATCTTAAATATCTTGCAGAATTAGATATTTCAAATGAACCTTTTCCAGTAAGAGCTGATGCTTCAGTAATTGTCCATAATGCAAATTCACTGGTTGCATCGGTTTCCTTAATTAGACTAGTACTATCCGAATATGCAAGATATCCATCGTTTCCATCAGAGATAGTAAAACTTGTTGATGACGCTTTTATTTCAACTATATAAGGACTAGCGTTTGATGTATCGATTTTGTTATTTGAACACACAACACTAGTGCCGCTAATTCTGCCTTTTGTTGTTGGGAACGAATTAGACATTGCGTAGCATGTATCACTAACGTTTGCGGCAATAATATATTTTCCATCACTCAATTCATCGGTTGATGTGATTTTTCTAAAGTAAAGTCCATTAGCACTAATAACAGGAGCTGAATTAGACACTGTAACTATACATGTTGCACTAGCGGTACCACATGTAGCGGTAATAGTTGCAGTTCCCTCAGCAATACCAGTAACTTCACCAGTTTGATCAACTGTTGCAATAGATGTGTCACTAGATGACCAGGTGACACTTCCAGATGCATTAGCAGTTAATGTTCCTGTATTTCCAACTGCGATAGTCATTGAAGATTTATCCAATGTTACATAATCTGTTGGAGTTGGGGTATTGACTGTAACAATACAATTGGCTGTTGCGGTTCCGCATGTTGCAGTAATTGTGGTGGTTCCTTCACCTATAGCGGTGATGGTGCCATTACTATCAACAGTAGCAATTTCATCATTTAGTGATGACCAAGTGACGCTTCCGGATGCAGTCGCAGTTAGTGTTTCGGTATCACCAACATCTAAAGTTGTGGAAGTTTTATTTAACGATACCGAATCAGTACTGCCCCCAGTTTCCCAAACAATGTCGATTTGAGTTATTTGCGCGTTATAGTTGCTAGCAGAAATTTGGAAATAACCACAATTGTTTTGTGAGCAAGTCCATAAGTCAGAACTGCTTTTTCCTGCGACAGTTTTATTGTTTTCGGTTGTGTATGTGCTTTGTACAGTGCTGCCAAATGTAACACCGACCTTTGCATTGACACTACAGGTAGAACTATAGTGAGTAGTAATCGATTTAATATTGTTAATAGGTTCTGTATTGTAAATTAAAGGAGTATTTGAATCGCTGACATAGAAAAGTAAATTGCTTCCTGACTTATATATCGCTTTTTCCTTAATATCAATAGATGCAGTTGTATCTGCATGCAGTGTGTCGTTTTTATTAATTGTTCCACTTGATGTTGGTAAAGTTGGGTTAAATGTATCAGTTCCCAAAATTGTGTATGTTCCACCAGTTTGAGCGCTGACAGTTACAACACACGATGCGGTATAACCACCATCGGATGTAGTGACTGTTATAGTAGCTGTTCCTTCAGCAATACCAGTAACAAGACCATATGATGAAACGGTAGCAACTGATGTATTGCTACTTGTCCAAGTGACAGCTTTATTTGTTGCGTTAGCAGGGACAACATTAGCGGTTAATTGAGATGTTGCACTTGTTTCAATAGATACAGTTGATGGAGAAACATTAACGCCAGTAACAGCAACTGGATCGTCTCCACCTCCGCCTTCATTATATCCATTAATGGTATCTGTTGATGGTTTTGCGTATTTAGTTGTGTCGTCACCCCAAACATAGTCAACCCATTCAGGGAAATCAATAAATGGATTACGAGTATATTGGTAATTATTGTAAATTAAGTTATTTCTATGAACTTCGAAGTCCTTATTACTTCCAGTCACAACAGGATCTTGTTTATGGAATTGTAATAAATCGCCTAATTTACCATAAGTAACTTTTGGAACGCTTGATGAACAGTTTTGTTTATCGTTATTGAAATAATCTACAAGTTCTAAGTTTGGCTCTTGCACACTAGCTGTAAATGAAGATTCTCCTATGTAGTTATATCTAGCAGCCATGTATAGCATTGCGCGGGCAAAATCGCCTTTATCTTCATCTCTAGGTTCAAATACTGTTGTTTCAGTATCTTGTGAACTAGCGTTTAAAGCCGTTCCTCTCTTATTATTCAAAATTGCGTTTGCACCATTATCCCAGTTTGATCTAGTTGTTACCCAAGAACTGGAGTCGGCTGAAACATAACCATAAGGCTCTTCACTATGGCCCCATTTATTAATCGCAACATCTGCAGCAACTAAATGGTGAAGATCACTACCGGCATTAGGAACGCCGCTATCTTGTGAGAAACCATGTGATTTAGACCAAATATGTTCTTGATTGAGCATCGTTTCTTGTGAGCCAGTTTTAGAAGTTGCTTTTGCAGTAGCGGTATGTGGGTTTGTGAAGTTATCATCTCGGTAATAATAATAAAGATACGGGTCTTCACTATAATTAAATCCAGTAATTTTATTTGTAGATGCGTTATAACCGGATATTCCGCTTGCAGGAGATGAATACCAGTTTCTATCTGTAATTCGATAGATACTTCTAACCTGAGCATAAGTAAAATATTGTGCAGGTTTACTAGGAGTGTTCGGGTTATTTACAAGAATATACTTAAGATTCTTTAAGAGATTTTGTCCCCTTCTTTCACTCGTAGGAAGATTCTCTAAGTATGAATAATACGCTCTAATTTCTGATTCAGTATTATCTTTTAAATCTACAGTTGTCGGAATGGTAAGAGCTTTAGCTTCAACAGCATCTTTAGGTGAAATACCAACTAAAGCAGATACTCCTATAGCAAAAAACGCTAGTGAACTAGCGAATAATAAACCAATTTTTGTTTTCTTATTTTTCATAATGAGCCGGGTCTCCTTATGCGGGTGTGTACCTATATTATAAACACATACGTAATGAAAAGTCTTGGAATAATTTATCCAAGACTCAAAAATTATTTTGATTTAATGGGAATTTTTAGTTGTTTTCCAGGTAGTTATTAAGGAGCAAATAATTGATTTCTAATGTATGCATGTAGATAGCTCTTTGTAGATTAGCAAGTGAAGAAATTGCAATTTGGATAACCGGCATAAGCGCTCCTTTCATAAAGAAGCATCTTATTATTTCGGCGTGTGTTTTAAGTTCATCTTCATTATATATGATGCCATCATCTTTTATAAACGGATTTAAATAATCGAATAATCCATATTCTACAAATAAAATTTGTAATAAAGAGGCATAATCCTTTTTATCAATTTTATCTTTAAGGTCACTGACGATATTATTTACAGTAGTATCCTTTAAAGAGAAGAATAATTCCATTGCGTACATAATTGTCGGGGCAGCATTATTCATAAAATCTTCTCTAGTTTTAACTAGATACTGAGGTTCGGTAGTGTAATCTGGATTATCTCCAAGAGTAAGAATTTTATTTATTAAATTATTAACAAACGACACTTCATCAGGATATTCAGTAGATGATATGTAACTAGGAATTGATAATGATGAATCAAAATCGTTTAATAATGTATCAACATTATTCGTGTGAATATCAATACTCGTGCCACATTTACCAAGTCCATATTCTTCTGGTGGTATTTTAGTGATTAAATCAGCGCTATTATAGTAATTCACAACATTATCGTATTGTACGCATTTTGAAGTTTCTAAACATGTTGGAGCTTCAAATGTATAAGCGAACAAATTATCGTTTGTGAATATTGGCTGTCCATGTTCATTTTTCGCGTTATTCATGAGATATCCCATTACATTAGCGACTCCACCCGCTCGAGAATATCCACTAACAATAACTTTTGAAGAGGATAAATCAAATGAATGTTCACTAACATAATTCATAAAGGCGTTATATACTTCATTTCCTCTTAAATAGAAACCCTTATGATCACCGGTTTCACCAATATCAAAGTTATTTGCCCATTCAGCGCCATAGTTTAATCCTTTGATAGATATAGCAAGTATATGTTGCTCGTTTATCACGTTATGAGCGAACGCATATGAAACGCTATCTTTAGTTGGAGGAACTTCATAACTAGGTGAAGTATAGATATTATCAAATCCTCCAATAGAGAAATATTCTCTTATTGAGTCTTTAGATGAATTTGCCATTGATAAACCAAAGGCATAACTAGTTAAATCTTTTCTAAGTTCATCACTAGTCTTAGTTAATGATGTCTTCTTGATTGCATAATAATAATCAAGAGATTTATCTGCAATCATTAGACTATGTCTAGTTTTACCTAAAACAATATCTTCATCAGTGTAACTACCATAAATCTTATAGTCTTGATTGATGATAGTAGAGTAATCAAATACCCAATCGGAGAATGTATACCATTTTTCAGGTGTAGGTAGTTTCTCACCTTTCTTATCTATTTTTGTAGCTACGCTACCTGGGTTAACACTATCGATAGCGACAACATTATCATTGCCATCGATATAAGTTAAATCGTATGTATTCCATTTAGCGATTAGCTTATAGTCTTTTTCTATCTTAGTAGATGAGTCCACTAAAACATCATTCTCAGTCCAGCCAGTATACCAACCTAGGAATGATTTATTTTCTTTACTAGGAGTAGGAAGTTCAATACTTTCACCTTTCTTAAAGGTAAGTGTAGTGGACGTAACACTTCCTCCATTAGGATCAAGTGTCACACTGTAAGTGGTGTTATCAGTGTTACACCCTGATAGAAGTAACATGATAATTGGACTTAATATAAGTAACTTATTTTTCATAGCTATTTCCTCCTTTAATTATTAATATCGAATAATTTATCCAAATCAATATATTCAACCTCATCAATTTTTTGTGTAAATCCGCTGGCGGAAACAAATCCAATTTTAGATATCTTAAGACCAGGTATTTGTTTGATTTGAACTATTTCTTTATGCATAGTGGATAAATCGATAGGCTTCTTTGTATATTTAACCTCGTATACTTCATATTTATTATTGTCTCTTTTGATTACACAGTCATATTCGTTTTCACTTGTGAAATACGAACCTATATTTACGATAGTTTTATCGTTTTGAGTTTTAGATAAAAGCGAGAAATAATCTCTTACCATACATTCAAATCTTCTAGAGATAAATTCCTCAATAGATGGAACAATTTTAAGTTCAAAAAAACGTTCAGCACCTAATAGTGAGATTAGGTTCTCATTTCCGTAGATGTAGGAATAATAGAATCTTAATAAATTGTCTTTTAAGACATAATGAGTTTTTCTCTTATTATTTTCAAATCCGATTGGATATTGTTTTTCGACAATATCTAAATCAATTAATTTCTTGAGTTTCTTATCTAAAAGCCCGGAGGTTTGAAGCGATAATTTTTGTTCGAGATCGCCATATTTTTTAACACCGTTTCTAATTACTTTAAGTATTAGATTCAAATCAGGATCTTTGCCCATTTCACCGAGCACATTCATTTCGATATGCGTTCTTAAAATGCCATCCTCATTTAATAATAGTTCACATATGTTTTCTTTTAGTGACTTATTTGGATTTATCTTTGATAATACGAAAGGCGAACCACCGAAAAGCGAATAAATTTCAATAATTTGATTGTTTGATAGTGATGGGAACATCTTTTTTACATCTAAATAATTGAATGGTTTTAAATTGATAATAGTTGAGAATCTACCATATAGTGGAGAATTATATGATAAGAGATCCTTCATTGTTGAAATGGAAGAGCCACATAATATAAGTTTGTTTCTATCTAAATATTGGTCGATAATAACTTGAAATTCGGAATCAATTCTAATTGCTTCCAAATTACTATCCATCTTCTTGCTGGCGAAATAGTATTCTTTTAAATATGAATACTCATCGATAACGATAACAAGACTATTCTTTTCTTTATTTAGATTCTTAAATATCTCTAAAAAAGTATCTTCTCCATTATCTTTGTAATCAGCGATTTCTTTTAATAGATTTTTAAAGGCTTCTACATTTACGGGTTCACTAGCTTTAATGCATTCAAAATAAATGTAATTGCGATTAAGCTTATTTAAAGCTTCTTTTATTAATGTTGTCTTTCCTATTCTTCTTAGGCCATATAAAAGTAGCGAATTTCCATCTTTAAGGAAATTATTAATTTTATTTATTTCTTCATTTCTACTAATAAACATATTTACTGAACTTATCTTCACTGAACTTATCTTCACTAAAAGTATAATTTAAAAAAATTCCCTTGTAAACAAGAGAATTGATTATTGTGAAATTAAACTATTTTTTATTGATGATAGGATATTTCTTTAGTTTAACCCAGAAAACGATTGATACTTGTAAAGGCACTCCAATGATAAATATTGGCCATAGATTTAAATTTTCAATATTATGTAAGACACATTGTAGATATGTCGCTCCTAAAAGTGACCATACAAGTATAGTTAATAGCCAAAAATACATCGCCTTAAATTTAAGATATCTAATATTCATAAATATAAGGATAATCGCGGTCGCAGGCACAGCCCATACGAAAGAAATCCAATATGGTTTATCTATCGCTTGGTTAATTAATGAATAGACAAAGATTACAGTCGCAATCATCCAGATAACAGATGCAACTAAACAGGTCATAACGACCTTATTTCTAAACTCATTAGGATCTTTTTTAATCTTAATATATTTCCATTTATTTTCTTCATGAGTGAGATAGTCAATAGTGACATTATAGAACTCACAAAGCTCATATAAAATCTCAACATCTGGGAGGGTATCTCCATTCTCCCATTTACTCACTGCACGGTCTGTATAACCGAATTTTTCAGCTAGTTCAAGCTGTGTTAATCCTTGCTTTTTTCTTAGCTCAGCAAGATTACTACCTATAATTTTCTTAATATTTTCCATAATTTATATTTTCTATTGATAATTTTGCTTGTCAAGGAAAATGACCTCAAGAAAAATAATATTTTTCTATTTTTAAGAGAGAAAGAGATATGGACTCTCCTAAAAATTGAGTTACCTCTCCCATAAATACATTTATAAATAGAGAAACAATTCTATTTTGCTTTGATATGATTTACGCTGCTATGAAAAAGGTAAAATCGTTTTTTAGCTATATAGGTAAAACCCTTGCCCACCACTGGGTAATCGTCTTGGTTACGATTATCGCTACAGCTGGTGCTGCTGTAGGTGGAGTCCTTATCGGTTCAAGTGTCTTCCGTCAAACCTATGATCCTAATGCTGTTAACGTCGTAGAAGACGACATTGAAGCATTATATAAACGTTATCAGGAATGCGGTGGAGACTATTCATCATTTGAACCATATGAACTCGCTAACATTGGGCTACACAAAGCTACACTTCATGACTCCTTAAGAATTGTTTCTAAAGGTGATGTTGTTGCAGCGGGTGTTTCTCAAACAGTTCGTGGCTATTCAATTAAGAATAACGATTCCTATTTCATGGAAAACATATCTAAAGGACTTATCTCATGTTCTTGGAGAATATATCAAACTAGTTCAGTTAAAACATATCCAGGACATGATATCGATGTTGAGACTGCTAAATATGATGAAGGCAGCGCGACTGAATATTCTTTAGATGATTATGCCTCAACTTGGGGAAAACTTCTCTCTAGACCAAATATCTACATTATTTCTGAAGATACAGTTTTAGAGAAAAGTGTCAGTCAAGAAGGTTGTGAATACCACGTTGACTTAAACCTTGATCCAAATAAAGCCGTCGTTAACTATGTTAAACAAATGAAGATGGTTTCTGGATTAAGCGACTATCCAGTGTTTTATAAGGTTAATCTTAAATTCACTCTAGATAGCGAACTAAACCTCAAAAAGATTAACACTACTGAACAATATGAGGTTAACAAATTAGGTGTACATCTCTCCGATGGTACATTAGAAGACATCTATTATTATGATGAAGCTACACCTATCCCCGAATTAAATACACCAGTCGTGTATTAAAAGGAGGATTTCAAAATGAAATCAGTTTTAAAAGGAGCAATTATCGCGATGACTGGAGCCTCATTAGGCTTCGGAGTCGCTTTTATTACTCAAATTAAACCTGCTTCAAATGAAGTAGCCCCAATTAAAAATACAAAAAGAAGCAACACTGATGATGGTGAAATTGAACGTAAACCACTTACACCTCAACAAAAATTCCTTAACTCTTTAGGAGGCACAAAAGGATTTGATGTTGATGCGAATGTAAATATTGCTATCAATGATTCTCTTTCAATTTCATTACTTGGAAATGTTAAAGGTGACGCCTCTAACATGTCTGATATTAAAATTGATGGAAGTGCCACATTAGGAATTAATGACACAAACATCAACGCAAATTTTGCATATTTTGATTCAACCGTGTTCTTCGACTTCCATGATTCATATTTCAAACTTGAAGTTAAAGATGTAACAGACTTTATTGATAAACTTCCAGAAGCTTATGGACTCAGTTTAGATTTACCAAGTGAACTCACTAATTTTTCACTTGATTCATTTGAAAAAGGAATCCTAGAAATGCCTGAAAAGGAAATGGAAGGCGAAGGATATGTTTATAACTATTCACTTATGGATGGTGTGAACATCAAATGGAAAACAAACGAAGATGATGAATTCCTTGGACTTAAAGCAGATGTTAACTACAAAGGTATTGTCGTCTCCGCTGATGTTGATTTAAAACATGTTGATCCAGAAGAACTTAACTTAGTCTCACCACTTGAAGGTGAAAATAAAGATAAATATCAAGACTTCAAACCAATGTTCACCATCTTTGATGGAATCTATAATCTCACCAAAGAAAGAACTAATACTATTAATGCTGATATTTCTTTAACTAAAGGTGGAGAAGATTTCATCTCTACTAATGTAGATGTCTCATATGACTTAGATAATAAGATTTATTCTTTATCAGGTGATTTAACAGCGCATAATAAGACAATGCCATATGGTTTTGCTCTAGCAAACAAAACAATATACGCAGATTATTCTGATTTACATGTCTCTGTTGGTACCGATTCACTTAGTAAACTCATTTCATTCTTCTCATCTAAACTTGGAAGTAATGAACTTGATGGAATTATGAATTCACTTACCGCCACAATTGAAAATCCAAATATCGCGAAGATTGTCGAAATCGCTAATAACACCTTGGGTTCAATCACCTTAACAAGCGAAGAACTTGGAGTGGGTTTAAAACCATCCGCGATTTCTAGTGAGCTTGCTGATATGAGTGATATCACTGTCACTTTAGGATTTGATGGAGATGGTATCTCTTCACTTAAAGTCGATGGATTATCTTTTAAAGGATATGAAGCTGATATTAATTTATCATTCGTTGAATATAAGGCATATCATCTTGTTTCAAGTGATTATCAATCTCTTGAACCACTTTCCTCTATTCCAGAGATGATTGAACAATATACAACTCAATCTAAATTCGCGATTGAATTTGATGGTAAATATACCTCAAATGAAAATGGTGAATATAAAGAACTCACTATTGGTAATGATAAAAATGGAAACCCATCATTTATTCAATTTGCAGTTGATGAAAATAGACATCTATTAGATGAAAATGGAAACACAACTGATAATGGATATGGTTATGGTCAAGTGACCATCAATGACTTTAATGGTTATTCACATAATGTTAAGGTCGACCTTAAATCAGTTGATGAAGTTCTCTTCTCCTATAATTCCACCATGAACGGAAAGATGAAGATTGATACTCTCAAAGACTTATATAAACTCGTCAAAGATATCGCTATCGATAATCCTGATGATCACATGAAAGAAATCATGAATAAGATCTTCGATAGCACAACCTCTTTCCCAATCAAGGATATTATGGGTGGTGACTATACCTTACTATTAGCCACTAACATCATCGATAGACTTGAAGTTAAAGAAAACTATTTAGAAGCTGATGTTTCTTTAGATATTCTTTCTCTCTCAGGAGTGTCTTTCACTCTTAGAATCGAATACCAAAGTGGAGAAAATCCATGCTTAGAAGCATTAAAAGTTTCTAATCTAGTTATCGATGGTATCACCGATAATCAAACTTTCGAATTTAATGCTTATTTAAGAGAATATGATGAAACCAAAGATACATCATCAACATTTAGACTTGATAAGAACGCTGATTATATTGATTTCAGTGATATCAAAGTTCTTCTTGAACTTGGGCTCAATACTTCTAAATTCAATTACTATCACTTTAGTGGTAATGCTTCACTCACTATCGACTTAACACTATTTGATATCGATAAAAAGATTCCAATGGATATCAAGGTCTGGACTAAAGCCGACAAGGATCATAATTCCGATGTCGAAATCGATATTAACTTAGACAATATTCCAGTTATTCTTTGGTTTAATAGAGGATTACTCAGTAATATCGCTCATAGTAGAAGCGCTCATATTTATTATCATAACAACATGTTCTATGTTGATAGAGTTGATGATGGATCAACTAAATATGCGGGTGTCTACACTGTTGATTATTTCTTCGAAAACATCATGGAAATCCTTTTAAAGGATGTTATGGGTACAATTGATAGCACATATGACATGATTGGCAACTCAATTAATAATAACGACGATTATCAAATTCCATATGAGAAGATTCTTAAAGACTTCAAATATAACGCAAGCGAAGATAACTTCTTCTTCGATCTTGATATCGCCGCTCTTAGTGGTAACAATGATTTAAAATCATTAACAATCACTGCAAGAACTGATGCAGCTGACACTCAACTTGTTGGAGCAGATGTCCACTTAGGAATCAAAGTTCTTGTGACAATCACTCTTGATCTTAACATCGATTTAGTGGACCGCGCTGAAGTAGCGGATGACACAAATAGATTAACTTATCTAGAAGCATTTGAAGAAGCTCATAAAAATGACGCTTTAAATAGTCTTCATAAGTGTTAATACCCCCTTAGAACTGGCCTATGTGCCAGTTTTTATTTATTTTCTTTTTATATAATATAAAATATTCTTATGAAAAAATGTCCTAAATGCTCATTTGAGAATATAGATTCTGCAAAGCATTGTATTAACTGTGGAACTAGAATGGACGGGAATCTAACTTGTCCAAAGTGTCATGAAGTTATTAGTGTTGATACTTTAAAATGCCCACATTGTGGTGAGAAGATTCCTCATAAAGAAGAGGAAGTTCTTTCAAAGAAAGGTCAAGAATATAAAACCTTAAAACAAAAACTTGATCCTGTCTTCCAAAGAATATTTATTATCGTTAGCATTGTCGCCTTCTTTGTTAGTATTGGTCTACTTATTCCAGATGTATTTACAATTACCAAGAATGGTGAAGTATTCCATTATAATTCTGTCACTATTATCGCTGGATTTTTTGATGGCGACACTAATCTAGATGTAGTCTCTAGAAGTATATTAGTGGGTCTAATCGAACTTAATGCATTAATTACAATCGCATTCAGTGTGATTGGTATTGTTAAATCATTTAAAGCATTTAGATCTATTCCAAGGAAGTTTAATGCTTATAGAGAACTTGGTATAGTGCTTGCCTCTAACGCAGTAGTGGGACTAACAATTCCTGCTTATATTTCAACGGACGCAAACTTCGTTTATAACTCAGTTTGTCTTGTTTCAACTATTTCAATGCTTACTGGAATAATTATGATTATGATGGTGTTTCATACATATCAATCATTTTCTAAAACTAGACCACTTATCTTTGCGGAGAAAGTTATCTTCTCATTTGTGCTTTATTTTGCCATACTTGCTATTCTGAGTATTGGTCTACCTCAATTTTCATATCTAGTCGGAGAAAACAATATCACTAGTGTTGGTAGTGTTAATTTCTTAATTAAGTTGTCTAGAGCAATGCCATCTATTAGTGATTCACTAAGAAGCGACTATTTAACTATCTTAGTTCTTCAATATATTTCAGTATTCACTCAAGTAGTTATTGCTATCTCACTTGCGTCCATAATTGTCTACTTTATGAGCCTATATTTTTCAGGACTAGAAAGATACAAGGCTCCTAAGGTTCCACTATATTTCGTTGGACTATTTGTGGGAATTTTATCAATAATCAATACTGGAATATCTATCTTTGGGACCTATCGATATGCCTATTTAGAAGGTCTTAATAATGTCGTCCCAGTTTCATCAATTGCAATCTTTATTATGACCTTACTTTTGTTTGCGTTTATTCTTACAAGTTTAAACATTACTCGTAAGATTCTTAGACAAGATAAATTAATTAAAAAACAAGAAGAATTATCCTCTTCAAAAGTAAGTGAATAATTCCCATTAAATTAACTTATATTAAATTTCATTATTTTGTAATGAAACATTTTCATAAAAAGTATATAATCTAAATCGCTATGAGCGAGATTAAAGTAATCGTTAACAATAAGAGAGCCTCTTATGATTATTTCCTTAGTGATTTCACTGAATGTGGGATTGAACTTAGAGGTAGTGAAATTAAATCTCTTAGAAGAAATGGTGCATCATTACATGACTCCTATGTCGTGATTAGAAATAATGAAGCATATATTTTAAATATGCACATTTCTCCTTATGAACAAGGAAACATCTTTAATCATGATCCAAATAGAACTAGAAAACTTCTTCTTCACAAGAAGGAAATTATTAAACTAGGAATTAAAGCCGCTCAAAAAGTATTCACTATTGTGCCAACAAAGATTTATCTAAAAAAAGGAAAAGCCAAAGTTGAAATTGCTTTAGCCAAAGGTAAAAAGCAATACGATAAACGCGATGTTGAACGTGCTAAAGAAGATAAACGCAATATGGATAAAGCTAAAAAGAATGGTGGTGAGTATTAATGAATATTTCTGAAATTCGTGAATATTTCCTTTCTCACGACTTCTCCACCTATGAAAGAGATAACTACGATAACTTTATCAAAAGTCAGAAGTTTTCTTTTCCTATTAAGTCTATTCATATTACTGGCACGAACGGTAAAGGTAGTGTCGCTAAATATCTAACTAATATCTATCAAAGCGAAGGATATAAAGTCGGATTATATAATTCCCCATTCTTAAGTGATGTCACCGAGATGATATCAATTAATAATAAAAATATTTCTAGTGAAGAATATGTTTCTTTGTTTAATGAATTCTATAAAGAATTCGAAAAATATAATCTCTCCTCTTTTGAAATCCAAACGTATATTGCTTATATCTTTTTCTTAAGAAATGATGTTGATTTAGCAATTATCGAAGTTGGTATGGGAGGATATATAGACGCTACAAATATCATCACTCCAATACTTAGTATCATTACAAGTGTGTCTTTGGAACACACTTCCTATTTAGGTAGATCAGTTTCTGAAATTGCCGCTAATAAAGCCGGAATTATTAAAAACGAAGTTCCTTCACTTGTGGGTAAGCTTGATGAAAGTGCAATGTATGCAATTAAAGAAAGAACCGAAGACGTTAATTCTAAACTATATGTCGTAAATGATTATTATTCTGAAAGAGTAGAGAATAATCACCTAGTTTTTGATTATTATCCATACTTAAACGTTGAACTTAATACATTAAGCGAATATCAACTTAAGAATGCAAGTATCGCTATCGAAGCGACTAGAATTCTTTCTAACGAAATTAAAGTAAGTGAAGAATCCATCCGTAAAGGATTACTTATGGATTTACTTCCATGTAGATACGAATATATAAATGAACATATCCTTATTGACGGGGGACATAATCCAGAAGCAATAGGCGAACTTGTTAAATCACTTACTAAATCTAACGATAAACCTATTCACGTTATCTTCGCTGCTTTTAAAGATAAAAACATCGAACAAATGTTAGTGAAACTTTCTTCAATAAGTGAAGATATATCTTTAACCACCTTCCCTCATAAAAGAGCGAGAACCGAAGATGATTATTTCTTATACTTAGGAGATTATTCCTTTACTGAAGACTACAAATCACTTATCAATTCAAAAATAAGCGAATTTCCTGATGATTTAATTTTAATTACTGGTTCACTAGCATTCGCAGGACTTGTTAGAGAGTTTTTGAAAGGAAAATAAAGTGAAAATAGATCTTGTCCAACGCATCGCCTTATCAGGATTACTTTTAGCTTTAGTGATTATTTTCACAAGATTTTTATCTATTCAAAGTATTCCTATCATTCCATTTGTGAGAATCTCTCTTGGACCAGCATTAATAATCTTTTCTTCTCTACTTCTTGGCCCAATCTATGGAGGAGTTATTGGAGGACTTAGTGATATCCTTGGTATTGTCTTAGTCCCAAGTGCACTTGGATACTCAATTAATCCATGGTTCACTTTGGTGTACACTCTTCTTGGTGTGCTTCCTTGGTGTGTCTATAAATTAGTTAATCTCATTAAATCGGAAAAACTTATATATATAATCACTGTTTCATTTATAGGAGCGATCTTCATTTTTGTAACAGTGTTCTTGTTAATTAATAATTCAATAGTGTTATTCTCTAAAGAATATGTTTTTGAGTTATATCAAAAGATAATTATTATCGCTGTCGCATTTATCTTATCTTTTGGAATATCGATTGGACTATATTTCATCAACAAATATTTTGTTAATAAAACAAAGAACGCAAATTATGAAATATCAACATATAAGATTGCTCTAACTTCATTGATAAATGAACTATTCGTATTATTAATTTTAAATTCAATTGTGAAGATGATATTCTTTGAGACCGATTTCCTTGTGATATTCTTCTCTCAAGGACTCGTTTTCTTTATTAATATTGCTTTAGATTCTTTCGTGGTAACTCTGTTACTTCATTTAACTAGTAAAGTGTTTAAAAATAAGGAGTCAATCCATGAATAGACATAAAAAAGAAATCGAAGGCCGTCCAACGAAAGAATTACAAGTTGATGAATCCTTATTAAGTGAGGAAGATAAAGAAGAACTTCATACGAAGTCATTCCCATTATCAATCATCATCTTTATTGGGGTAGTGGTAATACTTATCGCTATATGTATACTTATTATCATTCTAGTGAACAATGGCATTATTCACTAAGAAAATATAATATATGCTATAATACGTTAGATTAAGAGGTAAAAACAATGATTAAAAAAACCGCGAATATATCTTGGGATGAATACTTTATGGGTATGGCACTTCTTTCCAGCCAAAGAAGTAAAGATCCAAGCACTAAAGTCGGTGCCTGTATCGTTGATAGTGACCATAAGGTCGTCTCGAATGGATATAATGGAATGCCAACAGGTATAGATGAATCTAAAATCAGCTGGAATAAAGGTGAAGGTCTTGATTCAAAATATCTTTATGTTTGTCACGCTGAATTTAACGCTATTTTAAATACAAGAGATGGCGCTGCCCTTAAAGGCTGCACTCTCTACGTCACTTTATTCCCATGTAATGAATGCTCAAAAGCTATCATTCAAACAGGAATTAAAGAAGTCGTCTATCTAGACAATAAATACGCTGATACTACTTCCGTCCAAGCAAGTGCATTAATGCTTGAACTTGCGGGAGTGAAAGTAAGAAAATACGAAGGAAGAATTCCAACTGTTAATTATTAACATATGAACGTTATTGAAGCGAATAATCTAAAGTTTTCATATGATGGAAAAAACGACGCTATTAAAGGTGTCTCTTTTTCCATTTGTAGTGGAAAATATTATTCAATAATTGGTCATAACGGAAGCGGTAAATCCACACTTGCAAAACTTCTTATTGGTTTACTTAAACCATCTAAGGATTCACTTAAAGCTTTTGGACTAGAATATAATTCTAAAAACATCAAAGAGATTAGAAGAAAAGTTGGTATTGTCTTTCAAAATCCTGATAACCAATTTATTGGTTCAACAGTGAAAGATGATATTGCTTTTGGTCTAGAGAATAGATGCGTCCCACAAAAGGATATGGATAAGATAATCGAAGAATATTCTAAAAAAGTTGATATGTTTGATTATCTTGATAAACAACCTGAAAAACTTTCTGGAGGGCAAAAGCAAAGAGTCGCAATTGCAGGCGTGCTCGCTATGCACCCAGAAGTTATCATCTTTGATGAAGCAACTGCAATGCTTGATCCAAAAGGAAAAAGAGAAATAAGTGAACTAATTAAAAAGATGAGAATAGATAATCCTAATCTCACCTTAATAAGTATCACTCATGATGTTGAAGAGGCTTTTAATAGTGATGAAATCATCGTCATGAATGAAGGAGAAATCTATATGAGTGGTTCTCCTAAAGAAATCTTAAGTAAGTCCGATGAACTAGAAAAGATTCATTTAGGTGTTCCATTTTTATATTCTTTAGCAAATGAACTTAATAAACTTGGAATAAAAGTAGATGACTATTCATCTTTAGAAAGTTTGGTGAACAGTATATGCCAATAAATTTTAAAGATGTATCTTTCACCTATTCATACAAGACTCCATTTGAAAATGTAGCCTTAAATGATATTAATGCGACTATCTTAGATAAGTCTTTTACTTGTATTGTTGGAAAAACTGGATGTGGAAAGTCCACTCTCATTCAACAACTTAATGGTCTTCTTCTTCCTACTAAAGGAGAAGTTATCGTTGATGAATTTGTTGTTTCTTCAAATAGAAAAAGAAGAACTAAGAAACTAGCGAACCTACGAAAGAAAGTTGGAATTGTTTTCCAATTCTCAGAAAACCAACTCTTTGAAGAAACTGTTCTTGATGATGTTGCCTTTGGACCTACTAACTTTAAAGTAAGTAAAGAAGAAGCGCGTAAGATCGCAAAAGAATGTCTACTTAAAGTAGGTATCAAGGAAGAATATTTTGAAAAATCTCCATTTGAACTTTCTGGAGGAGAAAAGCGTAGAGTCGCTATCGCGGGCATTTTAGCCTTATCTCCATCTATTATGGTGCTTGATGAACCAACTGCTGGACTTGATCCAGAAGGCACTAAAGAGATGATGGAACTTCTTAAGAAAATGAATGAAAGTGGCACAACTGTCATAGTAGTCACTCATGATATGAATCTAGTACTTACTTATGCCACAAATGTCATTGTGATGAGTGATTCAAGAATCGTAAAAGAAGCCACTCCTGATGAATTATTTTTAGATAATGACGAAAAATATTCTCTTGAAACTCCTTATATTGCTAAAGTAGTGCAAGAACTCGATAAAAAAGGAATTAAGCTAGACACAAAAGTTATTAAAGACGTTAAAAGTCTCGCAAGTGAAATTGCTAGAAAGAGGAAGAATAAATGAACAACATGATCCTCGGGCGATATTCACCATATGATTCCTTCCTCCATAGGCTTGATCCAAGGAATAAGATTGTCTCCATGATTCTTCTTATGGTCGCGCTTTTCTTTCAGTTTAATCTACCTGGAACATCAATCACTGATTTTGTGATGACATTTATTGTTGAAGGCGTGATTTTATTCATTGTTATCATTTCGATGATAGTCGCTCATGTTTCAATTAAACAATTCTTCAAGTCACTTAAAGCAATGTGGTTTGTAGTGCTTCTATTATTTATCATCAATATCTTTATTGTTGCCTCTCCTAGTAGTGCAGATTGGACAAGCACAATGTATTACTATTATGGAGAATCATTTAGAATCCAAGTTCCTGCTTGGAACTGGGACTATCCAATCTATTGGGCGTCTATATATCAATCTATTAAGATTGTCTCTAGACTTATCATTATGATTTCTTTAACAATGATTCTTACATCCACAACTAAGCCACTAGATTTAACATTCGCCTTTGAGTGGTTTATGTCTCCACTTAAATTAATTAAGTTCCCAGCGCATGAAATAGCAATGACTCTTTCTATCGCTCTTAGATTTATTCCGACTCTATTAGATGAAACTGACCGTATTATGAAAGCTCAATCTAGTAGGGGAGTTGATTTTAAACACGGACGAGTCTCTTTAAGAATTAAGGCACTTGTTGCGCTAATAATCCCATTATTTATCTCTGCATTCCAAAGAAGTGAAGAACTTGCAGATGCAATGGAAGCAAGAGGATATAACCCAAGAGCGAAAAGAACTCATTATCACAAATTAACCTGGTCAGTCTTTGATTCAGTTATTATATTATTCACTCTTGCTATCTTGGCGGGAGTAATAGTGATATCAGTGATGAATATCACCTACTATACCCCAACATTCCTTGGATGGTTATTTATCGCTTTAGCGATCACTATCACTATGTTTATTTTGTTAGGTATCTTTTCATCTACTAGAAAGGTGGCTAAATAATGAGAATACTTGCAGTAGTTCAATATGATGGCACGAATTTCGCTGGTTGGCAGGTTCAACCAAATGAAAGAACGGTTGAAGAAGAAATTGAAAAAGTGATTTCTCGTATCTTTGATACACCTGTGCAAATTTATGGATCAGGAAGAACTGATGCTGGAGTGCATGCGCTTGGACAAACATTCCATTTTGATGCACCTAAAGAAGTGGAAGATTTAAATAGACTCAGATATTCATTTAATGCTCTTCTTCCAAGTGATATCCATATAGTGTCTTTAGAAGTTGTTAAAGATAATTTCCACGCTAGATTTGATGTAGCCTCTAAAACATATATCTATGCTTTATCTACTGGAGAATATGACGTTTTTAATAGACATTATGCTACTCAGTTTCTTCGTAAGCTTGACGTAAAAGCAATGAAAGAAGCAGCGGAACTCTTCATTGGTAAACATTGCTTTAAAAACTTCACATCAAAAGAAAAAGATAAAAATGATTTTGTGAGAACTATTTTTGATTTTCATATTGATAATGTTTCTAACACAATTATTTTTACAATAAGCGGGACAGGATTTATGAAATATATGGTGAGAATGATTGTTGGTACTTTAATTGAAGTAGGACTAAATAAACTCACTATCGATGATATTAAAGAATTATTAGATTCTCATATTAGAACTATCACCCCATATAAGGCACCACCTGAAGGATTATTCCTTTTAGGAGTGGAATATGCTGAAGGAGAAAAAGCTTAGTTGGCGTTTTTCTCCTTTTTATATAATGAAAATATATATAACGACGATTCACCATATAATCCCGTTTCATCATCATCTAATTTTTTAATTGTTTCCGAATTATAAAAATTGTTTCTAGCTTCAGCAATTGTGAGATTATATTCTTTTGCAATAAGCTCAATTGTTTTAGAGATAAGAAGTGTTTTAGCAAGAGTATGTTCCATTAATGCACCTCATAGTATCTTAAAAACTTTATTTCTTTTAATGATTCTTTAGTGCAAAACGCTATTTGTGAGTTGATTTTTTGGAATTTTAGCTTTTCAAGTGCATCTTCTTTTTTAATAATTCCTTCGATAACAAATAGGATTGTTTCACCAACTGCGTCATCAGCGATTTTTCCCTCGACGATGTCGTAGTTATGTTTGTAGTGGGCATCAGTTCTGCATTTAATTATTGTTTCAAGCCACTCTAAGTTTGGATCAGCAAACTTCTTATATTTAAGATTTTTAATAGAGGCTTCATTGAAATCAAATACGTTAACAATTGCTCTAGAACTTCCATTCATTCTTTTCTTTCTTTTAGCCATTCTTTCGGCTTGTTCTTTAATAGGAGTTAAGTAAAAAGCACACCCAAAATCTTTTCCTTTTTCAGAGATGATTATTCTTGGGTTTTTAACTATAACATCTGATCCATGGTATAAAATCATGCAGCACCTCTAGCAAGCCTTTTATCAATGTATTCATTTATTGAATATGTGGACATGCCGTGCATGTCTTCATAATCATCAATTAATTCATCAATAATTCCGTATTCGTTTAATAACGCGTATACTTCGTTACTGCCTTTATTGGTGTAAGAAGCGTATTGTTCAACACACATAACAATAAATCTATTTATTTTTTTATCTAAAGAAGTGTTGGTTCTAGTTGCTCTAATTCTATGAGAAGCATTTTTTGTTTCTTCTATATTAATAGAAACATCAAGAAATCTAAGTAACTTAATTAATGAATCTATTGAATAATTACCTTTTCCGTTTTCAATAGACCATAATGTTGATCTAGTAATCCCGATCTCTTTCGCTACTTTTTCCATCTTTAGATTAAGGAATAATCTTTGAGTCTTAATCTTTTCACCAATAACACGCTTTGTTTCCATAGTCATATTATACTTTTTGTATAAGATAACGTCAAATATATTAAACATTAAATAATTTGAATCGATCATTCTTTGCTACTATAAACTCATAGGCGCCCTTGCACCTATATGAAGAATGATTTACAATGATATTGCACTTGGGAACTAGGTAAATCGTCTAGTCCCCTCTTTTTATTTAATCCCTACTTCTTACAGTACTGATTAGATAAAGTAGAATCAATATCATGACGATGAATTCCATCATCATAATTCTCCCTTCTAGGTACAAGGGACTATAAGTCAGAAGAAACATTTTGTTTCCTCCTATTATATTTATTGGGGTAAAGTTTCAAAAAAAGTTCCAAAAAATAAAAAATTGTCTAATTAAAAAGACAATAGTATAATAGAACACGCTTATTAAAGGAGATTACTTATGGGTAGACATCACGAAGTTAGAGCCGCTGCAATGGCGAGAACTGGCAAAATTAAATCAGCATTATATGCTCGTGCTTCTAGAGAAGCATATTTAGCAGCAAGAACTGGATCACCTGATCCAAAGACCAACCTTGCTCTTAGAGCAGTATATGAAAAATATCGCGGAAAATCAGTTCCAAGAGATGTTTTTGATAGAGCTATTAAGAAAGCACAAGGTGGAGATGCTGAAGTATTTATTCCAGGAAGATATGAATTCTTTGGTCCAGCAGGTAGTTATATTATCGTTGATACTCTTACCGATAATCCAAATCGTGCTTTAGTGGAAGTTAAAACTAATGTAGTTCGTAAAGGCGGTCACTTAGGAAGTGTTGCCTTCAACTTTGAAGAAAAAGGTGTCCTTGTTTTTAAAGGAAATAACCGTGATGAAGTTGAAGAAGCTCTCATCCTTGGTGATGTTGACGTCTTAAGTGTTGAACAAGATGAAGACTTAGTAGTGGTCTATGTCGCTCCAAGCGCATTCGCGAAAGCAAAAGAAGTTCTTGAAGGACTTGGAATTACTGAATATGAAGAAGCTGAAATTCAAATGGTGCCTAATGAATATATTGACCTACCAGATGAAGAAACTAAGACTCGCTTCCAAGAACTTATCGACGCTCTTGATGAACTTGAAGACGTCCAAAACGTTTATCATAACGTTAATCTCTAATTAATATATAGAAGATACACTCGCCCGCGCGAGTGTTTTCTTTTTTAATCTAGTAATGTTTAGTATTATTGACACAACGCATATAAGTGTTTAAAATAGTAAACGTTAGGAGCAATTATGAAAAACAACCAAATCCTTTTACCACCAGAACAAAAAATACTCAAGCAAATGGGTATTAATTTCAAGCTTGCTAGATTAAGAAGAAATCATGCAATGTCTTTAATATGTGAAAGGGCTAATGTGTCTAGAGCCACATTATGGAAAATAGAAAATGGTGATCCATCGGTTTCCATTGGCAATTACATTGCAGTTGCGCATGCGATAGGTGGTTTTGATAAGGATTTTGAAAAGATATGTGCAGATGATTATTTGGGAAAAACTTTAAATGATCTCGGTATAATGAACAAAAATAGAGGAAAGAGATAACAATGGAAAAAGTATATTGTTTGTATTTAAGAGATAACGATACCTTGATTGGAAAACTTTATGCTGATTCACTTAATGGTACAGAAGTTTATTCTTTTGAATATAATTTAGATTTCATTGTTAATCATCCAGATTTTTATCTTGATCCTGATTTATATCCATTCAAAGGAAGACAATATCCGAAAGATAAAAAAATCTTTGGGTTCATCTCTGATTTAATGCCGGATAGATGGGGAAGAGCGTTAATTGATAGAAACGAAAGAAATAAAGCTAAAAAAGAAAACAGAAAACAAAGAACACTTTTGGAAATTGATTATCTTATCAATACTTTAGATATTTCTCGCACTGGCGCAATAAGAATTAAGGAAGAAAATGCCAATATATTTTTAGCCCCTGCCTTAGAAAAAATTCCGCCATATATTTCTTTAAGAAAACTTGAACAAGCCTCTTTAAAATATGAAGATGATTTTTATAATGATAATTTAATTCAACTTCTTTTAGCGCCGGGTTCATCTTTAGGTGGTGCTAGACCTAAAGCTAATATTTATAACAATAACAACGAAATCTATATTGCTAAATTTCCATCCAAAAAAGATAGCTATGATGTTGCACTTTGGGAAAAAGTAGTGAATGAACTTGAAAGATTGTGTGGCATAGATGTCCCATCTTCTATATTAGAAGAAAAGAAGAACAAATATGGATCTATATATTTATCGAAAAGATTCGACAGAAATAAAGAAGAAAGAATCCATTATGCATCCGCGATGACTCTTTTAGGAGCAACAGACACCGATAAAAACAAGCATTCTTATATTGAATTATTTAATATCATTAATCTTGTTTCTAAAAACATTAAGAAAGATAAAGAAGAATTATTCAGTAGAATCATTTTTAATATTTTAATTAATAACTGTGATGATCATCTAAGAAACCATGGCTTTATCTATAAATATAATGCATGGTCACTTGCCCCTGCATTCGATGTGAATATTTCAGTGGATACAAACACTCACGCGCTTTTATTTGTAGATGATGATAGTGACAATATTTCAAATATATATGAGATTGGTAAATATCTTGGTTATCAATCGAACTATATTGAAGAAAGAATAAATAAATTTATAAAGATAATCGATGATAATTTAGAAAAGATTGCTAAAAAATATTTCGCTAAAGAATCAGAAATCAAAATAATGAAGGGCATTATAAACAAAAATAGAAGGTAGTTGCCACACCTTCTATTTTCGTATTTATTTCACTAAGCTATATGCATCTTCATCAACATAGATTGTACAATCAGGATGTTTTTGAAGAATAGAACATGGAACATCTTCAGTCATAGGACCACAGAGTAAATCTCTAATTGCTTTGGCTTTATTTTTACCAGTAGCAATTAAGACTATCTTTCTAGCGTTCATAATTGATTTAAGTCCCATTGTGACAGCTTTAGTAGGAACTTCACTGATATCATTAAATAATCTGGAATTATCTTTGATAGTGGATTCAGTTAAATCTGCAATATGAGTAAGTGAATCAAATGGTGTACCTGGTTCATTAAAGGCAATATGACCATCACTACCAATTCCAAGGATTTGTAGATCAATTCCTCCAAAGGAAGCAATCTCATCATCATATTGATTCATATATGCAATATAGTCTCCAACACCTTTAAGGACATGTGTTTTAGACTTATCAATATCAATATGATCAAATAGATTATCGTTCATGAAATATCGGTAAGATTGATTATGTGTGCCCTCAAGTCCGATATATTCATCTAAATTAAATGTCGCAACATTTTTGAATGATACTCTACCTTCCTTATTAGCTTTCACCAAATTAGCGTACACACCTAAAGGTGATGTACCTGTTGCAAGGCCAAGAACACTGTTAGGTTTTTTATTAATTTGAGCAATAAATTCTTCAGCGATTAATTTTGAGATTTTTTCATTATCTCCGACAATAACTTTCATTTTTGTTATCTCCCTTATTTTTTATCCACGACTGTCGTGGTATTTTTAACAATTGAATTTTCTGGATAGACACCTCTAAGCATACTTAGTGGATATACTTGAGTGTTTTTTCCAACTATGGTGCCTGGATTAAGAACTGATCCACATCCGATATCCGCATGATCTCCTAAGATTGCTCCGATTTTTCTAAGTCCAGTTTCATATTCTTTATCTCCATGAATGATGATATTTTTTCCATCACTTTTTAGATTAGAACATATTGAGCCCGCTCCCATATGTGAATGACTTCCTAAGATAGAATCACCAACATAGTTATAATGAGGAACTTGAACATGAAGAAGAAGAATACAGTTTTTAAGTTCACTAGAATTACCGATAACACATTTATCTCCGATAATAACGTTTCCTCTTAGATACGCTCCTGGTCTAATTTCAACATCGTTTCCAATAATAGCAGGAGCTTCAATAGTCGCAGTCTTTGCAATCATGACATTACTTCCTACAAATACACCAGGTTCAATTTCGGTGTATCCACTTAGTCCTTTTTCAATTTGCTGTTTAATTATTCCTTTAACCAAAGGAAGTATTTCCCAAGGATAGGTGTGTGAAGAGAATACATCCTTTAAGAAAGGAATAGGAATCTCTTCAAATAGTTCATTAATTTTAATATTAAGCTTATTCACAAACGTATCCTCTTTTCTTGATGACGGCATATATCTTTTCGATATATTCATCACATTCTTTGATAGTTGGACATTCAAGCATAATTCTTACGACTGGTTCAGTACCGGATTGTCTAAGAAGTGCTCTTCCGTTATCGCCTATTTCAGCATTAACTTCTCTAAATTTTTGAAGAACATCTTTATCTGCTACAACAGCTGCTTTATTAGTGACTTTTACATTTTTAAGTTTTTGTGGTAGTGGTTTCACAGCTGAAACAAGTTTTGATAGTTTCTCTTTTCTTTCAAGAACTTCTTCAGTCACCATAATCGCGGTTAATATACCATCACCAGTAGTCGCGTATTTTTTCATGATGATATGACCAGATTGTTCTCCTCCAAGGGAATAATCTTCTTGTTGCATCTTTTCAAAGACGAATCTATCGCCAACTTTAGTTTGAACTGTTTCAATACCAACAGCCTTACAGGCTTTGAATAATCCTGAGTTAGACATGATTGTGGTCACTAAGGTGTTTTTATTAAGTGCACCTTCGTTTTTAAGTTTTAAAGCAAGTAGATACATAATCTTATCTCCATCTACTTCGTGACCAGTTTCATCTACTGCGATACATCTATCTGTGTCTCCATCAAAGGCAAAGCCTAAATCTAAATTATTATCTTTAACATATTTACATAAAACATCGATATGGGTGCTTCCAGCATCCTTATTGATGTTCACTCCATTAGGAGTGTTATTGATAACATGAGTTTCTGCTCCTAAAGCATCAAAGACACTTTTAGCGATCATCCAGCTTGCTCCATTTGAGCAATCTAAACCAATCTTAAGATCTTTCATTGAATGCTTCGCTAGTGAGATAAGATAGGCAATATATCTATTTCTACCACTTGAGTAATCATAGATAACTCCAACACTTTCTCTACTTGCAAGTGGAAGATCTTTATCTTTGATTCCAAATAGTGATAAGTTTCCATCTATATATGCTTCAATAAGAAGCGCGATACTATCTTCAAGCTTTTCACCATCACCATTAATTACTTTAATTCCATTATCATAGAATGGGTTATGACTAGCGGTGATCATAACACCGCAGTCAAAACCATCTTGTCTAACAATATAAGAAACGCTTGGAGTGGTGGTGACGTGAAGTAGATAAACATCCGCTCCACTAGCGGCTAGTCCAGCTGCAAGAGCGTATTCAAGCATATAAGAACTTCTTCTTGTATCTTTTCCAACAACTACTCTTGGGCGGTAGCCAGGTTTTTGTAAATTATATTTAGGATTAGAGTAGAACCATCCAAGGAATCTACCAATCTTATAAGCGTGGTCGCTTGTTAAGACAGTGTTAACTTCTCCTCTAAATCCATCTGTGCCAAAATATTTTGTTTTTGTTGTACCACTGATAGGAATAGCAATCTTCTTTCCACGATGAATGATTATCTTATCATCAAGAAGTTCATCAGTAGTGATTTTAAATAGTTTTGATAATTCAAGTATCTTTTCAATTTGAGGAAGTGATTCTCCACTTTCCCATTTACTAATAGATTGTCTTGATACTTCAAGTAAACTCGCTAGTTTTTCTTGAGAGATATTATTAACTATTCTTAAGTGAGTTATCTTTTCGCCTAGTGTCATATGTTTCCTCCCGCAATCATTAGTTGCGAACACAAATATTTTCTTACTTATATAATATAAACACAATAAAAATCGCATTTATTTGTTGTTAATAAAACTTTACATATCTATTTTTGATACGTATGCATATAACTTTATTATGTTGTGGGTGATGCCTAAAAGAATAATAAAATAGATACATTACACATATGCATCACCCACACATAAAAAAGTGTTTGACTAACTATATATAAACATATATAATCTCTCTCGGCACAAAATGAAAAATCAATAGTCCCGGTAAGATTATTGCTTGAGTAAGGAGGAAACAAAATGCAACGTCAAACAACGATCGCAAAACCTGCTGAGATTAAACGTAGTTGGTATGTCATTGATGCAACCGATATTCCACTAGGTCGTCTCGCTAGCCTCGTCGCCGTCAAACTTATGGGTAAAGATAAAGCTATCTATACACCAAATGTTGACTGTGGTGATTATATTATTGTTGTTAATGCCGAAAAGGTCGCTTTAAGCGGTAACAACAAAAAACAAAACAAAAAATACTACAATGTTTCCGGATATAACGGTGGTCTCCGCACTCGTACTGCTGGAGAAATGCTCGAAAACTATCCAGAAGAAATGGTAGAAAGATGTATCTGGGGTATGTTACCAAAAGGTAAACTCGGAAGACAAATCTATAAGAAATTATTTGTCTACCGTGGACCAGAACATAAACACGAAGCTCAGAAACCTGAAGTTCTCGTGTGGAAGAGATAATAGGAGAAAGTAAATATGGCAAAGAAAGATACTATGTACTATGGCACAGGCCGTAGAAAATCCTCAGTCGCTCGTGTTTACGTCACTCCAGGTAAAGGCAAAATCACCGTCAATGGTGAAGATGTTAATTCATATATGCCTTATGCAACCCTTGTCATGGATTTAAGCCAACCTCTTGAAGTCAGTGGTAACGCCGACAAGTTCGATGTTAATGCTGAAGTTAGAGGTGGTGGATTCACTGGTCAAGCTGGTGCAATTAGACTTGGTATTGCACGTGCTCTTCTTGAAGCAGGTGTAGACCGTAAGACCCTAAAGGTTGCAGGTTTACTTACCCGTGATGCAAGAGCTAAAGAACGTAAGAAATACGGTCTAAAAGCTGCACGTCGTGCTCCACAATTCTCCAAACGTTAATTGTTTCTTATTTATGCTAGGGCTTCCTATAGGGAGCCCTTTCCTTTTATATATAAAATATAAATATATTAAAAGAAAATATAATATTACTTATTGCAAATTGATAATCAGTATTGTATATTATTTAAGCGCTTTGTCGCACATGGATCTTTAGCTCAGCTGGTTAGAGCGCACCCCTGATAAGGGTGAGGTCGATAGTTCAAGTCTATTAAGATCCACCATTTACTTAATCTAGCCCCGTTAGGGACTATTTTAATAGGAAGAGGGATTAACGAACTAGTTCGTTAAAGCTCTCTAAATGGGCACTTAGCTCAGTTGGGAGAGCGTTTCCTTCACACGGAAGAGGTCACAGGTTCGATCCCTGTAGCGCCCACCAGTATATATGATGCCTTCATAGCTCAATTGGCAGAGCAACCGCCTTGTAAGCGGTAGGTTGATGGTTCAAGTCCGTCTGAAGGCACCATTAAGAAGAATCTACCTTTTCTAGACGGAGGTATGGCGGAACTGGCAGACGCGCTAGACTTAGGATCTAGTGGGGCAACCCGTGCAAGTTCGATTCTTGTTACCTCCACCAA
>CADBUI010000008.1 GCA_902797855.1 uncultured Erysipelotrichaceae bacterium
CTGTAGCTCACCTGGGAGAGCGCCTCCATGGCATGGAGGAGGTAGCCGGTTCGATCCCGGTCAGGTCCACCATGTAGAAAAAATGCTTCCATTATATGGAAGTTTTTTATTTAATTTTTTAAAAAAATATTTCTCATTTATTTATCTTTATATAAAATATAAGTAGTGAAAGGAGATAATATAATGAATTTACGCAAAGTTATTCTACCTGTTATGGGTGTTGCTGCTTTATTACTCGCTGGTTGTGCTAAGGAAGTTAGTTATGATGAATTCCATGCTCAAGCAGTTGAAGCCGCTAAGAAAGAAGTTGAATACACCAAAGCTGAAATCAATATGGATTTAACTCGTGGTGGACTTGCCCTTAAAGGTAGCGCGACATATGATTGGGCGACCAAAAAAGTTACTGGTGATGCTGCTATTGTATTAGTTGCTCCAGGATTGATTGCTACTACAGCTGTTTTAGTTCCAAGCGAAGAAAACACCAAATATTTCCTCGATGGAGAAAACTTCAAAGTCGAAACTACTGGTGATCAAGCTGGTAAAGCCGAATTCGAAGGTCATGGTTTACTTACTTACGTGGAATACAACAATACAGAAGATGGCCACGGTTGGGTAAAAGTTGCCTGGTCTAAATAATTTATATTATTTAATTTTCTAAAGACTCACTTTTCGGTGAGTCTTTTTTTAAAAATAATTAAATATTTTTTCATATCGTTTACAATATGAAATAAGAGGATTTCATTATGAGAAGTAAGAAAATATTATTACCGCTAATATCTACCATCCTTTTAGCGGCTTGTGGAGAGAATGACTATTATGGTGTTTACGCTTTCCAACTAGGTAAAGATAAAGGCACACATTTTGGTATTTCTCTAGAATTATCTAAAGAGAGATACGTTGTTGATAACGTTGATAGAGGAGAGAAATTTACTTTACTCCTTAATATGAATAAGAAAGATCAAACTCAAGAAGAAAGTTCAATCATCGACTTAAATAATTTATCTATTTCTGGAACATATACTTTTTCTAATTCGCCAACAAAAGATGATTCAAAAAAACTTAATTTAGAAATTATTGCTTCTCAAGGAACATCAATTCCAAGTGAATTCTTAGATGACATAATGTATGCGAATCACAAAGGTGAACTCGTAACAGTTTATATTCCTGTTAGTGTTGAAGATTTAGGATTCCAACTTTATTGGTATGGAATTGATTTATTTGATCCTCTTGGTCCTGCTCCAGCCTCTCACCCAGTTGGCACTCATCCAACTAACGAAGAAATTAATCAAATTAATGAAACCTTCCCAACCGATCACGATAATAAAGTCTACCGTGATTGGCACACTCTTGCCATGGGTCTAGCAAAGAAATAAAGAAAATGAATGACGAAGTAATTATTAATGTTGATAATCTTACCAAAGACTATGGCTATGGCCGTGGAGTTTTTGATATTTCTATCAAAGTCCATAAAGGTGAATGCTATGGTTATTTAGGCCCTAATGGAGCGGGTAAATCCACAACTATTAGACATATCATGGGATTTGCAAAACCAAGCGTTGGTAAAGTTCAAATCTTTGGTCAAGATTGTTTTGGTCAAACCGATAAGATTCTTGCAAAAGTTGGATATCTACCAGGTGAACCATCTATTCCAGCTGGACTTGATGGATGGGGATTTATCCATATGATGCAAGGGATGAGAAATGAAGTAAATGAAGAAAGACTTAATTATCTATTAGATTTATTTAAACTTGACCCAGGAATGAATGTTAAACAAATGTCTCTTGGTGAAAAACGTAAACTCGCTGTTGTTGCAGCGTTTATGAATGACCCAGACGTTTTAATTCTTGATGAACCTACAAGTGGACTTGATCCAGTCATGCAGAAGGTCTTCATTGATTTTATTCTTGAAGAAAAGAAAAGAGGAAAAACTATTCTTTTATCTAGTCATATCTTCTCTGAAGTTGATGCGACTTGTGACACTATCTCAATTATTAAAGATGGTAGACACGTTTCAACTTTCAAAGCTAAAGAACTAAAGAAAAATCAAGATCGTACATTCTTAATTTATTTTAAAAATAAAGAAAGTTACTCCAAATATCTTGAAAAGCAAAATAAATTTGAAACTTTATATAAAAATGAAGACATTCTTTTAGTCGCGACTCGTTTCCCAAATAACAAATATAACGAATTTTTTGAGACACTTGATGGACTAAAAGTTATTAAATTTGAAGAAAAGCCATTCACCTTACAAGACTACTTCATGTCTTTCTATAAAGAGGAAAGAGAGTTTGGTGGTCTTAGCGGAGTGAAAGGTAACACCAAAGAAGGAATGGAGGTTAATAAAAATGGAAAATAACGACGAAGTAATTATTTCTATTAAAAACCTCACGAAAGACTACGGAAATGGTCGTGGAATATTTGATATTTCCTTTGATGTTAAAAAAGGTGTTGTCTTTGGCTATTGTGGTACGAACGGAAGTGGTAAAACCACAACTTTGCGTCACATTATGGGATTTTTAAAACCTGATAGTGGCTCAGTTACAGTTAAAGGACTAGATGCTTGGAAAAACGCTGAAGAAATTAAAAAATATATTGGCTACGTTCCAGGAGAAATTGCTTTTCCACAAGTGGAGAGCGGCTCCGATTTCTTAAAGATCCAAGCTGAGATGATTGGTTTAACTGATATGTCAAAAGCTGAACGAATCATCAACGCTCTTCAACTTGACCCAACCGCAAACTTAAGAAGAATGTCGAAAGGAATGAAACAAAAAACTGCTCTAGTAGCAGCTTTCATGCATTCTCCTGAAATTATTATCTTAGATGAACCTACAACTGGTCTTGATCCATTAATGAGAGATGTCTTTATTAATATTATTAAAGCTGAGAAAGCTAGAGGCGCGACAATCATTATGTCTAACCACATGTTTGATGAACTTGAAGAGACATGCGATTATGTTGGCTTTATTAAAGATGGACACTTAATTGATGTCGTTGATATGGAAAAACTTCATAACCAACCTTATCGAGATTATGTTGTCGGATTTGCTGATAAAAAAGGATTTGATGAGGCTGATACATCTCAGGTTGAAGTCTTAAATAAAGATGAAAATAAATTAACTATTACGGTTCGAGTAGGACTAGAAAAAATAAATGGAATGATAAGAGAACTTAGAAAACATAACATCAAATCATTCACTGAAAAACATCACACACTTGAAGAATACTTTATGAAAGATATAGGAGGTAAAAACGATGGAAGCAGTTCAGCAAAATAAAAAACATCACAAATTCATCTCGCTACCTTTGTTTATGCAATCACTTAAATCCTTATGGGTTATGTGGCTTGTTCTCACAATTGGTTCAGCAGCGATATTTGTTATTATTAACGTCGCTGTTGGTTCTAAAAATATCTTCACTAACATTGATATGGATAGTGTTTCAACATACGTTAATGATGAAGGACTTAGTTGGCTACAAATTCTAGGACTTCTTGAAAAGATGGGATTTTCATTAACCCGTATTCAAGTTATGTCACAAATTGACCTTAATTCCATCTTGAGTGAACTTATCTATAAGATCGCTGGCGTTCTTTTACCAATGATATATGTCATGATTGCCGCAAATAAACTTATTGCTGCACAAGTAAATGATGGTTCAATGGCTTATGTTTTATCTACTCCAACAAATCGTAAGACTGTTGTGAGAACTCAGTATATCTTCCTTCTTCTTTCAATTGTTGCGATGTATATCGTTATCACTTTATCAGCATTCACAAGTGAAGCTATCGCTAATGCGATTATGCTTGCTAGAAACCCAGGAGTGACCTCTTCGTGGATTCCATTAACAACAATACTTTTCTGTATTGGTTCATTTATTGCTATTTTTGGACTAAGTGGAATATGCTTTGGCGCTTCTGCCTTCTTTAATAAATCATCATATTCGATCGCTGTTGGTGGTGGAGCTTGTATCCTTTCATTCCTATGCTGTATCTTAGGACTATTTGGTAACCAAGTCTTCGTCGCTGTTGGTATTGGAGTTAAAGCAATGTATTTCTTTAACTATTTATCTTTATTCACTTTAGTGGATACAACCTCAATGTCTGCTTTCTCTAAAGCGGTTAACGGACAAGATGTTGCTATTTCCTATAACTGGATTTGGGAACTCGCTATCTTAATCGTTATTGGTGTAGTATTTGCTTTTATTGGCGCAAGAAGGTTTGTTAAAAAGGATTTGCCATTATAATGGTTGAAAGATTTATCAATTATTTATAAAATTATTAGGAATAATAAGGAGAAACAAATATGGCTTGTTTTGTAGTTAGTGTTGCAGGTGCCTTAGCAGTAGGCGCTGCTAAATATATCGTGAAGCATCACGAGAATAAGGTTTCAAAAGAAACAACTGATTTCACAAAAATTGAAGATAAGAAATATAAATTTGGTTCTGAAACTAAATGGAGCAAGAAACTTGGTATTTTAGAATTATCACTTCTTGGTGGTAGTTTCCTACTTGCTGGTGAACATGTCCTCCATGGTGAAGTAGTTCCATATTTTCCATTCTTAACCGCTGCTAGTGAAGCAGAAAGCGCATCGGAGATGCTCCATGAAATGGGCACTATTGGTGTAACTATGATGCTAGCGATAACTGCTGCATGGGCTGTTGGAATCTTCTTATTTGATTTATTCAAATATCGCAAACATAAAAAAGCAATGCTTGAGGAGAAGAAATAATGTATTTTCTCACTGCTTTAGTTTGTGCAATTATTTCAGTTGTTCTTCTATTTGTATTTAAAGATAGAAAGAAACTACATCTTGAAATATTAGCAATTGTCTTTGGTGCCGCTACTATTATGTGGTTAATTGACTGTATATTTAGTGCCGCTAAAGGAGAAGGTTTCCTAACATTTGATGATCCTATTGATGGTTGGATTGCATTATGGACATTATTAGGAGGAATATTCCTCTGGTTAGTGCTTGCCTTTATACTCAATAATAAAGACAAAGTTAAAGAACCTCAAATTCAATAAGATATAGACCCTTGGAAACAAGGGTTTTATATTTATAGGTGCCCTTGCACCCTTTCAAAGAATGATTTACTATATTATTGCTTTGGTGGGAGCTAGGTAAATCGTCTAGCCCCCTCCTTTTCTATTTAATCGCGGTGATCGCTCACTTTGATTAGATAAATCAGGATCAATAATATGACAATGTATTCGATTGTCTTACTCCTTTTACTCGGGGCAAGGGTCCTATAAACAGGATGAAACATTTTGTTCCCTCCTATTATATTTATTGGGGTAAAGTTTCTAAAAAAGTTCCAAAAAGTATTAAAAATGCTTGCAAAAGATTTTTAGAAGAGTAGAATAGTCCAAGGTTAGTGGTTATCCATTAACCCTGTCGATTATCAAATTTATAGTATGACGCTATAGATTTGACGGGTAAAAATCGGGCGAATGAATTCCAATGAGGGATTCATTTTTTATTTATTTACTATGTAAAATGTATATAATTACTTTGAGGTTAATATGAAAAGACAAGTATATGTAGTTGCAGGTGCAATAATTAAAGACGGAAAAGTTTTCGCTGCTCAAAGAGGAGATCATGGCGAAACTAAATTTAAATGGGAATTTCCTGGTGGAAAAATTGAACCAGGAGAAACTCCTGAAGAAGCTCTTGCTAGAGAACTTAAAGAAGAATTAAAAATAAACGTTAAAGTTCACGAACTTATCACTAAAGTAGTGGATGAATATGAAACCCAAGTTCTTCATATTGATACTTATCGTTGCACTCTTATTTCTGGTGAACCTACCTTAACAGAACATCTTGCGATGGCTTGGTCAAATAAGGATGAACTAGATAAATTAAACTTTTCAAAAGCTGACGCAGTTACTTTAGAAAAGATTAAAAAGGAATATCTATAATGATAGGTCTAATTATTGGAATTATCTTAGGAGTAGTTTTACTTCTATTTTTTGTTTCAATAATTGTTTTAGAAGTTTCTTACCATAAAACACTATATAAAAGAGCGGATGGTGATTTAAGAATTAAATATGTCTATTCCTATGATGATGTTATTAGAGAAAAGATATCTTTTAAGAATAAATCTTACGCTTCGCTTAATGGATATATTTATAAAGATCAAAATAATAATAATCCAAAAGCACTTATCCTTATGGTCCATGGAATAGGATATGGTCATTATTATTTAATGCCTATGATTCGCTTTTTGGTGAAAAATGGCTTTTATGTACTTGCCTATGATCAATACGGAAGCGGACTATCAGAAGGGAAATATATTACTTCTACTGTTAGAGGAATTAGTGATATTGAATGTGCTTTTAAATTCATCAAAGAAAACGACTCACTTAATAAGCTTCCTTTATACTTATTTGGACATTCCTGGGGTGGATTTGTCGTAATTAACTCATTAAATATAAAAGATAATGTTGTTAAGAAAATTATCTCAGTCGCTGGATTTAATAACGATAATGATTTATCAATTAGCTTTTCAAAAGCTGCCAAGATGTTTTCTTGGGCAATTTATCTAAGGAACTTTGTTAGATTTGGTAAACTCGCGTTTTATTCTTCTAAAAAGAGTTTGCTTAAAAACAAAACCGCGAAGGTTTTATATCTTCAAGGTGAAGAAGATAACATTGTTCCAGTTAGTATGAGCGGTGCTATCTTTAAAGAAATAGAGTCTAAAAACGACCTTTTAAGAGTGGAAATGATTCCTGCTAAGGGACACGCTCCATATGTGACAATAAAGGCTCAAAACGCCCAAAATGAAGTTATGAAAGAGCTTGGTTTATTCGGTGGAGCGCTCGCTAACTTTAATAACAATATTGATTATGAAAAACTTTCGGAACTTGATCCGAAAGTCTTACAAATTATTTTAGATTTTTATAACGAATAATTATTTCTTATTGTGATATAAATATAAGGCAAATTCGATAGGGGTGTTTAGTTTACCAAGTTCTTCGCTTGGAATACCAATATCGAATTTTTCTTCTATTTCAGAAACAAGAGACATATAAGTAAATGAATCTCCACCTAAATCAACAATAAAATGGGCGCTTTGACCAATTTTTTCTTTTGAGGTCCCACTGACTTCCGCAAAGACATCAATTACCTTATCAATGATAGGATTTATTTCTTCTAATGAAACACCTTTTAAATCAATATTATCTCCTTTTGATAATTTGACATATTTTTCTTTGTGATTCATTAATTCATCAACAATAACGTATCTTTTCACCTTAAGTGAAGCGTTTATTGGAAGAGGTTGTAAAGATAGATAACAAATTGTAGGTCTCATTGAAGGCGGTAAT
The DNA here is from genome assembly GCA_902797855.1 of uncultured Erysipelotrichaceae bacterium. Classification (GTDB taxonomy): domain Bacteria; phylum Bacillota_I; class Bacilli_A; order RFN20; family CAG-826; genus Fiminaster. The sequence continues at coordinate 7,325 of CADBUI010000008.1, forward strand.
GAGTCAGTGACTTTTCTAATGTCATTTTCTAATTCTTTATATTCTTCTTTTTCTAAGTGAGTTGATAGTTCGATTACTAATGCGAGTTCTTCTTTTCCATTAGATTTATCTCCAACAAGAACAGCGTGAGAAATTCTTTCTATGTTATTAAAATATTTTTCAAGTTCTTCTGGATAGATGTTTTCTCCATTCGAAGTGATAATGACATCTTTCTTTTTACCTTTAATAAAGACATAACCGTTTCCATCTATCTCGGCTACATCACCTGTGTGATAATATCCTTCACTATCTAAAGAAGTAGGAAGTTTCTTTCCATTAACAAAATGATAAGAATGAATTTGAGGAGCTTTCACACAGAGTTCGTTATCGATAAGCTTATAGCTCACTCCATAAAGAGGTTTACCAACTGCGCCTCTATTTCTTTGATTAACATCTTTTGATAATTCAACGGAGGTAACACCAATCTCGGTCATTCCATATCCGTTATAGAGGTTATAGCCTACCCCGTTAAGAGTTTCGAGAGTGTCTCTAGATAAAACACTTCCTCCAGCGATTAAAAATCTAATTTCTTTTCCTAAGATATTCTTTTGAACTTTGGATTTAACAATTTTGTTTGAAGCAAATCCAGCTTCAGATTTTGTAATCTTATCATTATTAAAATCCATCATTCTACGAATGAGATCTTGTTTATGTTTAGATTGACTTGCAAAACCATTTTTGATGCTTTTTGCAACCGAATCCCAAAGTAGAGGAACTCCGAAGATATGAGAGATTTTATATTTTTTAGAAAAATAGACTATATCGTTTGAAGAAATAGAATTTGGAAAAACAATAGTGGTTCCAAAGAATGTAAACCAAAGGAAGACCGCTACAAATCCAAAGATATGAGAGAAAGGTAGAATCATTAGATGTCTTACCTCTCCATATTTTTTAATATACATAACATCATCTGATGTAAGTGGAATTGAATAGGCTGCCATAATTTGATTTGATAAATCTTCGCCTGTATAACCATAGACTCTTGATTCACCAGTTGTTCCACTAGTGCAGAACAAAACTTCATTTGCCCAGTTACCATTTTCAAGTTTTTCACTTGTGATATTTAGTTCACTAACATCAAATGAAAATACATCATATTCCTCATGTGTATCCATTAAGATAGCTTTCGCGTCACATTCATGGATTAGTTTTTCACTATCTTCTTTATTTAGAATTGAATTTATTAGTAAAGGAGAATATCCTGCGACAATTAAGCCCCAGAAACAAAGCGGCCACTTAATTGAATTTTTAAGCTTTAGACCAACATAACTATTTTGAGGAATTTCTTTTAAAACTTCTTTTATCGCACTAGCGTATCTATAGACAAGTTCTTTATATTCTTTATAAGTAACCTTTATTGTTTTCTTATTTTCTTCATAGATAAAGGCAACGTTATTTAATGAGAATTTTTGAGGTATTTCAAAGATATCTTTAAGTGACTTACCAGTAGTAAATAAACTATCTGCCATCTGGTAGAAGATATCCATATCTTTATTAACTTGTTCTGGGCGTGGCATATACTATAAGTATATTAAATATTGGTTTAGATATAAATTATTTATTTTAATTTTTTATAGTCTATATTATACTTTTTATCACGCAGTGGTGGCGGAACTGGTAGACGCGTAAGACTCAGAATCTTATGTCTTAGACATGTGAGTTCAAATCTCACCCACTGCACCAAAATAGTGAATTATTGATATATTTCGCTATAATAATATCACTGCCTCTGTGGCGAAATTGGTAGACGCAGTAGACTCAAAATCTGCCGAATGTAAATTCATATCGGTTCGAGTCCGATCAGAGGCACCAGATAAAGTAAAAAGGCTCGATTGTTCGAGCCTTTTGTTGTGTCTATTATTCTACACCCCTTGATATGCGAATCCGTAGTTGGTCCAAGTAGTGAAGTGTGAATTATTGTTGATGAGTGTTTTGTGACTAGATTTGTAATAATATCCAGAAACTGGGCAGAATAAACTCATACCACAACTTCCCTTGACTGTTGAATCGCTTCCAGCTCTATTATAGATAATTACGTCATCGAGTGCGTTTGTTACTTCATCAAACTTAGTTGATAAGCCAGAATAATAAGATTTGATTTTACTAATGACATCTTTTATGTCGTATGTATCAAATTCTGAATCGGCATCAGCTGCACCTTCGTTTGCTCTTCCGTATCTCAAGCAAGATTTTATCTTGTTGGCGATAGTATCGGTGATTGCAGTGGAAGACATACTAGAAGCTAACGATTCAAATTTTGTTAAGTATGTTGACATCTTTGATAAATCATAGACTGCTTGTGTTTGATCATAGTATCCTGCTTTCTCAAAATAATCCATGAATGTCTCACCAATCTTTTCAAGTAGTGTTGGAACACTTACTGTTGATGGATTTGAATATAAAGTTGGTAACCATTCATCATAATCATAGCCTCCATCCCATTCAGTCTCTTGAGACGAGATCATATAATTGAAGTTAAGGCTATTGTATTCAGCAACGTCTTGAACAGCCATCAAACAAGCATCATAAGCAATGAAATCTAACTTATTAGTAATGTTATAAGCATTTCTTGCTCCTGTGACTGCACTATAAACTTCAGAATTTACTAAACCATTGTTGCTATATAATTCGTCAAAACAACAACCATCCATAGCGCCGCCATGGTTCCACATAAAGACACCATAATGTTTTGCTGGATAGTTTTCAAAGCCGTATGATAAGAAACTTTGGAAAGTACTTGTTAAACCCATGTTGGCTTTTGTTATATCTTCATCGTGAACAAGTTGTTTATTTCTAATATGCCATCTTGAATTGTGATTGGCTCTATGTGATTCAATTGTGCTGTTCTTCCATTTTTGTGAACCGCCACATTCAAGGACAATATTAACATTATCTGGTTGACCTGATGCTGAAAGCATTTCGTTAATATCCGATGTAGCACATCCTAATGGATTATTTATGCCGTATCCATCGTAGCCGACACCACTTTCAAGGTTTGCGCCACAAACATAGAACAATAATGTCCATTCGTCTAACGCTACTTCACTAACTGTGATTGAACATGTTGCATAGACACTATTATTTGCAGCACTTGTTGCTGTAATGGTTACAGGAGTGTTTGAAGCAGCTTTTCCTGTGACTAAGCCAGATGAACTAACTGTTGCAACGCTTGTATTGCTGCTGCTCCAGTTAACATTCTTATTCGCAGCATTTTCTGGACCAACGGTTGCTGTTAATTGTAGTGTGCCATCAACAGCAAGTTGTTCATTTGTTTTATCTAAGGAAATACTAGCAGGAACAATTGTTGAACCAGATTGTACTCTCACTAAACAAGAAGCAGTTTTGCTACCATCTTCGGTTGTAACAGTAATAGTTGCAGTACCAACTTTGTTACCAGTAACTACACCTTCGTTTGTGACTGAAGCGACTGTTTCATCGCTACTAGACCAAGAAACATTCTTGTTAAGTGCAGTTGCAGGTGAAACTGTTGCAGTTAATGTATGGGTTTGACCAACATTAACGCCGATATCAGAAGCGTCTAGAGAAACTCCACTAACTTTGCCGCTTTGCTTATAAATTTGTGGAGTAGTTAGTCCTGATGAAGTGTAAGTGGTGTATCTTGGATTTCCATTATTATGGTTATAGAAGAGTGAACCATAAGATTCATTAGTTGATGATATTGTTGCGGCTCCTTCAGAGATTGAAATGGACCATGTTGTGGTTCCACTTCCGAGATCAATCTTCTTAGCAGCAGTAGCGCCTAATAACTCTGAGGATTCAACTTCGGTGAAGGTCCAACTAGTGCCGCTCTTTCCAACTTCAAAGACGTACATATCTTCAGCTAATGTAACTGTCTTATTACTATTAGAGAACGTAGCGCTAATACTACTCATAAATTTAGCATTACTAGTTGAGCTAAATGGAGAACCAGCAACAGAAGCGTTTCCACTTTCACCGATAACAATATAATCACCGGAAGATAAATCATCGATAGACTCGACTAAATCTAATGTAGAACCGACAACAGGTTCTGATGATTGAATAACACTAACAGCACATTGTGCGCTCTTAGAGGAATCACCATTTGATGTTGCGGTAACTGTTGCATTACCTTCAGCTACTGCGGTCACTTTACCATTTTCATCAACGGTAGCAACGCTAGTTGGTGAACATGACCATATGACATCTTTGTTATCAGCGTCTTCTGGAGTGACAGTAGCCACTAATGTTTGAGAAGCACCGACTTTTAAACTGATTGCTGATTGATCTAATGAAACGCCACTAACAGGTGTTGGATTAACTGTAATAGTTGATGTTGCGGTCTTACCGCCATCTGCTGTAGTGACAGTAATTGTAGCTGTACCAGCAGCGATACCAGTTACCTTACCTGTTGAATCAACTGTAGCAATAGAAGTGTTATTTGAAGACCAAGTAACATTCTTATTTGTAGCAGTAGATGGGCTGACTGTTGCGGTTAAAGTAACAGTTTCGCCTTTATTTAATGTCTTTGATGTAGGAGAAACACTCACGCCTGTGACAGGAACTTTAGCA
>CADBUI010000009.1 GCA_902797855.1 uncultured Erysipelotrichaceae bacterium
CCAAAATACGCTTCTATTTCATGTATTTATCGTCGTCCAAATGTCATTATTCCTAATGGTCAAACAACAATTCTTCCAAAAGATAAATTACTTGTTGTGACCACTCCAAATAAACAAAAAGCAATCATTGATTGGATTCAAAGAGTTAAGAAATTAGATAATGAAAAATAATATTTTTGCGAAAAATGCATCAGGTTATCGCCTAATTTTTGGATATTTAGGTATTTTTATTATCGTTACTGGAATTATTCTTTTAATTCCTTTATTGGTCTTATTCGCCTATCCAAGTGAAGTAGGCTCTATTTTCTCATTCCTTATTCCTGGATTATCTTCTATCGCAGTTGGAGTTGCTCTTTCTTTCCTAATTAGGAAAAGAGAAAAAGCCCAACTAGGAAAATTCCAAGATTCAATTCTTCTTATCTTAATTTGGATTGTTGCTATTTTAATAGGCGCTATTCCATTTACCCTTAGAGGATTTGTTGTTGATTTTTCCACTGGTCAAGCTTCGTTCGATAGCGTTAAATCCATGGGTGTTAATGAAGCTATTTTTGAATCAACCTCTGGCTTCTCTGCGACTGGGTTAACATTATTTAATTTTGATCCAAGTCTACCTGGTTATCATTTATACACATTCTACCGATCAATTCTATTATTATTTGGCGGAGTTGGTCTTGTCCTTATTGTCGCTAGCGCAGTCAGTGATAGATATGGTCTAAAACTATATACTGCCGAAGGCCATAATGATAAACTCATGCCAAATTTAGCTAAATCTGCCCGTATGATTTTAGCGATTTATTTAGGTTATATTGCTTTAGGTACACTTTCATATTGGCTCCTTGGAGGACTTACATTATTTGATTCAATTTGTCACTCCATCGCTGCTGTTGCAACTGGTGGATTCTCAACCGTTGATGGTGGTCTACCAGCAATTATTCAAAACCCAACATATGTGAACGGTCTTGGACAACATCCAAATGAAATAGTTATCAATATCACATCTGTTGTCTTAATGATTCTTGGTGCGACTAACTTTGTCCTTCATCTTTCATTATTTAGAGGAAAGATTAAAAGCGTTATTAAAGACTGTGAAGTTAAGTTCTTTGCTGGACTATGTCTAGTAATGGTTCCGCTTTTTTTCATCGCCATTTGGTCACATCCTGAATTTAATTCTAATCCTGCTTATGCTTTTGGAGAGGGAACATTTTTATTCTTCTCCGCTGTTACAACGACTGGATTTGCAACTATTAAACCAATGTTACTTCTTGGACAGGGTGCGGTTTTTTTAACAATTGCTATGATGTGTCTTGGTGGAGGCATGGGTTCTACTGCAGGTGCTATTAAGCAATATCGTATTATTATTGCAAGCAAAGCTTTCTTCTGGTCAATTAGAGAAAGACTTTCTTCTAGTCGTAAGATTTATCCTCATAGCATTTACCGACTTGGACAAAACCGTGAAGTTAATAAAGAAGAAACATATGAAGCTTATGGTTATATCGTTTTATATATCGCTGTCTTACTACTAGGATCGCTTCTTATCACCATTTTTGGCTCAGTAGATGGACTAGGATTTGGTAATTCCTTATTTGAATTCGCAAGTGCACTTTCTGGTACTGGCTTATCAGTAGGAGTTACTTCACTTGCCTACCAAAATTCACAAGCAATTAACTGGGTGCTTGTGTGTGGAATGTTTGCAGGACGTCTTGAAATTGTTATCATTCACTTTGCATTCTTTAGAATTGTTCGTGATATTTTAAGAAAGGAAACTGTCTAATGATTATTGATGAATTACAAAGAGCTAATATCGAAGCTTTAAAAAGTAAAGATAAAGTTAGTAGAGCAGTCTTATCTGTTGTTATTAACAAATACAAAATGGAAGCAATTGAACTTAAAAGTAATGGGAATGAAATCTCCGATAAAGATATGGTAAGAATCATTTCCAAAGTTCTTAAGGAACTTGAAGAAGAGAAGTCGGGTTATGAAAAGGTTAATAGAGTAGAAGATGTTAATAACGTCAACACTCAAATTGAAGTTATCTCTAAATATCTTCCAAAGATGCTTTCAGAAAGTGAAATCCGCGCTGAAATTGATAAATTAAGTGATAAATCTATACCAAGCATTATGAAGCACTTCAAAGCCAATTTTGAAGGAAAAGTTGACATGGGTTTAGTCAATAAAATTGCTCGTTCACTTTAATTATTGCTAACTAAGAGTTAAGTTTGTATAATTTAACTCGGCTCTAGGGGTGTAGTTCAATGGTAGAGCATCGGTCTCCAAAACCGCTAATGCGGGTTCGATTCCTGTCACCCCTGCCATTCAAATGAAATTTCCCCCAAAATTTTGCCCAAATATCGGGTAAAATAAAGGGGGATTTTTTATATGAAAATAAGTCTAGATGAAAGATTAAA
>CADBUI010000010.1 GCA_902797855.1 uncultured Erysipelotrichaceae bacterium
GGTCCAAGAATCTGATCAACTTGAATGGCATGGCAAAAGGATGCTAACAAAGCTTAATTATTTAATTCAAACCGATGCAGTTAAAGAGCACCTTGTCCCTATCGAACTCTCTTATGAACAAAAGAGCTATATTTATGCAAGCGAAGCAGATCTTCTAAATGTTGCTTTATTTGGTCAAACAGCCAAAGAATGGAGAGAAGTAAATCCGGATAAAGAAGGCAATCTCAGAGATTACGCTAACACAATTGAATTAGCAATTTTAAGTAATTTGGAGTTTATGAATGCTCAATTGATAGCAAACAAAATCTCACCAAAAGAGAGGTTAATTATTCTTAACAAAGAAGCTAATAGAGAAAAAGAATTGTTTAACAGAAACAACGAGAAACCAATTAAGAGAATAGAAAAGAATTAATTTAAATAACTATTTTGTGGTTCCATTTTGGAACCTCAAGTTTGATATATGTTAAAAACATATTAAGGATTAGGAGGATGGCGAAAATGCCAGTATATAAAGTATTAGGAGATAGAATTAAAAAGATTCGACTAGAAAACAATATGACTCAGCAAGCATTTGCAGAGGCATTAGGTTACACTCATAAATCAATGATTAATAAGATTGAAACAGGATTAACTGAAATGTCTTTTGATAAAGTTATAGCGTTAATCCTTACATTCAATGTAAACGCTGCTGAATTTTTAGATTTAAGCGATACTGAAACAGATAAGCTAATGGATATGGCGCATGACGCTGACAAACCAGATTGGCGAAAGATATATCCTCTTAAATCTAGAGATGAAAGTGTTATTTATATCAAGCCGACATTAATTGCTTCGACAAAAAATATCGAAGTCGGTAAATATTCATATTATGATGGTCAAAACTTTGCTAGCAGAGTAACTCATCATTATGACTTTTTAGGTGATAAGCTCATTATTGGTAAATTCTGTCAAATTGGTCATAATGTAGAATTTGTTATGAATGGGGCTAATCATCAAATGAATAGTGCTTCCACTTATCCTTTTTATATTTTTAAAGGTTGGGAACAAAACCCACCAAAAATGAATGATCTACCATTTAAAGGAGACACAATAGTGGGAAACGATGTTTGGATTGGCCAAAATGCTGTTATTCTTCCAGGTGTCCATATTGGTGATGGCTGCATTATTGGCGCTAACTCTGTCGTAGGTTCTGATATTCCTCCTTATTCAGTGGTTGTTGGTAATCCGGCCAAAGTCGTAAGAAAAAGATTTGATGATGAAATGATTGAATTATTAGAGAAGCTTGAATGGTGGAATAAATCCGAAAAACAAATACAAAAGCTTATTCCAGTTCTTTCTAATGGCGATATCGATTATGTTAAAAAAGAACTCAAAACAATTCTCCAATAGGATGGTATTTAAGTATGAGATTTAATCTTAATGCAGAAGGCATAAACATCTTCTTTGAAATAAAAGGGTATAAAAAAACAAAAAATAGAGACGATCCAGATTGGTGCAAATGTTCGTATTCTTTTGTCGCGGATAAGTGGCTTAATTATTCAGGAGAAAATGAGGAAGTTTTGACATGTGATGAAATTGAATATCTCCTTGAAGAAATCGAAAAACTATTAAATGATCAATTGGAGTCAGATGAAGAATTGGAATTCATCGAGCCAGATTTTAGTTTTGAATTAGTTACTAAAAAGGATTTAAGAAATGATGAGAGAGTTATTTATATTGCTAAGGGACATGAAATTGTAGATATAAATATGTATTGGTGCGTACATTTTTGGGACAAAGGAGCATTAACGGATAATACTTTGAAAATAAGTCTATTTAGGGAAGACATAGTTAAACTAAGAGATTATTTTAATGAGATTGTTGGTTGATTTTAACTAGTCTAGAAATCGGAAATTGAAAGGATTTAAAGAATACATTATGACGCTTAGGCAATTATAGTGATGGTAAAAAGTCGCTGTTTTTCTTGTTTTTGTGGTCACAAAATGTGACCTTAAACACGTTATCTTCCTTAGAAGATATGTTTTAAAAACTCTAAGGTGCCAAAATGTCACCATTAATTATGACTGTTGTACGAAAAACATAAACTCTTGTACGATTGTGTCTAAATCGAACAATAAGCCCATTAAATCGAAAATTGCATTTTGTTATCAAAATGCTTTTTTATTTATAAACTCTATGAATTGAAGTGCTTGCTCTTTTTATTTAAAATAAAATTAACATAGAGGCAAAACATATGAAATTTAACAAATTATTTTTGATTGGATTAACACCAATTTTCTTGTTGTCAGCATGTGGGACTAATCAAGAGACAAATCCAACCCCATCTGAAAATAACTCTATCAATAGTAAGCTTTCTAACGCTTTTAAAGAGATGGGCGAAGAGGTTGCTTATGTTGCTGCATCAAAACCAAGAACCAAATCTATGGTTAATATGTCCGAAACTGACAAAAAGATGCAACTTGGCAGTCCGAGCGGCATCATTTATACTGTTGGAAAACTATACGAAAACGAAGACTTCGATTGTTCTAATAAAGTTGTGGAATTCCGTGAAGTCTATGACGTAGTAAATGGCTCGAGTCCTGTAATGGTTGAGGATATTACATTATCTCTCATGATTGATGCAGACATAGCAAACAATAAAGCTAGGCTTTATGCAAGGGAATTTATTGACGCGACAGAAAGTATGCACATGAAAATTGATGCGTATATGTTCTTAGAATTTGATTATAATTTTACAACCAATAGTCTTGGCGATTTCAAAGCGTGGTATACAGCTGATTCTTACATGGGTGGTAGTGAAACACCAAACACTGGAATAAATTACGCTGTAAGACAAGGCGACGAACTAAAAAGACTAGATGTAAACACAAAAGATGAAGAATATAATACAGTAGTGAATCAAATTGAAACATTTGTTACATTCTTTAATTCTAAAGCTGAAACCAAAATAGTTGCGGATGCTACTACCGCAAGAAAATATGGTGAAAGCTTTATCGCGGGTCTAAATTATATTAACGAAATAACTAATTTATCTGGTTCTATTGATTTTCATAATAAATAAGGCTCTTTGAACTAAGATATACCCCAAATCCTGGATGAAGGAGGAGGGGTTTTTTAAATGTCAAAATTCATATTTGAATTCAAGCCTGAACGTATTGTATCAAATAACGTAAACAATAATCTTTTCGCATATTTGTTGATAGAAAATATTTCTTTGCTATAATTCTACCATGGCTTAGTTAGTTAAGACTAACTTCGCTAATGATGAAAGGAGTGAATTATGCAAGATTATGTATATGCAATAATAGGAATTGCTCTTATCTTTGTTTGCACAACGCTTGGTTCTTTATTTGTCTTCTTTTTTAGGAAGAAAGTAATTAGTGAAAAACTTAACCGTATATTTGTTGGTTTTGCAGCAGGGGTAATGTTTTCCGCTTCATTCTTTTCTCTTATTAAGCCAGCCTTAGAAGAAAATGTTAGCTACATGCCTAGTTGGGTAATAGTCGCTATATCAATCGTGTTAGGCGCTGGGTTTTTGTGGCTTATTGATAAGATTCTTCCGCATTTCCATGCTTTAGAAAATAAAGATGAAGGATTAAAAAATAGTGGATTATCTAAAACAAGCAAGATGTTTTTAGCCGTCACAATTCATAATGTTCCAGAAGGACTTTCGGTTGGTATTGCCTTTGGTGTTGCTTTAGCAAATCCAGGAAATCATTCCTTACTTATAGGTGCATTACTACTCTCAATTGGTATTGGAATACAAAATATTCCAGAAGGGGCAGTAGTGGCCCTACCTATTAAAGGAGAAACTGGTAGTTCACTAAAAGCCTTCTTATTTGGAATGTTTTCAGGAATTGTTGAACCAATCGCAGCTATCATTGGATTATTTCTTTCAATGCAGATTCAAGCGATTATGCCTTGGGCACTTGCCTTCGCAGCTGGATGCATGATCTATGTAGTTGCAGAAGAGATGATTCCAGAGATATCTAAAGAAGGACATGATCACTTTGGAGTCTGGGCATTTATCATAGGCTTCGTGATAATGCTAGCCTTAGATTCAATTCAATTTTAAAATAGAAAAAGCACGCTTTATTAAGCGTGCTTATTTCAATAAATCTCAATTAGCGGCGAATAGCAACGACGCCAAAGATACCACCTAAGAAATAGAAAATATTCCAACCTAAGATGCCTAAGATGATAAATAAGACATCCCAGAATTTGCTTGAATTTCTAGATTTTGCTTTTCTAACAAGCATGATGGTAAGAAGAGTGAAGAATAAAAGGATAGCAAATGTAACAATTGATCCTACTCCATAGTTTTGAAGTTCTGGGAATAAATGAAAAACGTCTGCGACTGAAAGAATTGAAAAGACAAGTCCGGCAGCGTAGACAAGAGCTACTATCCATGAGAATACGTTAGCAATGCTATACATTACTCTTGAAGCTGTTTCCATGTTGATTATCTCCTTTACGATAATATATTTTACATTCTTTAACTCAAAAATAAATTAAATATTATTTATATTTTATAAACCTTAGATTATGAGATAATTAAAGCATGAAAACTATATATTTAGCGGGTGGATGTTTCTGGGGAGTTGAAAAATACTTCTCACTTGTAAAAGGTGTAATCTCTACCAAAGTAGGATACGCGAACGGAACGAAAGATAACCCTAGTTACAGTGATTTAAAAAGTGGACTAGATGATGCATCTGAGACAGTTAAAATTGAATATGATGAAAGTGTTGTTTCTTTAGAAAAATTACTAGAACTTTATCTAAGAGTAATTGATCCATATTCAGTTAATAAACAAGGTGAAGATATAGGTGTGCAATATCGCACTGGTGTCTATTATTTAGATAATAAAGATAAAGAAATTATTACTAGTTATTTATCCACCCATTTAAAGAAAGATTTTAAAGTCGAAATTCTTCCGCTTTTTAAATTCTATTTAGCCGAAGAATATCATCAATCATATTTAGATAAAAATCCTGGTGGGTATTGTCATATTAATATGGCAGTACTACACGATGATGAACGAAAATAAAAGACTGCTATTGCAGTCTTTCTCTTTTAGAAGAAATAATTATTTCTTTTCAGCAAGGATTTCAGCGCGGCGAGCTTTGCAGAGTTTTGCAAGTTCGGAAAGAGCTTTACGTGCACGAGCTGCGGCAGCTTTGTTTCCTTTTTCGACGAATTTCTCGTTGTTTTCAACGAAAGCCTCGTATTGAGCTTTGATTTGTTCAACTGTTGACATATTATCTTTTTCCACGTTATCTAGTGGTCCTTTGTAATTAAATAATACCGAATACATCAGTTAAATTTCAACTTTTTATTGATAACTTATTTATTTATAAGTTTTTTAATTTTGAAAATGGATTTACAATTGAAATATAAATATGGCTACACTTAGAGAATATTGCGGTAGGAATCTACTTGAGATTACTGATCGCTACATCAAAGAATATTGTGGTAAATACCTCTATGAATTTGACGCGCATAACGTTAAAGAATATTGTGGTAAATACCTTTTTAGTTATGACCATAGATCTATCAAAGAATACTGTGGACGATATATCCTTGAATTCGATGGTAGATATATTAAAGAATACTGCGGTAGATATCTCTACGAATTTGATGGTAGATATATCAAGGAATATTGTGGGAAATACCTATACGAGATTAGTGGGTTTATGTCTCACTATCAATTAATGGCTCTTTTTGCCATAATGTTTGCTTAACAATTAAAAATTATTTTATTAAAATAAAGTAGATATGAAGAAACTGATAATCTTCGATATGGATGGTACAATCTATTTAGGAAAAGACCTAATAGATGGAGCCCTTGAAACATTTAATTATCTAAACAAAAACAAAATCGAATATGTTTTCTTCACGAATAATTCTTCTCACTCACTAGAGTCTTACTACACAAAAATAAATAATTTTGGAATTAAGTGCTCTTTAGAGAAGAATTTTTATTCGACCACAGAAGTCTTAATCTCTTATTTAAAAAAGAATAATATCAAAGATATTTATGTTATTGCGAATAAGTTTCTAAGAGATAAACTTACTGATTTTAATTTGATCAAGACTTATCAAAAAGACATCAAGATTGACGCGGTTGTTGCAGCATTCACCACTGAGCTAGTTTATGACGAACTTAGAAATGCTGCCTTATTTTTAGAAACCACAAACGCTAAATTTATTGCGACTAATAGAGATTATCGTTGTCCAATAGAAGATGGACTATATATTCCTGATTGTGGGGGAATGTGTGAGTGGCTTAGACTCACGACTGGAAAAGTCGCTCATGATTTAGGTAAACCTGATCCTGAAATTATTAATTATTTCTTAGATAAATATAATCTTAAAAAAGAAGATATCTTAGTGGTGGGAGATAGAATCTATACCGATATTTTAGTGGCCGTTAACGCTAACGTTGATTCAGTTATGGTTCTTTCAGGAGAAACTAAACTCGAAGATCTTAAAAAATATGATTATTCACCAACTTATATAATAAGTTCTATTAAAGAATTACCAGACTTACTTAAAAAGATATAGGAGGAATAAGTATGGAAAACGTTAAGAGTAATGATGGAGGATTTAAGCTAAATTATAAGCGCACAATGCTTATAGGTTTTGCTTTCTTTGGAATTCTTCTTCTTTGGCAAGTTTATGATTCATGGTGTCCAACAATCCTAAGTGAACTTTTCGCTAGAGCATTCTACCCAGAATACGTTTCTCTTAGACAAGTGAATTCTCTTGAAGCCATTGCTAGATGTAATGAGATTGTCGAATCTAATCAATATCTCGTTGGTATTATGATGGCTATTGATAACTTAGCTGCTCTTATTCTTTTGCCAATATTTGGAAGACTCAGTGATAAAACGAGAACTCCAATTGGTAAACGTATGCCATATATCTTAGTAGGTACTGCAGTATGTGCGATTACCTTCCCATTTATTCCTGTTATTTTCCATACTGTTGCTGATCCAGTTGGTAGCATCGTCGGAGTTGTTGTTTTAATGGCGGTTGTGGTCATTTTCTCAATGATGTATCGTAACCCTGCTGTTAGCTTAATGCCTGATATGACACCAAAACCTCTACGCAGTAGAGCAAATGGTATTATCAATATCATGGGCTATATTGGTGGAGCATTTGCCACTATCGTTGGTGTCTTCTTCGCTATCAGTGAATATCTTGGCACAAAAATTGATAAAGAAACAGGACTATACGCGAAGCATACAGTCTTCTTTAATAACATTTGGACAATCGAAATTCCTTTCCTTGTTGGCTCCGTTCTTATGATTGTTTCCGCAATCGTTTTATTCTTAAAAGTTAGAGAAAACGAAATCGCTGCTGAAATGGAAGAAGAAATGAAACGCGGTGAAGAATATTCCGCTACCGTTGATAAAGTCAGTGAAGATAAACCTCTTAGTAAAGCTAATAAGATTATGCTTATTCTTATTTTAGCGGCAGAATTCTTCTGGTTTATGGCTGATAATGGTATCGCTACATTCATGGTTAACTATACTGTTTATTTCCTTGGTGCAAGTTCATCCGACATGATGATTGCCACTATCGTTGGTGGTGTTGGTTCAGTTATCGGTTTCGCTATAGGTGGAATGATTGCTAAGCGCATTGGAAGAAAATGGACACTCTTTGCAGGACTAGGTTTAACGCTTGCTTCATATATTGTTTGGATTATCCTCACCTTTGGTGTTGGTGGTCTAGCAGGCTCAGGAAAAATACCATTATGGATTTACTTTATCTGGGCAATTAAAGGATTTGGAATGTCTTTAGTCCACGTTAACTCTTTCCCAATGGTCGTGGAACTTTGTCCAAGTTCAAAGATTGGTCGATATACCGGATATTACTATGCTTCTAGCATGGCCGCTCAAACAATTACACCTATCGCTCTTGGAACGCTTTTACTTGTTCCAAATATTTCATGGGAATATCTTCCAGTCTATGGAGGAATCTGTTTAATTATTTCTGCAGTTATCTTCTTCTTTGTTAAAAACGTTAAATCTCAAAAAGTTGAAATTAAAACTGGATTCCTAGAATCGATGGATCAAGATGACTAAAAGTAAAGTACTTTCTAAAATTAATCCCCTTATTCTAAAAGGTGTCGCTCATAGAGGTTTACACTCCAAGAGTGTTAGTGAGAATTCTTTAGAAGCTTTTAAGCTTGCTATAGAAAATAATGTCGCTATTGAGTTAGATATTCATGTTACAAAAGATGATCAATTAGTAGTAATTCATGATGAAAATTTAAAACGACTTACTGGTAAAGAAGGAATAGTGGAGCATCTAACTTATCCTGAATTAATGGAATATAAACTTTGGGATGGACAAAAGATTCCTCTTTTCCAAGAAGTTCTTGATTTAGTTCATGAACAAGTTCCTATCTTAGTAGAGCTAAAAGTTTATGAAAAAAACTATAAAAAAGTAGCGCAAAAAACTAAAGAGATTCTTGAGAAGAATATGATAGATAAAAAGAATTTCGTTTTAATTTCTTTTGATCCTCGTAGTCTTTGGCCACTTAAGAAAATGGGACTAGTGAGACTACTTCTTGTCGCTAAATCACATTTTTACACATATAAATTAACTAGACACACTGTTGAAGGGGTCGATCTAGAAGATTGTTTATTTGACTTAAAGCGTATCCAAAGATACCACAAGAAACATTTTGTGAACTCATGGACTATCGAATCTATCGAACAATTAAACAAGATTCGTCCATATATTGACACAACGACTTATCAATACCTTTCACCTAAAGAAGTAAGCGATATTTTAGCTAAATAAAATATTCATTTTGATATATAAAATAAATAATTAATGCGTATTTGTTTACAAAGTTAACAAATCTTTGTATCTTATCTTTACGATTTTATCGTGAGAGATGGAGGTAGACATATGTTAAAACTTGTAAACATTAAAAAAGATTATGTCACCAAAGGTGTTCCTACCGTTCACGCTTTAAAAGGCTTAACCGTCAATTTTAGAAGAAACGAATTTGTCGCTATTTTAGGCGCTAGTGGATGTGGTAAAACAACTTTACTTAATATTATCGGTGGGCTTGATAGATATACTTCAGGCGATTTAAAAATCGAAGGAAAATCCACCAAAGATTATACCGATTATGACTGGGATACATATCGTAACCATTCAGTTGGTTTTGTTTTCCAATCTTATAACCTCATCTCCCATCAAAGCGTTTTAGGAAACGTCGAACTCGCTCTCACGATAAGTGGTGTTTCTAAAGAAGAAAGAAGACAAAGAGCACTAGAAGCAATCAAAAGAGTCGGACTAGAAGGTATGGAAAAGAAAAGACCAAACCAACTTTCTGGCGGACAAATGCAAAGAGTCGCTATCGCTAGAGCTTTAGTTAATGATCCTGAAATCCTTTTAGCCGATGAACCTACTGGTGCGCTTGATAGTGAAACTAGTGTCCAAATCATGGACTTACTTAAAGATGTCGCTAGTGACCGTTTAGTTATCATGGTTACTCATAACCCTGATTTAGCTTATAAATACGCCAATAGAATTGTCAAAATGAGTGATGGTCTTATCACTGATGATTCAAATCCTTATAGTGGTGAAACGACTGAAGAACTTGAAAAGATTAAAGAGATTAGAACCACAAATAAAGGTTCAAAGAAGAAAACCTCAATGTCATTTTTTACTGCGACAGGACTTTCTTTCTTTAACTTACTTTCTAAACTAAAAAGAACGATTCTTATCATGGTCGCTGGCTCAATTGGTATTATTGGAGTTAGCTCAGTTTTAGCTGTTAGTAGTGGAGTGTCTAACTACATTGGTGACATGCAAGATGACATGCTTTCTCGTTATCCTCTCACTATTAGTGAGAAATCCATTGATACAGCTTCACTTATGAATGGACTCGCCACAATGGATAACAAAATTATTTCTGATTTTGATATCCGTACTGAAGTCGGTCTAGATTCCATGATTATGTATTTAATGGATAAATATAGCGACTTCACAAATGTTAAAGTTAACGAAATTAATGAAGACTTAATTAAGTTTGTTAACGCTTCACCAACTGATGATGTCGCTGCGATTTCTTTAGACTATGGAGTGGACCTTACAAATAACATCTTTGCGAGCTGGAAAAGAAATTCAACTGATCCAGAAAGCGAGACAAAGATGATGTCATTAAACGGACTTACTCAAATGTATATCGCTGAACTAAAAACAGTTGATGGTTTTAGTGAATACGCTAGATATGTGAATTTATTCACAAACTTCATGAAGCAAATCCCAGGAAGTGAAGAATATATCCTTTCTCAATATGATTTAGTGGGTCAAAATTCTCATTTCCCTCATAAAGAAAACGAAATCTTATTAGTCGCGGACGAAAATCAAACATTAACGGATTTAGTATACGCTCAACTAGGATTTTATTCTCAAGATGAATTCTTAAATATTGCTAAGAAAGCAATCGAGGAACAAAAAGAAAATCCAGATCCTGAATTACTCGCTAAATACACTTATCCAGAAAAATATAAAATCGATGATATTATTGGCAAGAAACTTGTCTATTATCCTCATGATTCAATTTATAACTATAATGTCATCACTAAAGATGTTGTGACTGCTGAATTTAAAATTGGTACTACAGATGTCGCTAAAACAGATGATTTAACCTATAACAAAAAAGCTGATACCCTTGATGGTCAAGTTACATTCTATCTTGAAGGAAACGCTATTCCGTTAGATACCTCATTCGTGAGGGTGGAGGACGAACCTGTTGATCCAAGTAAACCTCTTATTGGAAACTGGATTTATACTTTAAAGTATAAAGAACAAGTAATTGACTTCACTCTTAACTTTATTGATGAAACTAATGTTCAATTGACAGTCACCAATGTTCCTTTCCCACTAGGTGCTACTTATACAGTTTCTCCAAAAGATGTTGCGAAAGGATATATGTATGATGCCGAAGCTAAATCTTCTTGGACAAACAAAAGAGAACTTAAAATCGCTGGTATTTTAAAAAGAAAAGAAGGCGTTAACTTTGGATGTCTAGATAGAGGTGTTTATTTCACTAAAGAACTCGCAAATGTCTATATGGAGGATGCTAAAGATAGTCAGATTATCACTAATCCTACCCATGGTATTCGTTCATATATAGGCACAACTCCCGAAGAAGATGAAACATATAAAGCATATGTTCAATTTAAATATACTTCTTATAAGAAAGGTGAAGAAAAGAAGATTGATGATGTTGATGGTTATGCAATGTGTCTAAATTCAAGTACATCTTCATCTTTAACTAGTCTTTTCTCATTTATGGGCAGTGGAGCGAACTTCGATATCGATAAAGGTTACATTCGTTCATTAAGTGGAATATCCGCTAGATACGATGATAACAATGTGATGCTCCTTTTTGATCAACTACCTGCTAAGATTTCTATTTACCCAAAGAACTTCGAAAGTAAGAAAAATATCACTAAATATCTTGATACTTGGAACCAAGAAAGCGATATCACATTAAGTGATGGTAAAGTTCTTCACTTTGATGAAAGAAAAGAACTCACTTATGATGACACAATTGAGATTATTATTAATATAATTAATACTCTTATCACAACTATCACAGTTGCCTTAGTAGCGTTTACATCATTATCATTAGTAGTTTCCTGCTTCATGATTGCGGTTATTACCTATATATCAACAATGGAAAGAGTTAAAGAAATCGGTGTTATCCGTTCTCTTGGTGGTCGAAAGAAAGATGTCTCTAGATTATTTATTGCTGAATGTTTGATTATCGGCTTATCTAGTGGTGTATTTGGAATAATTATCACCTATGTCTTATCACTTATTCTAAATCTAGCACTTATACCTCTTGGAGTAGGTAACATTGCTGCCTTACCAATCTGGGTTGCTGCTATCATGATTGGAGTCTCGATTGTGCTTAATGTACTAAGCGGACTTATTCCAGCTATGAAGGCCTCAAATCAAGATCCAGTTGTAGCGCTTAGAAGTGAATAATGGAAAATGCGGTTCGTCCGCATTTTTCTTTATTTTTAGCAATATTGAAACAAAGATAACATATTTGTTATAATTTAGTCATGATACAACCACTAACTCAAGGGGCTGAATGGTTTCAAATTCTTTATGAAGTACTAACTAACATTAATAATGTTATTTTAGTTTTTATCGGAATCCCATTTGGACTCCAACTAATTTATATGCTTCTTTTCTGGCTTCCAAAGAAGAAATTTAAAAAGACTGAAAATATCAACCGCATCTGTGTTGTAATACCTGCTCATAATGAAGAAGATGTTATCTATGATACGGTAAAGCTTCTATTTGAACGTCAACAATATCCCAAGGATATGTTTGATGTTTATGTCATTGCCGATAACTGCACTGATAAAACTGAAGAACTCGCTAAAAAAGCTGGAGCGACTGTTTTTGTTCACACCGATGATGATCCAAAACATCACATGGTTGGGTTTGCTCTTGAATACGGTTTAAAAGAACTTCTTAAGTATGATGAGAAGAAACATTATGACTACATGATTCGTCTAGATGCTGATAATCACATCAACGATGAATTCTTCACCCTTATGAATGATGCGTATAACTCAGGAGCGAAGATTGCTAGACCTTATGAATCCGCTTTAAATATGACTCAAAGTGGATACACAAAAGCATGTGGACTATATTACATCTTTGATTCTAGATGTTCTTCTAGAGTGAGAGAAAGACTACATTTAGACGCTCACGTTAATGGTCCTGGCTCACTTACTGATATGGATATTATTCGTCGTATTGGTGGATATGATACAGTCACTATGTGCGAAGATACTGAATTCAATTTCAAACGTATGTTTGAGAAGATTCATCCTCATTATGTTGAAGATGCAGTGGTCTATGAAGATCTTCCATCCACTTTAAGTGATACATATGCTAGAAATAAGCGTTTAGGAGCGGGAAATACACGTCTTCTTATTAGATATACCCCTAAGCTATTTTTCTATACATTTAGGAACTTAAATCTATCATTCCTTGAAAATTGGTTAACCTATATCTTTATTCCTATTTGCCCAATCCTCTGCTTATGGCTACCAGGATATTATATCTACGCTTATATCTATCACTTTATGAATTTGCCTGATGCGACTGATTTAAATAGTGGAATTTTCTCATTAGTTAAAGGAGCGATAGGGCACACTCCAACTTGGGTAGAAGGCACAACAATTATTATTGTCTTTGCAATTACGGTTTTATTTGTTTTCTGTGGATTACTTCAAGCCACACTTATGGTTTTATCTGATTATAAGAAAATGGGAGCAAAGAAGAGGAGAGAACTCATTAGTGGAATTCTTCTTTTCCCAGTCTTCTCAATTGTTTATGTAATAACTATCACAATTGGTATTTTTACCAAACCAAAATGGAAAAAAGTTAGACGTAATCCAGTTAAAAAGGAGGAAAATAAATGAAAAAGTTTTTAACTTCTTCTCTTCTACTAGCTAGTTTGCTTTTATCTAGCTGTGGAAAAGTAAGTTATGACATCTCGATGTATAAAAAAGAGATGACTTATCATGATAACTTTAAAATCATGCAGTTAACTGACTTACATTTCGGCATTGAAATGGATTCAGATAAAGAAATTAAACATCTAAATAAGATGCTTGATATCGCTAAAAACGAAAAATATGACCTTATTGTTATCACTGGTGATTCATTTTTAGACGCCAAAAAGGCTCATGTTAATTTGTTAATTAATACAATTGATAACGCAAATATTCCTTGGGCCTACACCTATGGTAATCATGATTTCCAAGGTCAATATGATTCACTATATATTAATGATCAAATAAAGAAAGCTAAAAATGCTGTCTTTGTGGATTATGATAACGATAATATTCACGGATACACAAATTACTTCATCAACTTAAAAGAAGGTGATGCAATTAAGTATCGTTTATTTATTATTGATTCAAACTCATACCATCCAACTGGCTTTAAATATGGTTATGACATCATTCATGATGAACAAATTGAACATATTAAAAATATTTATAAAGATGCGCCTGCAACCGCACTTGCTTTCTTCCATATTCCATTAACTGAATATCAAATAGCCTATGACTTATATAAAGATGGACAAATCATAGGACAAGGAGAAAATAATGAACCTTGTTGTCCAGGCTACACCGATAAAAATCATGCTTTTAACTGGCTTAAAAACTGTGGAGTAATCGCAACATTTACTGGTCATGACCATGTAAATTATTCTGATCTACTTTATAAAGATATGATTCTATCATATGGAGTGAAATCTTCAGATCTTGTTTACCATCAAGATGACAAGATTGGTTATAAACTAATCACTTTACCAAGCGATGTTGGTGAATTTGGACTAAATAAAATAGAAAGTAGGTTTGTCTTATATGAATAAATTATCTAAACAAGCCTGGGTCAATATTATCTCAGTTATCGCGATTGTTGTCGTAGCATATTTTACATCGCATGCTTTAATTACTCTTGGAGCGATAATTACTAATTCATTTGGTACACTTTTCTTTAATTTACCAGTCGTAATTAGTGGAGCTTCACTTTATTTCCTCTTAATGTTTTATCTAAAAGATGCATATATAAGATATATTCCACAAAAAAGAAGAATCATCGAATTAGGAATTAATGCGTTATTTAATCTAGTCGCTATCGTTTTATATCTAGTGAACATTAACGCCTTTATTTCTAATTTAGTGAATACTCTTTCTATTCAAGAATTATTCTTATTCATCTTTGCAATAGCTATGCTCACTTTTGATATTCTTTCAATAGTGTTTACCATCAGAGGTAAATATAATGAGGAATTCTTCAAAGATAATCGATTTTTTGCTAAGACAAACACTCCTGATTTTGTCTTGTTAATTGTCTTTGGATTATTTGCTTCTTATGCGTTAATTGCAATCATCTATCAATTAATCGCAATTAGAAATATCTCAAACTCTCCATTTGGATATATCTTCTTATTACTTGCCTTAATAATGTCGGTCGTATCATTTATCACCATCATTATTGATAAGGCTAAAAATATCCCTGTACTTAAAATAATTGTTACTTCATTTAATTTCTTCGCGATTATTTTAATGTTTGCCTTTGAAATAATTGAACCTGGTTATTTTGTCCAAGTTGCTAAGCCAATTGGATTTATTGACTTTGCAATTTCAATCCCAGTTTTATTCTATCTTCTCTTTATTGATCTAGTGGCCAAAATGGTCTTTATTGTTCAACAATCTATTAAAAAATAATCACACTAATTAATTCTATTAAAATAAGAATTGTAAGCGATTTCATTTTGGTATATCATTTCTACGTAAATAAAGGAGTTTTCAAATGGGCTTTTTAAACGTAAATAGCACTTATAAAGGTAATAAAGTACCTAAACTCACTAAGTGGCTATTCCCTTTGTCAGGTATTTTTAGAGATGCCTGCTATGCTCTTGTTGGTTCATTCTTACTTCAATACGCCATTAACTCTGGCGTTTTAAGTAGTGATCCAGACCAATTTACTGCGCAATATGGTGTTATTACCATTGCAATGATTATTGCGCTTATTTGGGATGGTATTAATGACCCTATCATGGGCTTTATAGTGGAGAAATTCCGCTTCAAAAAACTTGGTAAATTCAAACCATGGATTCTCATTGGTGCAATCGGTAACGCTATTGCGGTTGTCTGTATGTTTATCATTCGTCCAGGTGCATATGTTGATGGTGCTTGGGTCGCTAACGGATGGGCATTCGTTGGTGTTATGATTGCCTTCTATTTCCTTTGGGATTTATTCTTCACAATTAATGATATTGGCTATTGGTCAATGCTTCCATCATTAACTAATGATGAACATGAAAGAGCTTCTATCACATCTTTAATGACAGTCTCTGCATCTATCGGTGGATTCTTAATGACTGCTGGATGTATGCTTCTTCCAACCCTCTTCAGTGGTATCTCATCAGCAACGATGTACATGATACTTGCTATAGTGGTCTCAATACTCTTCTTCTTATCTCAACTTGCAGTCTTCTTACTATGTAAGGAAAGAGATGAAGGTGAAACAGTTGAAGAAGCTGCAGAAACTACTCACTTCTTAGACTTATTTAAAGTATTTTTCAAAAATAAAGAACTTAGAGTTGCTATCATCTCGATGTTCCTTTATTACCTCGCTAGTGGAGTTCTCACTGGTGGTATTGGTCTAAACTATTTCTATCTCTCACTTGGTTATGGATCAGGTAAAGGTGGACTTGTTTCAACAATTATCTCAGTCATGTATGTTCTAGCGATGGTCTCTTCTCAAGCTATCTATCCAATGATTGCTAAGAAGATTTCAAAACAAAAAATTCTCACCATTACATTCATCATTCAAATGGTCGGATTCTTAGGATTCTTCCTCTGCTGTATCCCATTATTCGGTGATAATCCACTTGCATACAACGCTCCTCTTGAAACAGAAGCTAAAGATTTCTTCACCATGAACCTTGGTTGGGCGTTTGGAGGAACTATGTTCCTATACTATCTCTTCCCATTCATCTTCTTCTTTGGAATGGGTATGATGTATTTAGCCATCATGGTTATGTTCCAAGACGCTATCGACTATAACGAACTTGAATTTGGTGAAAGAAAAGAATCAATCATCTCTGCTTGGAGACCTCTTGATGTTAAACTCTCAAGTGCATTACTTAGAGGATTCCAATATCTTATCTTCTTAGTTAGTGGGCTTCTTGTTGCAATTAATGGTATCTCTGATGCTGAAAATGCACACAACATTGCTTCACAAGGAAAACCAGCTGATTGGGTTGATGATAACTTTGTTAATAGTGTTGTCGCCATTAAAAATGGCGTCCTTGCATCACAAATCCGTATTGCAGGTATCTTAATTGTTGTTATCTTAATTGGATCAATTGTTGGTGCATGGTTACTTATGCACTTCGGATACACAATCACTGAAGAAAAGCATCTTGAAATCGTTAAAAAACTTGAAGAAAAGCACGCTAAAAAAGATGCTAGTAAACCAGTAGAACTTCAAGAAGCTAAATAATAATTACTATGTAATTAGGACCTGAGCAAATCAGGTCCTTTTTATATTATAAAAAATCTTTATTATTTTTAGTGCGCTATGTTATAATCATTATGTATATAAGGAGATTTCTTATGGCCAAAAAAGAAAAAGAAGTTTTAGCTGAAGAAGAAGTTGTTAGTGAAGAACAACCAGTAGAAGAAAAGAAACTCTCACTTAAAGAAAGACTACTTAACTTCAGATTTTTATCACTTTTAATCGCTATCGGTGGAGTTTGCTCCGCGATTGTATCAATTTTGTTCTTATTATTCTTCCAACTTTCCAGAATGTATATGGGAAAAGCCGCTGGAGAAACTGGACAAGCTGTCGCTGATGATCAAGTTATTGGATTTGTTATGTTTATCTTTGCAGTTGCAGGTCTTGTTATCGGTATTCTTAATGCCTATACATCGCTTCCATTTATTCTTAACAAAGAAAAACTATCTCCAAAGAAATCTCATGGATGGCTTTCATTAGCTGGTGGAGCACTTGATTTATTACTTGTTATCTTCTCGTTATTAAATATTATTCTCCGTCCATCTACCCCAGTTATTTATTGGGTTGTCGTTATGGTTCTTGGAGTTATCGCTGCTGCTTATAGTGCACTTCTCTTATTCCCAGCCTTAAGCGTTAAGCTATATCAACCAAAACCAGTTGTAAAAGCTAAATAATTAGTTAACTAAATTAGCCCGTTCACAAAACGGGCTTTTTTATTACCTTCAGAGATAGCAATAAACAAAAAAAGAAAAGACCTCACGAGAGATCTTTGTCTTTATAGTTAACAAATTAACTATTCTTTCTTGAAATCAAGTAATGCACCTAAGCATTCGAGTGCGCCTGCAACGATTGCAAGAACACCGGTTGCGATAAGTCCACCATTAACGGAATATTTGCTTACTTCACTTCCGAAATAGAAGTTTGGAAGAAGAAGAACGAATACTCCAGCGGCAATACTTACAAGTGCTGCACCAATAAGAATGAATTTTCTTACCTTTAGTGGAAGAAGTCCACAAAGCACAAATAGTGGTGCAAAGCATAGTAAGAAGAAACCGACTATGTTTAAGGCATTAAGATTGTCTCCTTGCCATACAGCTTGATAGTAGCTAACTCCGACTACAGTGTCACTAGCAACACGTGTAGCGATCGATAAACTAGCAAGACCGAAGGCAATGCCTAATAATACAAGGGAGACGAGTCCAAGAATTGGAACTAAAATTCTGCGCATAATTTTTCTCCTTTATAGACAACGATAATTATATTTTAATTATTAATTTAATCAATACAATTTTATGTGTAGATAAATATTTCTTGCAACTTAATAAATTATTTATTATATTGTTTATGCTCAAGTAATTGAGTACTCTTAGTTTTATTACTTAGAGTGGCTAGTTGGCCACTCTTTGTGTTTTTTATGGGGGTTATATGGTAAGCGATCAAATTAAAGAACTTATTTCTAAAAAGGTTAGTGAACTTGGTTACGACTATCTTGATGTTTCCTTTAAAAAGGAAAATGGAACATTAATTCTAAGAATCACAGTTGACAAAGATGATGCGATTTCATTAGAAGATATTGTTAAAGTTAACGAAGTTATCTCTCCTATTATTGATGAAGCTGACTTAATTAAAGATAAATACATGCTTGATGTCACTTCTTTAGGAGCGGAAAAACCAATCAAACTAGATAAGTTAGAAAAATATGTAGATAAATACATCAATATTCACTTACTAAATCCATATAAAGGTGAGAACTATCTAGAAGGAACTCTCTTAGAAGTTAGTGAAAAAGTAATAGTTATCGAACTAAAAGATAAAGCTAGGAAGTTTAAAGTAAGCATAAATCGAGACAACATTGATAAAGCTCGATTAGCAATAAAATTCTAAAAATTAAGGAGAATATGCAAAATGCGTAGAAAAATCAAAGTCGAAGAGCCAAAAATTGACGCCGTGGAATTCATGGCGGCTTTAGACGAGCTTGAAGAAAAGAAAGGTATTTCCAAAGCAGATGTTATTGCTGCTCTTAGTGATGCCTTAAAAAGAGCTTATATTAAAGAGCTCGGTGGTGGAGATGATGCTGATGTTAGAGTCACTATCAGCGATAACCCACCAGAAATCAAAATGTGCAGAGTAAGAAAGATCGTTAAAGATGTCCAAGATGACTATCTTGAAATCTCTCTTGAAGACGCTAGAGAAGTTAACAAAGATTACGAAATTGGTGATGAATTTGTTGAACCTGTTAGCGTAGAAAAACTAAGAAGACACACTGCTGGCGTTGTTAAATCAGTTTTAAATCAAAAACTTGCTGAAGCTGAAAAGCAAGTTCTCTACTTATCCTATAAGGATAAAATCGGAGAAATGGTCACAGGTATTGTCGACCGTTGTGATGAACATGGTTGTTCAGTTAATATCGGTAGAAGCACCGTTTACCTTTCACGTCGTGATTTAATTGGAGACGAAATGTTTGCAACTGGTGATCCAATTAGATTATTTGTTAGCGATGTTTCCGCTAGTGAAAAAGGTTCAATGGTGCGTTTGTCACGTTCTGATGCCGGATTCTTAAAAAGATTATTTGAAGAGCAAGTCAGAGAAATTTACGATGGCTCCGTAATTATCAAAAACATTGCTCGTGATGCTGGAATTCGTTCCAAGATTTCTGTCTACACCAATGATCCAAATATCGATCCTATCGGTGCTTGTATTGGTATGGGTGGAAAAGCAATCCAATCAATTCTCAACTCCCTTGGTAAAAAATCCCAAGAAAAAGTTGATATCGTTTTATATTCTCCTAATAGTGCTTTATATATCGTTGATGCACTTCGTCCAGCCCAAGTTCTTTCCATCTATGTTAATGATGAAGAAAAGAAGGCTATCGCGATTGTTGAAAACGGAAAACTTAGCCTCGCAATTGGTCGTAAAGGCGCCAATGCACGTGTCGCTTGCCATTTAACTGGCTATAACATTGATATTAAAGAAGAAAGCGAAAAAGCTTCTTTAGAAGCTGAAGGCTATGTCTTCAAAACTATCGATGAACTTAAAGAAGAAGATGAAAAACTTCGTAAGAAAGCTCAATATGATAGCTACCTTGCAAGCATCAAACTCGCTCGCGCTCAAGAAAGCGTTGTGGAAAGTGGAGTAGAAAAGAGCAAACCTCAACAAATCCTTGATGAAGATATCAAAGAAGAAAAACCAGCTCCAGAAGCTCCAAAAGCTGAAGAAAAGGTTGAAGAAGTCAAAGAGGTTAAAGAAGAAGTTGTTAAACCCGTCAGTGAACATAAAGAAGTTAAGACTACAACTACTTTAGAAGACCTTGAACAATCTCTTGAAAGCGAAAAGAAACGCGAAGCGTTTAAAGCTACCAAGAAGACTTCACGTCGTCCAAAAACAATCACTGATGACGAAGTCGCTCATGAACAACCAACTGAAGAAGTTAAGAAAGTTGTTCCTCAAATGGATATTTACACCCAAGAAGAACTTGAGGAACTTGAAAAAGAAGAACAAGAATATTCTGATGAATCCTTCGACGATGATATCGATTACGATGATTACGAAGAATATTATGATGACGACGATCGTTAATTAAGTTTATGAAGAAGATTTCTTTACGTAAGTGCCTTGTTAAAAAGATTATGCTTCCTAAGGAAGATCTTCTTCGCATCGTCAAAAATAAAGATGGAGAAATTAAAGTTGATCCATCATTTGTTCTCCCAGGTAGGGGAGCATACTTATCAAAAGATAAGCAAGTAATTGAAATCGCTAAAAAAAGGAAAGCGCTTGATAGAGCGTTTTCTACTAAAGTAGACGAGAGTATATATGATGAACTAATTAAGTTAGTAGAAAGAAGGTAAATTATGGCAAAAAATCACGATAATAGAAGAAGTAACATTCCAGCTAATAATTCAAGTAAAAAAGAAATGAATAAAGTTAACAATGGTGTCTTTGTTTATAGTGACACTTTAACCTTAGCCGATCTTTCTAAACAACTTAATATTCCTGCGACCGATATCATCAAATTCTTATTTATGAATAAGAAAATGGTCACAATTAACCAAACGCTTGATGATGAAACCATCGGACTTATTTGTCTTGAATTTGGCTTTGATTTTAGAAAAGAAAAAGCCGTCAGTGAAGAAAACTTTGAAGAGATGGAAATCGTTGATAAGCCAGA
The DNA here is from genome assembly GCA_902797855.1 of uncultured Erysipelotrichaceae bacterium. GTDB lineage: Bacteria > Bacillota_I > Bacilli_A > RFN20 > CAG-826 > Fiminaster. Next base: position 21,272 of record CADBUI010000010.1, read on the forward strand.
AGATCTTTCTCCTCGCGCTCCAGTGGTTACAATCATGGGTCACGTTGACCATGGTAAAACTACATTAATTGATGCGATTAGAAATTCGCACCTTGTCGATAGTGAAGTTGGTGGTATTTCCCAAGCTATCGGTGCTTATCAAAAAGAAATTAATGGTCAAAAGATTACATTTCTTGACACTCCAGGGCATGAAGCATTTACCGCTATGCGTTCCCGTGGAGCTTCTGTAACCGATATTGTTGTCCTTGTTGTCGCTGCCGATGACGGAGTCATGCCTCAAACAATTGAAGCTATTAATCACGCTAAAGCAGCGGGAGTGCCAATTATCGTAGCAGTTAATAAAATTGATAAAGATGGTGCTAATCCAGAAAGAATCAGAAATGAACTCATGCAATATGACATAATTCCTGAAGAATATGGTGGAGACACAATTTTCTGCGATATTTCTGCTAAAAAGAACATTGGTATTAAAGAATTGCTTGAAGCTATTTTAGTAGTTTCTGAAATGCTTGAACTTAAAGCTAACCCAAATCGTTATGCGATTGGTACAGTTATCGAAGCTAATCTAGATAAAGGCGAAGGTCCAAAGGCTACTTTACTAGTTCAAAATGGTACCCTTTCATTCCAAGACTATGTTGTTGTTGGCTCTGCCTATGGAAAAATTAGACGTATGTCTAACGAACATAAAAAAGTCGTTAAGACTGCTGTTCCATCAACACCTGTTAGTGTTATTGGACTTAGTGAAGTTCCTAACGCTGGTGATAAATTCATGGCTTTCCCAACCGAAAAGCAAGCTAGAGATATCGCGTTTAAACGTGCTTTAGCGAAGAAAAATGAGGAACTCGCTGGTAATAGTGCTCGTTCTCTTTCTGATTTATATGACCGAATCCATGAAGGTGAAGTTCAAGAACTCGCCATCATTATTAAAGCTGACACTAATGGTAGTGCTGAAGCTGTTAAATCAACAGTTGAAAAACTTTCTAACGATCAAGTTAAGATTAAAGTTATTCACTCATCTACAGGTGCTATCACTGAAAGTGATATTATGCTCGCAAGTGCTTCAGGAGCAATTATCTATGGCTTTAATGTTCGTCCAAGTGCATTAATTTCTCAAAAAGCTGAACAAGAAAAGATTGAAATTAGATTACATCGTATTATCTACGATCTTAAAAACGAACTTGAAGACGCTATGAAAGGCATGCTTAAAAAAGAAGAAGTTGAACAAGTTACTGGTCAAGCCGAAGTTAGAACTCTCATTCATATTTCGAAAGTTGGTACAGTTGCTGGTAGCTATGTCACTAGTGGAGTTATTAAAGCTGGTGAAAAGATTCGCTTACTCCGTAATGGTGTTATCGTTTACGAAGGAAAAATTGCTAGCTTAAAACGCTTTAAAGATGATGCTAGAGAAGTAAAAGAAGGTTTTGAATGTGGTATCACAATCGAAAACTATAATGACCTTAAAGAATTCGATATTATCGAAGGATATGAAATGGTGGAGAAAGAATAATGGCAGATCGTACACAAAGAATTCAGTCTATTATTTCTAAAAACATCTCTGAAATTATTCAGTTTGAGCTTAAAAATCCACGTATCGGATTTTGCACTGTTAGTGAAGTGAATGTTTCAACAGATTTTTCATATGCAAAAGTTTACGTTACTTTTTTAGGCGCTAAATATCCTAAACAAAATCTTGAAGAACTCAATAAATGTAAAGGATATGTCCGTTCTTCGCTTGCGAAGAAAATTGATATTCGTAAAACTCCAGAGATCACTTTCTATTTAGATGATACTTATGAAAGAAGTGAACGTCTTGAAGAAGTTCTTCGTAAAGAACAAGAAAAAATAGATTCACTTAAAAAATAAAAAAGAGAAGTTTTACTTCTCCTTTACATAAACTAGATGAGACAAGGCATTATATTCCTTGTCTTTTTTATATTTTAATTCTTTATATAGTTCTTTATGGTCTTTATCCAAAATAATAACTTTAATTGGATTAGCTCTCACGAGTGATTTTCTTTCAAAATATTTAATAATTTGTTTTCTCACTGGTAGTGAATCTTTAATTAAAATTAATTCTTTAATAAAAGTTAATTCATTTTGATATTTTGTTTTCACGCTTCCAATCGCCTTATTATTTTTAATAATTAAATAATGATCAAAGTCATCATTAATAAAATTCTTAGTGATTTTTAACTCAGTTAATTTATCGTTACTAGTAAGGACAGGTTTAAGAGATAATTTAGTTTTTTCGATTTTCAGTTCGAGTGCTTCATCCCAGATTTTATTCTTTGAATAATTAGTGAGCATCGTAAGTAGATTAGATTTACTTTCCGGATATTTTTTATATAAAGAATTCACTAGTTCTTTAATTTCTTGTCTCATCGTATAGCCATCATTAGGGCAATGTGATTTCATAACCGGAATATTTTCTTCTTTAATGCAAGACTTAATTTCACTTTCTCTAACTAGAATAAGCGGACGAATGAAAGTTATATCCGCTCTTTCAAGTTTCATTTTTGGCTCAAAAGTCGCAATTCTAGCTCCAAAAAGTTCATTCATGAATAAAGTTTCAATCGCATCATCTGCGTGATGAGCAAAGGCAACTTTATTACATCCAAGTTTTTTAGCGAGTTGGTTCATTGCTGCTTTCTTCATTCTAGAGCAGATTGAACAAGGTAGTTTTCCATCGTTTTTGCGGTGTTTATCTAAAGCTTCAAACACCATTCTTTCATCAACAACTTCTAAAGAAGAACCTAAGCTTTCAATATAGTTTTTAATTTTAGAAGCATCAAAACTAGGAAATCCAAGATCCATAATGGCAGGAATTACCTCAAAATTCACAACTTTAAATTGTTTATATCTAAGTAGTGAATATAAAAGTAACATCGAGTCTTTTCCACCAGAAACGCCAACGAGAATTATATCCCCATCGTTAATGAGGTTAAATTCTTGATCTGCCTTTCTAATAGCGCCTAAAATTCCTCTTAATGAATTCATAACTTCTATATTATAATATAAGCGTTAGATTTTTCTATGAAAAGCGGTGCAATTTTACTCGATAAAAAAGTTGGATTAACTTCCAGAAAAGAAGTGAATAATGTCTCTTTTAAATTAGGCGAAAAGAAAGCCGGCCATATCGGCACTCTCGATCCATTCGCGGATGGTTTACTTATTATCTTGCTTGGAAAAGCTACGAAGATTTCTCCATTTCTAGAAAATATGGATAAAGAATATCTTGCTACTCTTAAGCTAGGTGAACTCACTGATAGTGGAGATAATACTGGTAACATTATTTCTAGAAAAGAAGTTCCTCTTCTTTCTAAAGAAAGAATTAATGAAGTGTTTTCCTCATTTATCGGTAAAAACAGTCAACTTCCTCCGATGTATAGCGCTATTAAAGTAAATGGAAAAGAACTATATAAATACGCTAGAGAAGGAAAAGAAATCGAACGCAAAGAAAGAGAAATAACGATTTATTCTTTATCTTTAATATCGTTTGATAAGGACTCAATTACTTTTCTTACTAAAGTATCAAAAGGAACATATATAAGAACTTTAGGAGAAGATATCGCTAGTAGACTAAATACAGTTGGGCATTTAACTAAATTAACAAGAACTAAAATTGGTGAATATTCTTTAAATGATGCTGTTAATAGCGATAACGTAACTGATAAAGATTTGATTCCTGTTGAAAAAATGCTCTCATTTCTACCAATGGTAGAAGTAGATGAAGAATTATCAAAAAAGATACAAAATGGGATGCATGTTAGACTTAATAGCAATGACGATTTAGTGCTTGTTAATGATAAAGATGGAGCGATTGCCATTTATAAAAAAGATCATAAAGATATATACTCTTGTGTTAGAGGACTTAGATGAAAACTATTGAACTAGATTATCAAAATATTCCTTCACTTAACGAAGAACTATGCCTATGTTTAGGCTATTTTGATGGTGTTCATCGCGGTCATCAAAAGTTGCTTCTTGAAGCAAGAAAACATTCCTCTAAAAAGATTGGAGTGCTCACCTTTGATAGACCTGTTTCTTCATTACTTAATAATGGAAAATCTAAAGAAATTATCACCTCTAACAACGATAAAATCCGCATCATTTCTAGACTCGGAATTGACTATCTATTTATCGTTAAAATCGATAAGAATTTTTTATCATTTTCACCCGAGGATTTCATTAATAAAATCCTTAAGAAATTAGGTGTCATAGAAGTCTATGTTGGAGAGGATTATCGCTTTGGAAAAGCTGCTTTAGGTGATAACTCTCTATTAAGAAAATATTTCGATGTCACCGAAGTAAATCTTTTACTTGATAATGGTCAAAAACTCTCATCATCTAATATAATTAGCCATATAAAAAATGGAGAGATAATGTCCGCGAATAAAGAGCTTGGACATAACTATCAAATAAGTGGAAAAGTAGTGGAAGGACATCACCGTGGAATCTCACTTGGATTCCCAACTGAAAATATCGAATTATCATCAAATTATGTCATTCCAAAATATGGTGTTTATAAAACGATAATTTATATCTCTGGCATTCCTCATTTATCTATCACAAATGTTGGTGTTCATCCAACCGTAGGAAAAGAAGATAAACCAGTCTTCGAAGTCCATATTCCTAATTATAAAAGTGATGATTATGGTAAAACCGTTTATCTTGAATTTTTAGATTTTGTTAGAGAAGAGAAAGTTTTTAACACAGTTGAAGAATTAAAAGCACAAATTTCTAGCGATCTAAAATCTATTCAATAATTAATAAATACTTGTATCTTGATACTAAGTATGATAACTTACTAATTGCGACTTATCCTACGGCTTTCGATTTAATCCGGCGAATCTCGTGGAATAAGCTAAGAAACATAGGAGGATTAAACATGCTTTCAAAAGAAAGAACTGCTGAAATCGTTAAAAAATACGGCAAAAACGAAAAAGACACCGGCTCTGTCGAAGTCCAAATCGCTTTATTAACTGCTCAAATTAACGATTTAACTGCTCACTTAAAAGCCAACAAAAAGGATGCAAGTGGCAGACGTGGTTTATTCGTATTAGTCGGAAAACGTCGTGGTCTTCTTGATTACCTCAAGAAAAATGACTTCGATGGTTATGTTAGACTAATCAGTGAACTTAAGATTCGTAAATAATCTTGGTAAAATCACACCTATAAGAAATCGCGTTCGTCGCGATTTTTTATTTTATAGTATTATCTTTCTAACACTTGTGTTAAACTAGAAATAGATTTTTATAAGGAGAAAAAATATCAATGAAAAAAGTATTCGAATTAGATTTCGAAGGCCGTAAGATTGTTGTTGAATGTGGCGAAATCGCCAAACAAACAGCAGGTGCGGTTTTGGTACGTTATGGTGAAACAGTCGTTTTAAGTAACGCTACTATTTCAAACCATACTGTTGATTGGGACTTCTTCCCACTCTCAGTTGAGTACCAAGAAAGAATGTATGCCGCTGGTAAAATTCCTGGCTCATTCCTTAGACGTGAATCTCGTCCAAGTTCTCACGCTATCTTAGCAAGTAGAATTACCGACAGAACTATGCGTCCACTTTTCCCTGATGGATTCAGAAACGAAGTTCAAGTCGTTTCCCAAGTCATGTCAGTTGACTATGACAATTCACCAGAAATCACTGCTATGCTTGCATCTTCATTAGCAGTTTCCATTTCCGATATCCCATTCAATGGTCCTATCGCAGGTGTCTATGTTGGTAGAGTAGATGGTAAATTCGTCATCAACCCAACCGTTGAACAAAGAGCCAAATCCGATATCGATTTAACCGTTGCAGGTACTGAAGAAGATATCAACATGATCGAAGCTGGTGCAGCTGAAGTCAGTGAAGAAGATATGCTTGACGCTTTAATGTTTGGTCATGAAGCAGTCAAAAAGCTCTGCCGTTTTGAAAAAGAAATTATCAAGGCAGTTGGTTTACCAAAACGTGAAGTTCAATTAAAGACAATTCCAGAAAATCTTAGAGCAGAAGTTACCGCTAAGATTGATAAGGAACTAAGAGCGGCTGTTTCCACCTTCGATAAACTCGAAAGAGAAGAAAAGATTGCCGCTATTGAAAAGGCTACTGAAGAAGAATACGCCGCTAAGGAATATGCTTCTGAAAAAGAAAAAGCCGTTACAGTTCAAAGAGTTCACGAAATTCAAGAAGACATCGTCCATAATGAAGTTCGTAGACTTATTATTGAAGAAAAGATTAGACCAGATGGTCGTAAAGTTGATGAAATTCGTCCACTTGACGCTCAAGTTGATCTTCTTCCAAGAACCCATGGTAGTGCTATGTTCACCCGTGGACAAACACAAGTTATCTCTGTTACCACCCTTGGACCATTATCTGATGAACAAATCATCGATGATTTAACACCAATTGAAAAGAAGAGATTCATGCATCACTATAACTTCCCACAATGGTGTGTTGGTCAAACAGGTAAGATCGGTGTTCTCGCTCGTCGTGAAATCGGTCACGGTGCATTAGGTGAAAGAGCTCTTTCTTATGTTATTCCAAGTGAAGAAGACTTCCCATATACCATCCGCACTGTAAGTGAAGTTGTTGAATCAAACGGTTCATCTTCACAAGCTAGTATCTGTGCAGGATGTATGTCACTTATGGCTGCTGGTGTGCCAATTAAAGGTATGGTCAGTGGTATCGCGATGGGTCTTATCGCTAATGGACCACTTAATGATCCAAAATCAAAATATACAATTTTAACTGATATCCAAGGTCTTGAAGATCACTTCGGTGATATGGACTTTAAGGTCGCAGGTACCGCAAAAGGTATTACCGCCCTTCAAATGGATATTAAGATTGATGGTGTTACCAAAGAAGTTCTACGTGACGCTTTAGCGCAAGCTCATAAAGCACGTGAACAAATCCGTAACGTCATGAGCAAAGCTATTGCAGAACCTCGTCCAGATGTTGCTAAATACGCTCCAAAACTCGACAAGATGCAAATTGAAGTCGATAAGATTAGAGAAGTTATCGGACAAGGTGGCAAAGTCATCAACGATATCATCGCAAAATGCGATAATGTCCAAATTGACATCGATGATGATGGCTCAATCGTCATCTATCACATGAATAGAGAAATGATCAACAAAGCCAAAGCAATGATTGAAGCAATCGTTCGCGAAGCTAAAGTTGGTGAAGTCTATGAAGGTAAAGTAACCCGTGTTGAAGAATATGGTGCGTTCGTTAACTTATTTGGTAATGTTGATGGATTATGCCACGTTTCAAGACTCGGCTGGGGCTTTATTGCTAAGGCAAGTGATGTCGTTAAAGTCGGCGATACTTTAAAAGTTATCGTCACTGAAATTGATGATCACGATAAAGTTAAAGTTTCTCACCGTGAATTCGTCGAAAAACCTTCTGGTTATGTTGAAAAGCCAGCTAAAGGTGGTAAAAAACACAAATAATTAATTAACAATTTCTTAGGAGATAATCTTATGAAAGATATCATTATAATCGGAGCAGGAGTAGTTGGCTCGCTTTTAGCGAGAAAACTTTCCTCCTATAATCTTGACGTTTTAGTCCTTGATAAGGAAAATGACGTTGGAAATGTCACATCAATGGCAAATTCAGCGATTGTTCATTCTGGATACGATCCAATACCTGGCTCACTTAAGGCTAAGTTAAATGTTGAGGGTAATAGATTATTTCCTAATCTTTGTAAGGAGCTCGATGTATCTTTTTCTCAAATCGGTTCTCTTACTGTCGCAATTTTTGATGAACAACTTCCAATGTTAGAAGAGCTCGCTAATCGCTCTAAAGAAAATGGAGTGGAAGTGAAACTCTTAAGCAAAGAAGAAGTTCTCAAAATGGAACCAAATTTAACTAGTGAGGTAAAGGGAGCTTTACTTGCTCCAAGTGCAGGTATTGTTAATCCCTTTACCCTAGTTGTTCACGCTATGGAAAATGCCGTTGATAACGGAGTTAAGCTTTGCTTAGGTGAAGAAGTAACTAGTATTAAAGATAACGGCGATTTCTTTAGCGTTATAACTAAGAAAAACACATACGAGGCAAAAGTTGTTATTGATGCAGCAGGAGTTTATAGCGATAAGATTCATTCCATGATTGAGAAAATTGATTACGAAGTAAAACCTCGTAAAGGTGAATATTATGTTCTTGATCATTATGGAAAAATGCTCGTTAATCACACAATTTTCCCTCTTCCAAGTGAAAAAGGTAAAGGAATACTTGTTTCACCAACCACAAGTGGAAACTTTATTGTTGGTCCATCAAGTGAATGGGTAGATGATAAAGAAGATTTATCAACTGATAAACCAACACTTGTGAATGTTAAAGCACAAGCTCAAATGATGGTGCCAAATATTCCATTTAACGAAGTTATTCGTACTTTTAGTGGCCTTCGTCCAACTCCATCCACTCATGATTTTATTCTTGGAACAGCAAAATCTAATAACAGATTTATCCTTGCTAGTGGAATTGAGTCTCCTGGACTAGCTTCTAGCCCAGCAATCGCTAACTATCTAGTGGATAATTTTGTTTCTAAAGTAATCAAACTTACACCAAAGAAGGATTTTAATCCTTATGTTAGAAAGCGCTTCGTTCCTAGCAAGATGACTTCTAAAGAACGCAATGAACTTATTAAAGCTCATCCAGAATATGGAAAAATCATTTGTAACTGTGAAAAAGTTTCACTTGGAGAAATCCTTGATGAATTTTCTAGAAGTGTTCCACCTCACACTATTAAAGCGGTGAAGAAACGCACTCGTGCTGGATTTGGTAAGTGCCAAGGTGGTTTCTGTCAACCTCTTGTTTTAGCCCTTATCGCTAGTAACTACAAAATGAAAAAGACCGATGTTCTTCTTGATAAAGATGGATCTTATATCGCTCACTATTTAACCAAGGAGGCTAAGTAAAATGATTAATCGTGATTTAGTTATCGTTGGTGGTGGCTCTGCTGGTATGTCAGCAGCCCTTGAAGCCTATTCTTTAGGCGTTAAAGATATTCTCATTCTTGAAAAGAATGATTATTTAGGTGGTATTTTAAATCAATGCATTCATAATGGCTTTGGTTTACAAGAATTTAAAGAGGAACTTACTGGTCCTGAATTCATGACTCGTTTCTCGAAAGCTGTGAATGAAAAAGGTATTGAATATAGACTTAACACAAATGTTATTAATATCTCTAAAGATAAAGTTGTTTCCTATTCAAATAGTGAAGAAGGATTTGTCGAAATAAAGGCTAAGGCCATTATTCTTACAACTGGATGCTATGAAAGAAATAGTGGAGCAATCCAAATTCCAGGCGATAGACCTAGTGGAGTTTATACCGCTGGACAAGCTCAGCTATATTTAAATATCTATGGTCAACTCGTTGGAAAACGCGTCTTTATCCTAGGTAGTGGTGATATCGGACTAATTATGGCTCGAAGAATGACACTTGAAGGTGCCAAAGTCCTCGGTGTTGCTGAACTAAATTCTTATAGTGCAGGATTAAACCGTAATATCGTCCAATGCTTACAAGATTTTGATATTCCTTTATATCTATCTCACACTGTTAAAGAGATTGTTGGACCTAAAGGTCATATCGAAAAAATCGTACTCGCTAAGGTAGATGATCATTTCAATTTCATCCCAGGAAGCGAAATCGAATTTGAAGTTGACGCTTTACTTCTTTCAGTTGGTCTAGTTCCAAATGTTGATTTAATTTCCAGACTTGGAATTCCTTTTAGTAAAACTAGAGGAGCAGTTGTTACTGAACATATGGAAACAGAAATTGAAGGATTATTCACTTCCGGAAACGTTTTACATGTTCATGATTTAGTTGATTATGTCGTTAGCGAAGCTAGGGAAGCCGCTAAAGGGGCATATCTATACTTAAATAACAAACTATCTCATAAAGGGCACATGTATAAAGTTTCACCTAAAGATGGTGTAAACTATGTTGTCCCTCAAAAGATATATATTGATGATGCTGAAGATAAACTTATCTTTAAATTTAGAGTTGCTCATCCATTTAAAGATATTAATCTAGTTATCTCCGAAGGAGATAGAGTCATCAAAAAGATCTATAAACCAGCGATTATTCCTTCTGAAATGGAAATCGTTAAACTTGATAAATCTTTATTTAATAAAGAAAACGAAAATATATTCGTATATGTGGAGGAAAGAAAATAATGAAAGAACTTATTTGTATTACTTGTCCTCGTGGTTGTCATTTAAAAGTTGATGATGACCTTAACGTTACTGGAAATTTCTGTCCTCGTGGAGCGATGTATGCAAAAGCAGAACTCACTCATCCAGTTAGAACACTTACTTCCACAGTTAAAATTAATTCTAAAGTTGCGGATAGACTCCCAGTTAAATCCGCTCGTCCTCTTCCAAAAGAACTCATCTTTAAAGCTATGGAAGAGATTAATAAAGTAACTATGAACGCTCCAATTTCAATTGGGGACGTAGTTATTAAAAATATCTTTGATACAGGTATTGATATCGTCGCAACCAAAGATATCTTAAAATAATACATTATTTTACATAAGGAGAAAATATGAACGATAAAGTCCGCATTGTTTGTCTTGGTGGACAAGACGAATTTAACAAAAAGATGACGCTTGTTGAAATAAACGACGACATTTTTGTGCTTGAATGCGGTGAAAAATCTCCTGGTATTACTCGTCCTGGAATTGACTATGTTATCGCTAACTTTAACTATTTAATTGAACACAAATCTCAAGTTAAAGGATATTTACTCACCCATGGATTTGACGCTAATATCGGTGGACTTCCTTATGTCTATCAAAAAGTGCCTGCACCAGTATATTGTTCTGATGTAACTCGTGCGGTTTTAGAAAGCTTCTGTGAACATAACCACATCGCTATTAATTTTGACTATCATATGATCCACGCGACTGAAGAAGTTGTGATTAGTGGTCATAGGGTGAATTTCTTCTCAGTTTGTTCATCAATGTCTCATTCTAGTGGGGTTAGTTTACATACTTCTATGGGAAACGTGATTCTTTTAGAATCATTTGTTATTGATAATAACGCTGATGAAGACTTCCTTCATGATGGCAAAACCTTAGGTAAACTTTCTGAAGAGCCAACATTAGTCTTATTAACCGAATCAAGATATTCAACAAATTTAGGATACACAAATCCAAAATATAAACTCATTCCTCTTATTGAAAATGCTTTTAAAGAAGCACAAGGAAGAATCTTTATCGCTCTTGGTGTACCTGATTTATATAACATCACTAAGATCATGCAATACGCCTTTAAAAAAGGTCGTAAAATTATCCCTTATGATAATGAATCAATGGAGGTATACGAGCGATTTGCTCATCTACATGCATCATACAAAAATATTCCGACTAATTCGGTACTTTCTTTAGATGAAATCAATCGTGTTTCTTCCAAAGATGCTCTTATTTTAGTCATTGGTTGGGGTGCAAAACTCTATCATAAAATTGCATTACTTGCTAGTGGAGAAAATCCAGATAAAAGATTCGCTCTTAATGAGACTGATACCTTCGTTGTTGGACTCACTCAAACTAATGAAACTGAAATCGATGCAGGGGAGGCAATTAACGAACTTTATCGCGCTAATGTGAAGGTGGCAACTTTCAATAAAAAAGAGTTCCTTAGAATGCACGCTAGTGAAGAAGATTTAAAGACAATTATTGCGCTACTTAGACCAAAATATTATATCCCTGTTTATGGAGCGCTTAGAGAGCTTTATTCAAATGCTAAAGTAGCACTTTCGATGGGTACTGGACTAAATTATACAAATATATTTGTAATTGATAACGGAGACGCTGTTAGTTTCGATGAAGGAAAAGCTAAATTAATTCCTCACGCTGTCCTTTCTGGAGACGTTTATGTTGATGGAAAAGGTATTGGAGACGTCTCTCATGAAGTCATTGAAGAAAGACAACGCTTTAGTGATGATGGAGTGATCATTTTAGCGATCACATTAAGAGAAAGTGACCGCAGCATCGTTGCTGGTCCAGATATTCAAATGAGAGGATTTGTCTATTTAAAAGATTCTGAACAAATCTCCAAGGAAGTTAATAAAGCTTTAAACATTGTTGTTGAACAAGCTTTGAAAGATAGAACTCGTATTTTAGATGAGAAAATTATCGCAAATAATATTCACGAAACTATCTTTAGATTAGTGAGAAGATTATCAGGAAAATCCCCATCAATCATTCCTTTTGTGAAAGTCCTTAAATAATCTCCAAAAGATGAATAAAGCGCATTAAATTGCGCTTTTTTTATTTTTTATTTCGTATTTGCCCTCGCACGTGTATAATTATTACGATGGAAATGCCAAAACTTAAAATTAGTAAAGACCAAGTTGGTTTTGTTAAAGGATTATCAATTTGTTTATTAGCCCTTTTAATTATGTTATCAGGAAATGTTCCTGGACTTAGTTGGATTGCGACTGGAATTTTAGCTTCTTTTGGCTTTATTGGTTTCTGGATTTTAGTGCCTGCAATTATCTTAGTAGGTATCTATGTCATGATTTATAAAAAAATCGCCAAGAAAGGAATTGGTATTTCTTTGATCGGTTTATTCATCATCGTGGCGTTTTTAGGAATTATGTCCACGAACTTTTTACTCACAAATATAAGCACACTTGAAACTGGTGGAATGGTTCCTCATTCAACTTATTTAAAAGCTGAGACACCTTTCTTCTTAAATTTACAAACTGAAACACTTACTGATGGAACAGTCATTAAACATTATCTAGAGATTGATTCAGCAATTCATTATTTCCAACAAGTTAGTGCGACTAATAGCGTAGTTGAAAACTTCCATTCAAATGGCGGATATATAATCACTAATAGTGCTTTAGGTGGAGGATTCCTTGGATTTTTCTTTGCTGGAATGGCTAATAGCGCCTTTACCCCAAATGGCACAACTGCCTTATGCATCATCATGATGGTTGTTGGTACATTCCTTGTCTTTAATATCCAAGTTAGAAAAATCTATCGACTTATTGTTCGTAAGATTAAAGGAAATAAATCTAGCGAAGAATATCAAGATGCCTCTTCTCATGAAATTAAGGAAGAAAATCACGAAGTGATTCCATCCTATCAAGATAATTTATATCAAAGTGAAGAAACTATTAATATGGCTTCTAGTGAAGAAAATCTTTCTTTAGAAGAAAGTAATGTTAGAAGTGCTGAAGAAGTAGCAGAAATGAATTCGTTCAATGAATCTCATACGCTTAGAAAAGCTCATTTTTCAACAGAAATGGATGCTTCTAATCCAATTGTCCAAGAAAATAGATACAACAATTCTCTTAGACCTGCTAGTGCAGCCTTTGGAGCAAATAATGATTTAAATACATATCATATTGAAGAAACTCCAAAACAAGATGAACGCATTATCTTACCTGATAAAGAAGTATTTGAGCCTACTAGTGAACCATTCGTAGAAGAAGAAGCTATCGCTACTGAAGCAATAAGTAAACCTGAAGTAAGTAACGAAATAAGCGCAACACCAGTAGATGATCCACTTATTCAAAAGAAAGCTAAACCTCTTTTACCATATTTCCTTCCAAGTTTAGATAATCTTGAACTTAGAGAAAAAGCCGAGGATGCTGAAGCTAATACTCAAAGCTGCAACGAAAGAGTCAATCAAATGAATAACATCCTTCAATCTCTTAATTTAGGTGCTCAAGTTACTGGCTATACCGTTGGTCCTAGCGTAACTAGATATGACTTACTTATGAATTCGGATAAATCCATTACCACAATGGAAAGATTTATTACTGACTTTTCAATTAGACTTGGTGGTATTCCAATTAGATTTGAAAAAGTTGTCAGTGGAAAATCAACATCTGGTTTAGAAATGGAAAACTCTGTCCGTACAATTGTCGGACTTCGTGAATGTCTTGAAAAGATGCCACCAGTAAGTGAAAAAACAAGAACACTTATTCCATTTGGTAAAAATATTACTGGTGAAGTTATCTATGCTGATTTAACTAAATTCCCACATATGTTAGTGGCAGGTACCACTGGAAGTGGTAAATCAGTTTTCATTCACTCTCTTATAATCACTTTACTTATGAGGAATCGCCCAGAGGAACTTAAGCTCGTCTTAATTGATCCAAAGAAAGTTGAAATGGCTCGTTATAAAGACCTTCCTCATTTACTATGTCCAAATATCTCTGAAGCTAAAGAAGCTAATGTTGCCTTTAGAAAACTTGTTGATGAAATGGAATTTAGATATGAATTGCTCGCTAAAGAGGGAGTAAGCGATATCAAAGACTATAACGAAATCATGAAAGAAAAAGGTCTTGAAAGACTTCCATATATCGTCTGTATTGTTGATGAATACGCTGATTTAAGCGAACAATGCAAAGAAATCCGTGAACCAATTCATAGAATTGCTCAAAAAGCACGTGCGGCTGGCATCCATTTAGTGCTCGCAACTCAAAGACCATCAGTTGATGTTATCGATGGTGTTTTAAAAGCTAATATCTCAACTAGAGTTGCTTTAATGGTTGGTAGCTACACTGATTCAACTGTTATCCTTGGAGAAGGTGGAGCAGAAAAATTATTACCAAATGGTGATATGATCGTCGATTCACCTGTTATTTCTCGTGGACTTAAGCCACGTGTTCAAGGCGCATATTGTTCTTCAAGCGAAATCATTAAAGTCATCCGCGCTATTAAAGAACAAATGGGTCCAATGTATGATCCAAAATTCCTTGATCTAAAAGATCAGGAACAAGAAAAAGCCGCTGAAGAAGCGCTTGCTCAACCAACCAAAGTCGATAAAGATATGGCTGAAGAACAACTTTATGAAATTGTTAAAGAAGACATCATGCATAAAGAATTCTGCTCAATTAGCTATATTCAACGTAGTTATGGAGTTGGTTTCCCTAAAGCAGGAAGACTTTTTGGTAGACTCCAAAAAGAAGGCTATGTTGAACTTAGTGGAGATGCAAAAGGCTGTAAAGTTATTAAGCGCGCAGTTGAAGAAAGTTCAAGCGACAATCTAGGTAGTGTAGAACAATCCACTCTCGTCATGAGTGATGATAACGAACAATAAATAAATAATTAATTACAAGTATTTTTTAAATGGAAAACAAAGTTTTAAAAGTTGAATTAATTTCGTGGAGAGAAATGCACGTTACACTACAGTGTAACGCTTCTTTGACTTATTTCCATTTTGAACTCCTTAAAGATGGTGATAAACCAATGGGAGTGCGTCTATTTGATGTTCATCCAATATCTAATGGATATTTATTAAAATATCGAATCGACGACTTCTTTGAACTCGGTCACGATTATCTACTTGTCTCTAGAGACTTTAATGTCGCTCATCTAGATGTATCAAAAGCGGTGGACTTTGATGGATTTGATGAAGGATTTACTTATACAGGGAAAGATTTAGGTGCGACATATTTTTATGACCGTACAGATTTTGCGTTATGGGCTCCTTTAGCAAATGACGTCTACTTAAAATATTTTGAAAATGGTGAACGCAAACTAGTTAAAATGCGCCGCAGCGATAAAGGAGTGTATCGATATTCTCTTGAAGGAGATAGAGATGGAACACTTTATTCATATATCGTCTATTTAAATGGAGCAAACTTTGAAGTTATTGATCCATACGCTAAAAGCGCGAATACTAACTGTAAGTTAGGCGCGGTTATTAATCTAAACAAAATCTGGGTCGATTCCTTTATGGATTTCCTCCCACCTTTAAGAAATTATGTTGATGCAACTATTTATGAACTAAATGTTCGTGATTTCACAATCCATCCAAATTCAAACATCGAACATAAAGGTAAATTTAAAGGCCTTGTAGAACCAGAAAGAGTAACGAGAGGAAATAATCCAGCGGGTATTGATTACATCGAGAAATTAGGTGTTAGTCATGTCCAGCTTCTTCCAGTTCAAAAAATCGCGACAATTGATGAAGAAAATCCAGATAAAACATATAACTGGGGATATGATCCTTATCATTATTTTGTCCTTGAAGGAAGTTATTCCACTAATCCAGAAGATCCATATTCCCGTATTTTCGAATTCAAGAAACTCGTTCGTGAATTCCATAAAAGAGGAATTAGAGTTAATCTCGACGTGGTTTACAACCACGTTTATAAGGTTGAAACCTCAATTTTAAATAAAATTACCCCATATTATTTCTTTAGACACGATAAAGATTATAAGTTTTCTAATCATTCATATTGCGGCAACGATATCGCAAGTGAGCGACCAATGGCAAGAAAACTCATCATCGATTCACTCATGTTTATATTAAAAACCTATGGGGTGGATGGTTTTAGATTTGATTTAATGGGTTTACTTGATGCGACAACAATGAATGAAATCGCTAGAGTTACTAAAGAATATAAAAAAGAGATCATGCTTTATGGTGAAGGGTGGCACATGATGGATGTCGCTAGTGATGGCTCAAAGATGGCAAATATGGATAATGCTGATATTCTTCCTGATTATGCCTTCTTTAATGATAGATACCGCAATATCGCTCGTGGTAGTGGAGGAAATGCTAAACTTGACGATAATGGTTATCTGCTTATGAATAATGACCATTTTGAAGACTTTAAATATATCTATCAAGGGTCTACTGTTTCATATACTTTACCAATGCTGTTTAATTCACTTAATCAATCACTCAACTATGTTGAATGTCATGATAACGCGACACTATATGACGCGATTGAACATTCAACAAAAGATGACGAAAAAGAGATACTTCAAAGAATAAAACTAATTAATAAATCACTAATTTTATCCTTTGGAATACCTTTTATTCACGCTGGACAAGAAATCGGTTTATCTAAAAGAGGTGAACATAACACCTACAATATGGGAGATAAGTATAATTGGTTTAATTATGATGTTTTAGATGAAAGATATGAACTTTCACTTTCTTTTGCAAACTATATCAAGCAAAGAAAAGATATCCCATATTTTAAAATCACTTCTCCTAGTGAACTCGATTCACTTATTAGTTATAAACAAGTTGATGATTCAATGTTTATCTATTTAAGTGGTGAACATTATAAAGATTCATTCATTATTGCGATTAATCCAAGTAAAAACACCATTTATTACGATTTTAATGTTGAAGTCGAGCAATTTATCAAAAAAGATAAAACTTCTCAAAAAATATACACAAAAAACGCGATGATATTCCCAGTATCATGTAAGACATTTAAATATTAGAGGTTAGTATGTCAAAGATTCGTAAATTCTTCCAATATCTATATTTATTGATTATTTTCGCTCCTGTGATTATTTATAATCACATCTTTTACATAAGCAGATACGCAAAACATCCTGAAAAATATCCTCTTAGTGTTAGATACGCTAGACTTAGAAAAGAAATTAGAATTTTATTTAAACTTTGGAAGATTTCCTATCACACTATAGGCTGGAATAATTACGCTGATAGCAATAAGAAATGTATCTTCTTATCAAATCATATGTCTGATATTGATCCGCTTTTACTTATCGCCATGAGTGAAAAGCCAGTTACATTTGTCGCTAAGATTGAAATTAAGAAATATCCATTTATTGGTAAATGCTTAAAATCCATCAACGGAATATTTATTGATAGACACAATATCATGAACCAAATTGATACAATTAGAGAGATTGTTAGCAAAGCTAAAGATGAAAATATGCCAAATATTGCCATTTTTATTGAAGGTACTAGAAATAAGAATCCAGAAGGAAATGTTCTTGAATATAAAGCAGGCACAGTTAAAACCGCATATATGTCAGGAGTGGACATTATCCCTGTCTCACTATATAGCACCTTCAGAGTTCTTAATTTAAAGAATTATCTTCATAGATATCCGGTTTATTATCATTTTGATCAAAGAATATCTAAAGAAGAATATAAAGCTATCAATAATATCGAACTCGCGAATAGACTTGAAAATAATGCGAATAATATTATCAATAATAAGTTACGCGCGCTAGATAAAGAATTTATTAGTAAATCCAAAATTTCTAATCGCATTAAAAAATTAGAAATTAAAGTTGATCGTTAATATCTAAAAATAACGTTTATGTAAGTAATGTAAACGTTTTCATAATTTTCATAATTCACTTATTTACTATGTAAATAAAAGTTTTTGCATTTTATTTGACAATGAAAAAAATGATACTAGAATGTAACCAATCATAGGACGATACCTTGTCCCAAGCAAGACACTAAACTACTTATTGAAAGGAAGGTATTGTCTAATGAAATATTACGAACTTAACGCTATAGTGAATGGCGAACCAGTCAAACTTAAAAAGTCACTGTTTAGTTCGAGAACTGAAGCAATTGATTATATGTTTCACTATTTCGATGAACACTATCTTTACAGTTTGAGCGTAGAAGATGAGTATGCGATTAATCATAATAAACATTCGATTGAATATGTTTGTAACTTCCATAATCGCTTTAGAGTTACTAGACTAATCGCAGCGTAATCTTAAAAAAGTCTGGCATAGCCAGACATAATCGTTAATATAACCTCTTTCTAAGACCTTTTGGATAGAGGTTTTTTAATTGGTTATTCACTAAGTGAGCCACTCCAAGAATTATTCCTTTATAGCTCACAAAATAATATCCATTATCTTTTATGATATTTGATAATGATTCACCTAAAATATATTTTTTAATGTCTTTTTCATCTAAATCAATGATGTTTTTAGCATCTTTCACATAATGTGAGTAGTGGTGAGTTGGAATTATTTTATCTTTTATAGATGTAGATATAAATAATCCCGGACGAAGTGATAATTCACTTAATTTTAAGAATCGGTCACTATTTGAAAGGTAATTCTCACAGATAGTTTCTCCACCTTTAGAGATAACTTTGCGGCTTATATTTTTGCTAACATCTTTACTAATAGTAAGTTCACCAGGTTTTTTAATTAAAGCAATATATTGTCCTTCTCCAGAAAATAATGATGGAAATAAATGAACAGTTTGAGGCATTGAATTATGACGATATTCACCATTAAAATGAGGAATATTCACTAGTTCAGCATCAGTGTTATCTAATAGATAAGAAACAACTTCTTCGTCTTCTTCATATGAATATGAGCAAGTTGAATAAATAAGTGTCCCGCCTTCTTTTAGCATTGAGTAAGCGACTAGAATCAAATCTTTTTGGATAAAGGAATTTTTAATTACTTTTTCCATCGACCAATCTTTCTTCATCTCTTCACTTTTTCTAAACATTCCTGATCCTGAACATGGAGCGTCTAATATAATCACATCAAAAGTATTTAAATAATCTTTATATATCTTCGAAAAGTCGAGAGAAGTCACCATGACATTTCCTAAACCTAGTCTTTCGATGTTACTTAGTAGGGTAATCGCTCTAGCTTTAGATAAGTCATTAGCCACTAATATTCCTTTGTCCTTCATTTTTAATGAGGCTTGAATTGTTTTTCCTCCAGGAGCAGCGCACATATCAAGTACTCTCATACCTTCTTTAATAGGAAGAAAATAGCTAACAAGCATCGCGGAAGGATCTTGGATATAATAGCAACCTAATTCATGATAGATGTTGTTTCCAAGTTGATATTCATCCTTATCAAAAAGGAATCCATTAGGAACGACTGGATGAGGTTTTAGATTAGGAAACAAAGAAAGCAGAGTTTCCTTACTCATCTTATTTGTGTTCAAAAATAATCCTTTTTGCTCTTTATTAGCAAAAGAATCAAATAGATTATCAATTTCTTCTTTAGATAAATATTTTTCTAAGTTTTCTTTTAAATTCATTACGAAATTAATTATACATAGAACGATTTTTTTCTTAAATAGATTTTATCTATTATGACTTTATGCTATATTTAAAATGAGGTTTTATTTTTATGAGAATGGTTGATATTATTACGAAAAAACGTGATGGCGGTGAACTTACCGACCAAGAAATCACATTTTTTGTTAATGGATACGTTGAAGGAAAGATTCCTGATTATCAAGTATCCGCATTACTTATGGCAATCCTTTTTAAAGGAATGTCTCGTAGAGAAATCGTTACGCTTACCGATAGAATGGAACATTCTGGTGATGTAATGGATCTTAGCTCAATTAAAGGAATCAAAGTTGATAAGCACTCTACCGGTGGAGTTGGAGACAAGACAAGTCTTGCTTTAGGACCAATGGTCGCTGCTTGTGGCGTTAAAGTCGCTAAGATGAGCGGTCGTGGTTTAGGACACACTGGTGGAACACTAGATAAACTTGAATCAATCCCAGGACTTAATGTCTATGTAAGTGAAGAAAAATTCGCTGAAGAAGTTAATAAGATTGGTTTAGCAATCGTTGGTCAAACCGGTTCATTAGTTCCAGCTGATAAGAAGTTATATGCTCTTAGAGATGTTACTGGAACCGTTGAATCTACACCTCTTATCGCTAGCTCAGTTATGTCTAAAAAGCTCGCTAGCGGAAGCGATTGTATACTTTTAGATGTTAAATTCGGTAATGGCGCATTCATGAAGAATGCTGAAAAAGCTGAAGAACTCGCACATATTATGTGCGATATCGGTAACGACTTAGGTAGAGATACCCGTGCAGTCCTTACCGACATGGAACAACCTCTTGGTTTAGCAGTTGGTAACTCCCTTGAAGTTAAAGAAGCTATTGATACTCTTAAAGGACATGGTCCAAAAGATTTCGAAGAGCTTTGTCTACGTAGTGGTGCAATTATGCTAGAACAAGCGAAAGTTGTTAAATCCGAAGAAGAAGGTATCAAAATGCTTAAAGGTGTTATCGCAGATGGTAGTGCTTTTGAGAAATTTAGACAACTTGTCATCGAACAAGGTGGCGATGTCAGCTATATCGATCATCCAGAAAAATTTGAAGTCTCTAAAAATATTATCGAAGTTAAAGCATCTAAAGATGGCTATGTTAAACGCATTGTCGCTTTAGAAATCGGTGAAAGTGCGATGAGACTAGGCGCAGGAAGAGAAACATTTGATGATGTTATCGATATGTCTGCCGGTATCGTTTTAAATAAGAAAGTTGGTAGTAAGGTTTCTAAAGGCGATCTTCTTTGCACAGTTTACACAAATAAAGAAGATTACGCTGAAATCATTAAAGATATCGAAAAAGCCTTCGTTATCGTTGATGAATTTGTACCTGTTCCACCAACAGTACATGCTTATATTCATAAATAATGAAGGTTGTTATTCAAAACGTCATAAACGCTAGCGTTACAATCTCAGATAAAGTCGTGGGAGAAATATCTCACGGCTTTCTTATCTTGGTTGGTTTTACTTATGGTGATGACATAGAAACCATTAATAAAATGGCGGAGAAAATCACTAAGTTAAGAGTGTTCCAAGACGAAAATGGAAAGACCAACTTATCTTTAAAAGATAAATGTGGAGAAATATTGTCTGTTAGTCAGTTTACTTTATATGCAAGTGTTAAAGACGGGAATCGTCCAAGTTTTATTAATGCACTTGAACCAAAACTAGCGAGTAATTACTATGACATATTTAATGAGAAACTAAGAGAACTTGGATTTAAAGTTGAAACTGGTGTTTTTGGAGCAGATATGAAAGTTGCTTTGATAAATGAGGGACCATTTACACTTGTGCTTGATAGTAAGGAATTATTTAATAAATGAAAGTTTTAATTGGATTATCAGGAGGCGTTGATAGCGCAGTTGCAGCCTATCTACTAAAGAAACAAGGTTACGAAGTAATTGGTTGTTTTATGCGTAACTGGGACGCTTTCGCAAATAATGATTTTCTAGGTAATCCAACTGTAAATGATGATCAATGTCCTCAAGAGAAAGATTATCAAGACGCTCAAAAAGTCGCAAAACAACTTGGTATTGAACTATTAAGAGTGGACTTCATTAAAGAATATTGGGATCATGTCTTCTCTTTCTTTATTAGTGAATATCAATCTGGAAGAACACCAAATCCAGATATTTTATGCAATAAATACATCAAGTTTGATGCTTTTTATGAATTCGCTAAATCAAAAGGAATTGATACTATCGCTATGGGTCATTACGCCAAAAGAGTAGAAAAAGATGGCCACTATTATTTAGCGAAATGCTATGACGAAAATAAAGACCAAACATATTTCCTTTCTCAAATTAATGAAGCGCAAATTAAATCCTGTTTATTTCCTTTAGGAGATATCGATAAATCCGAAGTGAGAAGAATCGCTCACGAACTAAATCTAGTTATCGCTGATAAAAAAGATTCTACTGGGGTGTGCTTTATTGGAGAAAGAAATTTCCGTGAATTCTTAAAAAATTATATCCCTGCTCAAAAAGGAAATATCGTTGATATTGATACAAATAAAGTTATTGGAACGCATAAAGGTGTCTATTATTACACGATTGGCCAGCATAAAGGGCTAGGAATCGGGGGAATAAGCGGAGAGACAGCCTCTGGATGGTTCATTGTCAAAAAAGACGCTAAAAAGAACATTTTATATGTTACTAGAGGTGACACTCAGAAATATCTAATGTCTAATAAATGCATTGTTAGAAAACTTAATATTATTAATCCTAATGAAATTTTCCCTCAAGAAGTTGGAGTGAAATTCCGTTATCGACAAAAAGATCATCCTGCAACAATAAATAAAGTAGGGGACGAAATAATCGTCACTTATGACTACTATAAAGCAGTCACAACTGGCCAAGAAGCAGTCTTCTACAATAAAGATGGTCTACTTATCGCAAGTGGAACAATCGATGAAGTCTATCGAGATGATGAAAGGATTGATATATAAAAAGCATCCATAAAAAATTGGATGCTTTTATTTCAAAGAAATAACTATTATTCGTTCTCGGCTTTTTTATCAGCTTCATCAAACATTTTTAATAAATCTTCAACGCTGAGTTTTTCTTTTTCTTTACCTTTAACATCAAGGATGATGTGACCTAGATGAAACATTATTAATCTATCTCCATAAGTCAAAGCGTCTTTCATATTATGAGTGACCATTAATGTTGTCATCTTATTTTCTCTAACAACCTTATTAGTTAGTTCAAGAACTTTCTTTGCAGTCTTTGGATCAAGGGCAGCAGTGTGTTCATCAAGGAGAAGGATTTGTTTTGTTAGATCAAATTTTTCTCTAATTTGTCTATCAAATTCATCTTTTGCGTTCCTTATCATTTCTTTTTTATCATTTTTAGAAATAGATGAATCAAGTTTAATTGTTCTAATATGTTCATCTAATATTGCTTTTTTGGATGAAAATTCTTGATCGAATTCCTTTCGTGCGTCTTCTTCTTTTAGACCACTAAAAAGAATGTAGTCGCGTCTCATCATTTGATAAGTAGGGTTATTTCTCATAGTGGCCATTAACAAAGTTAATGCTTGTCGTTGTCCACCTGACATTACGCCTACTTTTTGAGATAGTCTATCTTCTAAACCTAAATCAAATCGCTTTAGTTCATTTATAAAATATTCTTTATGTTTTTCACTAAAACCCCATTTAATTGGAGAATGTCTTCTTCCACGGTTATAGGCTATCTCAAGATTTTCAAGCACTGACATATCTCCGGCGGTGCCTTTCATAGGATCTTGGAAGACACGACCAAAATAAGCCGCTCTTTGATATTCTTTAAGTTTAGTAATATCTCTTCCATTAAGTGTGATTATTCCTGAATCAGGTTTTAAAGAACCAGAAATAATATTTAAAGTAGTGGACTTTCCACTTCCATTACCTCCAATAATAGTCACAAATTCACCAGGAGATATCGCTAATGAGATGTTATCTAAGGCGATTCTTTCATCATCAAGTGCGCCAGTAAGGTTAAATTTCTTAGTGACATTTTTTAACTCTAGCATCTAAATCGCCTCCTTTACTTTCTTTGACTTAATCTTATCAATTAAGTGTTTGATTCCACTTTTTATAAGTGGAAGACATAAAGCTATCGTGATAAGCACTGCGTATAATAAGCTCTTTAATTCTGTTCTAAGTCCAAGTCTAGTCGCGATATTAACAATTGTGAAATAGATAATTGAGCCAAGGCTAACAGAGATGAGCCAGTTTTTAAATGAACGCTTACCAAATATTGTTTCTCCAACAATTATTGAGGCTAGTCCAATAACTAAATATCCTGTCGCAGATATAGTGGATGCTGTTTTTGATTCTTGAACGACAAGTGCACCCGCTAAAGCAATAAGAGCATTGGAGATTGCAATGCAAACAATAGTGGCAATAGTGGTGTTAATTCCTTGAGCTTTTGCCATATTCTCGTTCATTCCCGTTGCTCTAATCGCCATTCCATATTTAGTTCCAAAGAAGAAGTAGATTATTAGCATAGCTAATATAACCACTCCAAGCATCACAGCAATCTTGATAACATCTCCCCATGGGTTAGGAACAATATAGAAGTCTCCAACTTGCTCCCATGGATAGAATAAAGAATAAATTGTTTGTTGTGGCGATCCTTTAGTGACTAAATTTGTGAATGATACCTGGGCAGCGAATATATCGCTGTTACCACTTTGTAAACCCATAATAATCATCGAGATTGAGCCAGTCGCAGTCATGGTGATAATTCCACTTAATAGCTTAGGAATATTTAATAATCTATTTAAGACACCAGTAATAATTCCACATATCGCGCCTCCAAGGACTGATACTAAAGTAGCTAGCCAAGGATTCACGCCATTAAATATCATCACTCCACAGATAGAAACACCGATTAGGAAACTACCTTCAGCTGTTAAATCTGCAAAATCGAGTAAACGGTAGGTTAAAAAGATACCAAGTGCGAGTAGACAACATGGAAGACCGCTAGAGAATATATTTAGTATAAAATCTAAAAACTCCATAATTATCCTAAACTAATATCGCGGCACTTAGATGTGACGCTTTCTGGTAAACTAACACCAGCGGCAGCAGCGTTCGCGCTACTCATAACATATTCACATTCTTCTTTAGACATAAAGCCAACTGGAATTTCTCCAGCCTTCTTTTCTTTATTTAAAATAGAGACCGCCATCTTGCCAACTTCTTCACCAAGTTTAGTGTAATTAACACTGAGTGTTACGCTACCACAATCAGCAAGCATTCCCTCTTCGCCACAAACGACTAAGATACCACTTCCTTGAACAGCACTTTTCACGGCATTAGTGTTTTTAGCAATATTGTTATCAGTTGGAATATAGATGGCATCAAGTCCATCAACTGAGGCGAGCGCACTTGCAGCGCTAGAAACATCACTTGGACCAGTTGCGGTTTGAACAGATACACTGATACCGCTTGCTTCCAAAGCAGCCTTAGCTTTATTAGCTTGAACGACTGAATTTTGTTCACTTTGAGTGTATAAAATTCCCACCTTATCTGCAGCAGGATTACATTCTTTAATTAAACTAACTTGATCTTCAACTGGGTTAATATCACTTGTACCAGTAACAAATCCTTTTCCATTTTCTAAAGAAGAGACAAGTCCTTTACCAACTGGATCAGTAACAGCGGTGAATAAGACTGGATTAGTGATACCTTTATCAATAGAAGCACTTAAAAGTGCTGCAGCAGGATCAGTCGCAATTCCTAAAGTCATATCACATCTACCAACGAGATCTTTGCTAAAGGCAACTATATCGGCTGCAACTCCTCCAGCGTTACGATAGATAAATTCAACTTTATCTTCGTTATATCCAGCATTTGCGAGAGCTTTCTTAAAGCCTTCGCGAGCGTTATCAAGCGCTGGGAATTCAGATGGTTGAAGAATGCCAATCTTGATTTTTCCGTTTCCGGAGCATGATGCCATTAAAGTAGAAACTGCCATAATAGCGCCTAGTAATAAGATTTTCTTTTTCATGTTTCCTTCTCCTTACATTTAAATAAAAAATCTAGGTATCAGTGGGACACCTAGGACAATTTAATTATCTTCGGTGTCTAACACTTAAGTTTCCCACCGAAAATGTTATTTTTGCGATAGGAAAATTACCTAAAGTAAAAATAATAAAAATAGAAGTATGCATTGAAGTTAACATTTTTAACTTTCATCATTTTGCGCTCCTATTTGTTGAATTTATTTTATCATACCAATATTTCATTACTAGAAAAAAATATAAAAATGTCGATAAAATCGCAATTATTCTAATATTTAAGTATTTATAGGTGCCCTTGCACCCTTTCAAAGAATGATTTACAATATTATTGGTTTGGTGGGAACTAGGTAAATCATCTAGTCCCATCTTTTTTTAACCTTGGTGATTACTCACTTTGATTAGATAAATCAGGATCAATAATATAACAATATATTCTATTGTTTCTCTCCTTTTACTAGGGGCAAGGGTCCTATAAACAGGATGAAACATTTTGTTCCTCCTATTATATTTATTGGGGTAAAGTTTCTAAAAAAGTTCCAAATTAATAAAGTATTTTCTTATTATTTATAAATAAACCTATTGCAATTATTTTTTTAGTTGTGTTATATTTTGTTTACTCCGATAAAGGAAAGAAGTAATTATTACGGGCCACTCCTTTGGAGTCGATGAAAGTCGACGTAATTCTGCGTTAAGGATATTAATTAAGAGTGTTATCTATTGATAACAAATAAGGATGGTACCGCGCTAAGTCGTTCCTTAGGGACGATTTTTATTTTTTTAGGAGGTTAAACATGAAATATTTAACTGGTAATCAAATTAGAAACATGTGGTTAGAGTTCTTTAAAGAAAAAGGACACCACGTTGAAAAAGGAGCTTCACTAATTCCATATAATGATCCAACTTTATTATGGATTAACTCAGGTGTTGCAGCCTTAAAAAAATATATGGATGGTAGTGAAGTACCTCCAAGTAGAAGAATCACTAACGTTCAAAAATCCATTCGTACAAATGATATGGATAACGTTGGCTATACCGCTAGACACCATACATTCTTTGAAATGCTTGGATGTTTCTCTATTGGAGACTATTTTAGAAAAGAAATTATTGAGTGGGCATTTGAAATTCTTACTAGTAAGAAATATTTTGATATGCCAGTGGATAAACTATATTTCACCTATAACCCAATT
Source organism: uncultured Erysipelotrichaceae bacterium (assembly GCA_902797855.1). Taxonomy (GTDB): domain Bacteria; phylum Bacillota_I; class Bacilli_A; order RFN20; family CAG-826; genus Fiminaster. The sequence continues at coordinate 48,265 of CADBUI010000010.1, forward strand.
GATCAAGAAACTCATAAACTTTGGCTTAAGCAAGGTGTTAAAGAAGATCATTTAATTCCTCTTGAAGGAAACTATTGGGAAATCGGTGAAGGTCCAGCTGGACCAAACACTGAAGTCTTCTTTGATAGAGGAGAAAAATATGATCCTAAACATTTAGGAGTCACTCTTCTAAAAGAAGATATGGAAAATGACCGCTATATTGAAATATGGGGAATTGTTTTCTCTCAATATAACGCTCAACCAGGAGTTCCTAGAACTGAGTATAAAGAACTCCCAAGTAAAAATATCGATACAGGTGCAGGACTAGAAAGATTCGCTTGTGTTCTTCAAGAAGCAGACAGTAACTTTGAAACAGATTTATTCTTCCCATTAATTAAAGAAACAGAAAAATATGCTTCTGTTCCTTATAAAGAAGATACAAAAACTCCATACCGTGTTATTGCTGACCATATTAGAGCTGTCACATTCGCACTTTGTGATGGTGAAACTTTCTCAAATGAAGGAAGAGGCTACGTACTACGTAGACTTGTCCGTCGTGCGATGAGATACGCCAAAAAGATTGGTATTGAAGGAGCTTTCTTATATAAGCTTGTGGATATCGTTACTAAAATCAATAAAGATTTCTATCCAGAATTATCTACAAAAGCTAAAGAAATCTCTAATAGTGTCAAAATTGAAGAAGAAAAATTCCTCAAAACACTTTCTAGTGGTGAAGCAATTCTTCGTGACTTATTAGTGAATAAGAAAGAACTTAGTGGAGAAGAAGCTTTTAAACTTTATGATACCTTTGGTTTCCCACTTGATTTAACAAAAGAAATCTGCTTAGAAAACGGCGTTAAAGTTGATGAAGAAGGTTTCCTTAAAGAAATGGAAAAACAAAAACAAAGAGCTAGAGACGCTAGAAGTGATGAACAAAGCATGCATAAACAATCTAAAGATTTATTAAATTTCACTATGAAAAGCGAATTCACTTATGATGACACTCCTATAAAGAGTAAAGTAATTGCTTTGTTTAAAGATGGAGAAAAAGTAGATTCAATATCCTCTGAAGGAGAAATCATCTTTGATAAAACTAATTTCTACGCTGAAAGCGGTGGTGAAATCGCCGATAAAGGTGAAATTAAATCTAAAGATGTGCTCGCTAGTGTGCTTTCCGTTCAAAAAGCACCTAATAAACAACATCTTCACTTTGTGAAACTTCTTAAAGGAAGCATCAAAGTTGGTGATGAACTTGAATTAGTAGTGGATCATACTTCTCGTGAATTAATTAAAAGAAATCACTCCGCAACTCACTTACTACAATCCGCACTTGATAAAGTCCTTGGTGATCACATTAAACAGATGGGTTCATTTGTAAGTGATGAATATCTACGTTTTGACTTCACTCATAACGCTAAGATTAGTGATAATGAACTTCGACTTATCGAAGAGGAAGTTAATAAATTAATTGCTTTAGCAATTCCAAGCGATATTAAAGTTCTTCCAATCGCAGAAGCTAATAAACTAGGCGCGAAAGCATTCTTCTCTGAAAAATACGGAGATGAAGTTAGAGTTGTCCGCTTTGGTGATGTCTCCATCGAATTCTGTGGTGGTTGTCACGTCGAAAACACAAAGGATATTGGTGTATTTGCTATTGAAAGCGAAGAAAGTGTCGCTAGTGGAGTGCGTCGTATTCAAGCGCGTGCATCTATAGGTGCGTATAAATTATTAAAAGAAAAAGAACTTTTACTTAATGATGTAAGAGATCTTTTAGGAGCTTCTTCAATCCTTGAGATCAAAGATAGATTAAATGCAAAGCTATCCGAAGAAGATAGTCTTAAGAAAGCTTATGAAAAAGCAAACGACCTCCTTGCTAGAGCAAACGCAAATTCACTTAAAAATGACTTCAAAGAAGTCTCAGGCTATAAAGTGCTCGTAAGCTATCTAGAAGGCGCTAAAATCGCTGATTTAAATAAGATTGGTGACATTTTAAAAGTTGTCCACACTGATAGCGTTGTTATTTTAGTTGGTGGAAACGATAATGATTTACCAATTTCAATCTTTGTTAGTGGTAAAGCCTTAAATAATAACAAAGCTGGAATGCTAGTTAAAACTCTATCTAATATGCTAGAAGGCTCTGGTGGTGGTAGAGATAATATGGCAAACGGAAAAGGTAAAAATAAATCTAAATTAGCGAAAGCGCTAGATGATATTATTACTTTCATTAAATAATGGAAAAGATTATTGGACTAGATTTAGGCACGAAGACTTTAGGAATATCTATTTCTGATTCTTTAGGTATTGTTCATGGATACGAAAACTATGTTTTCCCTGAATTTTACTATAAGAAAGCTCGTGAAAGAGTGCTAGAAATAGCCTCTAAAGAAAACGTCAATAAATTAGTGCTTGGATATCCTCTTCATATGAATGGAGAAATATCTGAAAGAGCTAAATCGTGTCTAAGATTTAAAGATGATCTACTTAAAGATAATCCTAATCTAAGTATTGAAATGATTGATGAAAGACTCACAACTGTTGAGGCGAACGAAAGAATGATCGAAATGAATCTATCTTCTAAAAGAAGAAAAGAAATCATCGATATGATGTCAGCAGTGGTTATCTTAGAAACTTATATTAATAAATTTGGGGGACAAAAAAATGATAAGTGACGATGAAATTATTATTAGTGATGAATCTGGATTAGAAAAAGTCATGAAGATTCTTTTCACCTACGAAAACGAAGAAAGAAATAAAAATTATGTCTTCGTTTACGAAGAAGGAAATGAAGATGATGTTATGGCGTTCATCTATAATGAAGATAATAAATCATTAGAAGAAATCGAGGATGATGAAGAATATGGGGAAGTAGAGGAAGTCTTTAATGCTTTCCTTGAAGACCCAAAATTTAACGAAATAAAGAAATAACTTACTAGACAAATACTTTTAGTATGTTAAACTCTTATTTGCTTTTTAAGGAGAAAATGACTTATGGAAAAAATTGAACTTACAAAACAAGGAATTGAAGATTTAAAAGCTGAACTTGATGATTTAGTAAACGTTAAACGTGAACAAGTTCTTGAACAAATTAAAGAAGCTAAAGCTTTAGGTGATCTTTCTGAAAACGCTGAATATGACGCAGCAAGAGAACGTCAAGGCGAAATCGAATCTCGTATTAAAGAAATTCAAACCATTCTTCAAAACGCTAAAGTTATCTCTGATAAACCACGCAATACAAAAGCTGTCTCTTTAGGCGCATATGTAACTATTTTAGATTTATCTGATAACACAGAAGAAACATATAAAATTGTTAACACTGTTGAAGCTAAACCATTTGAAGGTTCAATTTCTGATGAATCCCCTCTTGGAAAAGCTTTAATCAATAAAAGCGTTAATGACGTTGTGAGAGTTAAAGCTACTCCAGAATACGAAGTTAAAATCCTTAAAATTGAATTCGCTAAATAATTAAATGAACGAATAGAAGATGGAGACTTTGTCTCCATTTTTATTTTTCTAAACATTTTTGGACTCTTTTTAAGAATTTTACCCCAATAAATTATTAGGAGAGAAAAAAGAGAACTCCTGGAGGGAATATGAAAAGAGAACTAACAAACAATGAACTAAAACAAAAAGAAACAGGCGCTGTTACTTTAACTGCGGTTATGGCGATTGTTGCAATCGCTGTTGCTGCGGTGGTGGTCTATAAGCTATTCATGTCAAACAAAGGAAGCACAAACATCCCTGGTGGATGGAAATTTACTTGGAATTAATGGGAAGAATTAGTGATATCCCTATTAGTAATCGCCCTAGAGAAAGAGCGCTTAGATTCGGTGTTAAACTACTTTCTGATAACGAACTAATTGCTTTAATAATTGGAAGTGGAATTAAAGGAAAATCAGTCCTAGAAATATCTAATGATATCTTTAATTCATATAAAAATCTTTCTAATTTATCTAAGGATAATTTAAAGGGACTAATGAATAATGAAGGTATAGATGAAATCAAAGCCATCACCCTTTTAGCGGTCTTTGAAATTCATGAAAGACTCCTTAAAAACGAGTACGCTTTACCTGATCTTGTGAACACTCCAAGTGAAGTACTTAATAGATATAAATATTTAAATGATACTAATAAAGAAAACCTTATTATTTTGATGTTAAATTATCATCGAAAAATCATCAAAGAAGTGAATCTCACAAGTGGAAAAAGGAACAAAATTGATATTTCTTTTACCGATATTTTAAAAGAACTTTTGATTGCAGATGCAAAGTGTTTTATCCTCATCCATAACCACCCATCTGAAACATATTTTCCTAGTCAAGAAGATATATTTACAACCATAAAATTAAGAGAAGAAAGTAAACATTTTGACATCACTTTACTAGACCATATTATCATTACAAATGAGGGCTATTTTTCATTTGTTGAAAGCGGAAAAATAAAACTTTAAAACATCAGAAATTCGAAAAATAAATTTTATGAAAACGCTTACATTTATATGTCGATTTAACTTTAGTTAAAGAGTCAATGAAAGCGGAAAAAATAGATCATTTTTAAATTTTTTGTTGCAACTTCACTCAATTATATTATTATAATTACAACTTTTTACGAAAGGAGAACTTATTATGAATAAAAAGTTTTTAGGCTTAACTGCTTTAGCTGCTTTGATTCTAGCTGGATGTGGTGAAAACAAACCTACACCAGAACCTACACCAGAACCACCAGCACCAGAGCCAACACCTACTGATCCTACAATTGCTGACTTAAAGGCTCGTTTTGAAGCTTTAGGAAATTCTGTTCTCGGCGATTTAGTTATTTCAGGTGAAGTATTTGGATTAAGCGCTGATGACGTTTTAGAATCCAAATTATATCAAAACAACAAATATAGTTACGTTAGAGATATCGGTGGCGTTGCTGCTTTCCAAATTGATAGTAATCTAGGTTACTATATGGTTGAAACAACAGATACTGATCCATCTAGTTACGCTTTCTCCGCTGATTGGGGAAAAATGTATTCAACATTGCAAGAATACCAAAACGCAGAATTAGTAAGTGGATTCGCATCTGAATTAGTAGATGGAGTTCAAGGTGTTGTTTATAGAAAGGCCAAGAATTTATTTACTATCACTAACGATGATTTACTTTCTTCTTTAGCTGCAAGAACAGGCTACGCACTTACAATTGGCGCAGATCCAGAATGGGCTGAAGTTAGTATTGCTGACACTTCAAAAATTGTTGTCAAAGCATACGCATCACAATTAGACAGCAAACCAACCGCTACTGCAGAACTTAGTGCAAGTGAAGAAACAACATTTTCACAACTTGAATCATATCTTGATTCACAAACAGAATTCCCTGCCGCACCATACACTGCAACTCAATTACTCCAACAAAAATTCACTGATGGTAAGAACTTTACACGCAAATCTTTAATTACCAGCGGTGGCAGTTACGTTGGCTACGAAAACACTTATACAACTGTGAATAGTCAAACAATTGCACGTGATGAAGGTTGGGAAGGCACTTATGCTCAATATAAGTATTTCTATTCATTATTTAATTTTGACGCACAAACAGGTACCGACCACAATACAGGTATCTACAGATCCTTCTCATACAATAGCGTTGATCCAGCAGTTATTGCAGGATGGGCTGATACTGATTTCCCAAATGCTAAAGGTGGATATGCTCCATATTTCTATGCTCCAGCAGACTATCAATCAATGTGGGTAGATGACAACTTCGTTAATGAAACATTAGGTGCGTCTTTCGGTAGTTATGCACCAGATGCATACACTAAATTTGGTCAAGGATTTAGTGTTAACCCAGCTCTTAAATTCCCAGATGGCACAACACTTATCCAATATTATTCCGAAATGTTCGGCGACCTAGTTGAAGTTGCTGACCACACTAAAGGATATCCAGGATATGATGTTACTTCATGGAATGGTTTCTATTTCCTTCCAGTCGATAGTTCAGATGAAACCGCAGAATCCTTAGCGGATGTCGATTCAATTTATGTAGTATGCGAATTCACTGGTTCTTATTGGAACGGTGAAGAATCTGGTGAAGTTGGTGACTATTACGAAATTGCACAATACACCAGTTTCGGTACAACTGTTGATCAAATCGGTGCTGCATTAATTACCAGAGAATCTGGTAAAGAAAGAGCTGTTAAAGTAGTTTTAGACGAAACAACTATCAATGTTACAGCTGGCACAGCATTTGATCTTGCTACAATCGCACATGTTGTCTATTCTGATGACGAAACAGCAGCTGAAGTCGGACTCACAATTACCCCAGCTTCAGAAGATGCCGATAAATTCACAATCGAAGGTACCAGCATTACTGTTAGTGCAGCCGGTACATACACAATTAGCTTAAGTGCTAATGGTGGTACAGCTGTAAGTCTCACAGTTGTTGTTGCACCTGCTGAATAGTAATTGTTAATTTAAATAAAGCGATTTGGAGAAATCCGGATCGCTTTTTCTTTACATAAAATTAATATTATGTAATAATACTTATCGTTGTTGGCCTCACAAGCTACAACCGCATAGAAAAGGTAATCAACTTATTACTTTGTAATAGACCTTAATAGCGAGTCATTAGTGAGATATAGGAGGTGCACATATGTACGCTATTATTGAAACTGGTGGAAAACAAGTCCGTGTTGAAGTTGGACAAAAGATTTTCGTTGAAAAACTTGACGCTAAAGAAAACGAACAAGTCGTACTCGATAAAGTCTTACTCGTCTCTGACAAGGCTCTTAAAGTTGGTACACCATATGTAGAAGGTGCAAAAGTTTCTGCTAAAGTTGTTAAAAACGGCAAAGGCAAAAAGCTTCACATCTATAAATACAAAGCAAAACATAACTCTGCACGTAGAAGTATTGGTCATAGACAACCATATACATGCTTAGTTATCGAAGCTATTAATGCTTAATATGATTCGCATTGAAATCACAAGGATAAATGGAAATATTAACCACTTATCCATCAAAGGGCACGCTAATAGTGATGAATTTGGAAAAGATCTAGTATGTGCTGCAGTAAGCGCAGTTATTACTGGAGGACTTAATTCCTTAGAGAATCCAAAATCATTTGGAATCATCTTCGAAGAAGGAAATGTAGAAGTATCATCATTAAGTGGCGTCTCCAAAAACGATTATCACACACTTGAAGTTATCCTAACTCAATTAAGAACAATTGAAGAAGATAACAAAAAGTATGTCCGAATAATCGAGAAAGGAAATTAGTTATGTTATTTAAATTAAATTTACAACTCTTCGCCTCCAAAAAAGGTGTTGGATCTACTAAAAACGGCCGTGATAGCGAATCAAAAAGACTCGGTGCTAAGAAGTCCGATGGACAAGTTTGCACTGCAGGAAGCATTCTCTATCGTCAAAGAGGAACAAAGATTCTTCCAGGCGTTAACACCAAACGTGGTGGAGATGATACAATCTTTGCTCTTATCGATGGTGTTGTTAAATACGAACGTGTCGGTAAAAACAGAGTTCGTGTTAGCGTTTACGCTAAATAAGTAGAATTATTAGATTAGACCACATTATTTGTGGTCTTTTCTTATTGCCTGTACGCGTGTATAATTAAAATGTATGTTTATCGATAGAGCTATAGTCGAAGTTAGAAGTGGCAAAGGTGGAGATGGCATGATTGCCTTTCTTCATGAAAAATATATGCCATATGGTGGCCCTAGTGGGGGAAACGGTGGAAGAGGAGCTTCCATTATTTTCCGTGCGAATAAATCAATAAATACTTTATATAATTATCGTCATTCAAAAGTAATCATCGGTAGAGATGGCGAAAAAGGTCTCACTAAAAATAAATATGGTAGAGGCGCGGATGATGTAATTGTTGAAGTTCCAGTTGGAACAGTTATATATGAAGAAAAAGACCACGTCTTCTTAGCGGACCTATCAAAAGATGGTCAAACTGTAATGGTCGCTAAAGGAGGAAGAGGTGGTAGAGGTAACGCTGCATTTAAAAGCGATAAAAATAGAGTTCCTCGCATTGCTGAAAATGGATTACCTGGAGAAACTAAAAGATTAATTTTAGAATTAAAATTACTCGCTGATGTCGGTTTAGTAGGTTTACCAAATGCTGGTAAATCAACTTTACTTAGTGTAGTTAGTAACGCTAATCCAGAAATTGCTGATTATCCATTTACAACAATTGAACCTAATTTGGGTGTTGTAAATGTTTCTAAATATGAATCATTTGTTATGGCGGACCTTCCTGGACTTATTGAAGGCGCTCATTTAGGTAAAGGACTTGGACTCACTTTTTTAAGACATCTTGAAAGATGTAGAGTTATTGTTCATCTTGTATCCATGGAAAGCGATGATCCATATAATGATTACAAAATTATTAAAGAAGAAATTAAATCATATGGATTAGGACTAGATAAACGTCCAACTATTATTGTTGCAAGTAAAGTTGAAGATGAAGAAACAACTAAAAAATATCTTTCTTTTAAGAAAAAACTTAAAAAAGATGTCATCGCTATTAGTTCACTCACTCATGAAGGAATTAATGAACTTATAAATAAATGCCAAGAAATATTATCAGTCACTGATATCTTTCCTCTTGAAGAAGCTTCTAATAAAGTTCTTTCTAGAGTTTATGACGCTCATAAAGACATAGAAAAGATCTTTGAAATTGTTAAAGAAAAAGATCATGTTTACCGTATTCAAGGTAAATCAATTGAAAGAACTTACTCTTTAATTAATATTTCCACAGATGAAGGACTTATGAGATTAATTAACTATCTACGAAAAGTAGGAGTGGAAGAAGAACTTAAAAATAAAGGTGCTGTAAGTGGAGATAGTGTCTACTTATGTGATTTTGAATTTGAATATTTGGAGTAAATAATGAAATTAGAAGAATATTTAATTGAAATTGAAAATTTCCTAAAGGAATATCTAGAGTCCAGCCATATGAAGGCTTATGTTTTAGGTCTTTCTGGTGGGGTTGATTCTTCTTTAGTAGCAGCAATCGCTAGAAAAGCTGTTGGTAAAGATAAATTATTTTGTTATTCTCTTCCAATTGATTCAAGTATCGATGATGAAAATGACGCAGTTAGAGTCGCTAAACAATTAGATTTAAATCTAAAAGTAGTGAATCTATCTAATACATATCATTCTTATTTAAAAGAAATTAATGGCGAAGAATTCTCTAGATTAACTAAAGCTAACTTAAAAGTTAGAATGAGAATGGTAGCCTTATATGCCTACGCACAAGAACATAACGCTCTTGTTTTAGGCACCGATAACTGGGATGAAAGTTATGTCGGTTATTTTACTAAATATGGTGATGGTGGAGTCGACCTCCTCCCAATCGTTAGACTAACTAAAGCTGAGGTGAGGAAAGCCGCTAAAATCTATGGAGTAAGTGATGATTTAGCGAACAGAGTCGCTTCAGCAGGTCTATTTGAAGGACAAACAGACGAAAAAGAAATGGGTGTGCTTTATAAGGATCTTGATGCTTATCTTCTCGGAGAAGAAATTGATGAAGCTAGTAAAGCTAGAATTGAACATCTTCATAAAATAAGTGAGCACAAAAGAAATCCTATTCCAATGGCCAAGCCATTTATTAGAGACAAGGAGGAAAGATGAGCGATAAAAGAATTAGTAAAGTCCTAATATCATCCTTATTAGCATGTCTAATATCTTTGATATTTATTATTCTATTTATTTTGCTATATCATTAATTTATGTATTTCTCATTTAAAGGTATTATCACTCATAAAGAAAAAGACTTTGTTGTCATTGAAGTTAATGACATCGGTTATCAAGTTTATGTCCCTCACCCAGAATCTTTTTCACTTAATGAAAAGACAAAGATTTATTTATATAACGTCGTAAGAGAAGACGAGCAATATCTCGCTGGATTTTCTTCATTAGAAGAAAAAGAAGCTTTCATTTCTCTTATATCCGTTAAAGGTATCGGACCAAGAACGGCCTTAAATGCCTTAAGTGCAACAAGCGCTAAAGAATTATTTAACGCAATCGCCGCTAATAATGTTACTTATTTAAAGAAACTTCCAGGTATTGGAGGAAAAGCTGCTTCTCAAATTATCCTTGATTTAAAAGGACATTTAACTACAAGCGAAGCTAATCCAAATCAATATGATGAAGTTAGAACTGCTCTTAAATCTTTAGGATTTAAAGTTAAAGATATAGATACTATCTTATCAACAATAAATATTCCAGACGCTACTAACGAAGATATTCTTCGTGAAGCGCTTAAAAAACTAGGAAAGAAATAATATGGCTAGACTAGTAGACGCAAATAAGCTAAAAGAAGATGACTCAGATGTATCACTTCGTCCTAGTAAACTAAGTGAATATGTTGGCCAAGAAGAACTTAAAAGAAATTTAAGGGTTTTTATTGGCGCAGCTAAACACAGAAACGAAACTCTTGATCACGTTTTACTTTATGGCCCACCTGGACTAGGAAAAACAACACTCGCACATGTTATCGCTCATGAAATGAAAGGTAATATCAGGGTAATTAATGGTCCATCCATTGAAAAAGCTGGTGATTTAGCTTCAATTTTATCTACTTTAGAAGCTGGAGATATTTTGTTTATCGATGAAATCCATAGATTACCTAGAGTAGTGGAAGAAGTGCTTTATGGAGCGATGGAAGATTTCCAACTTTCCATCATCATTCCTCGTGAAGGAGGAGCAACTTCTTTAAATCTAGATTTACCTCCATTTACTTTAGTGGGAGCAACTACTCGTGCAGGAGATTTAACCGCTCCTCTTAGAGCACGTTTCGGTATTACCGAAAAAATTAACTATTACACTGAAAAAGAAATTGAACAGATTGTTAATCGAACAAGTAAAGTCTTTAAAACCACAATTGATGAAGGCGCTGCTAAACTAATCGCTCAAAGAAGTAGAGGAACTCCTCGAATTGCTAATAGAATTTATCGAAGAGTTCGTGATTTTGCTAACTTTGAAGGAAAAGATCACATCACTAAAGAAGATGCAATTAATGCCTTAAAAGCTCTTAGAGTCGATTGTCTAGGTCTAGATGAAGTTGATGTTAAATATTTAGAAACAATTATCGACCGCTTTAATGGTGGTCCAGTTGGATTAGAAACAGTCGCTAGTGCTATCGGAGAAGAAGTCATGAACCTCGAGGATGTTTATGAACCTTATCTACTCCAAATTGGAATGATTAACCGCACTCCAAGAGGTAGAGTAGTAACCGAGAAAGCCTATCAGCATCTTGAAAAATATCATGGAAGAAATCTACTAAAAGTAGATTCAGTAAAATTATTTGATGAATAATAGAGTTTTTGTTTGTCTATTATTTGCTTGTTTTTCACTATCAGCGTGTGCTTCTTTTGATATGTCTCGTTTATCAAATGATGCTTCTAATGAAAGTGGATCTACTCCAGGAGAAACTCCAAAAGATGATTCATATATCGATGATGGTGTAGTAGGAACAAATACACTTACTATAAATTCGGATACTTTCACAAATATAGGAAATTATTCAACTGGTAATTACACGAATGTGTATAGTGCTTCAGAAATAAATACAATTGATGAAATTAGTTTTATGCATTACCGCGCCGTTAGAGAAAGTGGATATGCTATGAAGCTTCTTCCATATATTGAGTCAAATACAGATGGAACTAGACCAGGAGCGATATATAACTCAATAGATACTCCAATTAAAGGAATAACCGATATTGAAATTACCTATAAAAACGTTGGTTCTTCATCAAGTGGATTATCTTTAAAACTTGGACAAAATAGAATTTATAACGATGAGTTTACAATTGTAGGTGAATATGTTTCAGGTTCGACTCAAAGTAAGAATTTTAGAGTGAGAAAATATGACCCATATTATTTCCAAATCGAAAGTGCTGGAAGTAGTTTATATATTGAATCTATTAGTATTAAATATACTAATAAAGGTGAAGATAGAGCCACTACTTATAATAATAGTGGAGCAGGAAAAATAAGATCAAAAATTACTAAGCAAGTTTCTCTAATTGATGGTTCAACTAGTGGCCAAGCTAAAGATAAAAACGGTCAATTAAAAACTTATACATATTATTCGTATTCGTATTGTCAGAGTAATCCAGAAGTAGCACCTAACGCTGTTCAAACTGATCCAGTTGATGTTTCAAATTATTACCTTCTTTTTGGATGTGCTCCTGCTAATTATGGTTCATCAACAAGTGCGACTTCTTCCGTATTTGGAAGTGATTCAAGGCAAGTATCGAATTACTACAGTCGCACGGATGGATATGTACAGGCATTTGCAGGTGGCGTAAGTTCTCCTAAATACATTGAACTCGATATAGGTGTCGGTGGACAATATAACGGTCGAGGAGTAGGACGAGTTGTCGTCTTTGAAAAAGGAATTAATGGTTATGACTCATTTATGGCTGTTTACACTGATGATCACTACGCTACATTCCAAGAATATTTAAATGATGGAACATTTTCAGCTAGATTTAACGCTCAATGTCCAGTTACTAACTACATTCATTCCTTACCTACTATGACTTAATAACTATTTTTAGTAAATACTAGAAATAGAGATGATTTTCCGCTATCTACTTTTTCGTTGCATTACTTATAAATAAGTAGTATTCTTTATTTCGGTACACACTGTTACTTTTAAATTTTTATATAGAAACGGAAACTAAATATGAGAAGATTAATTGGTTATATCTTATTAGCCCTCACTATGCTTGTGTGCGTGGGCGTAGCATTCACGCCTGTTTTCACTTCGATGAATCCAGGAAGAGAATATTCAAGCGGTAATGAAATTGTCTATCAACTTAAAAGTGTTGAAACTGATGATGAAGGAAATCATTTAGATATTAGTGAAACTGATACTGGAATTGATAAAGTCGTCACCGAAATGAAAAGCCGTCTTGAAGATTATGGTGTTGAAGACTATTCAGTTAAAGTGGAAGGAAATAATTCCATCCGTGTTAGTGTTTCCGTTAAAGATAGTAATGAACTCTCATATATCCGTCGCTATTTAGCCTTCTCAGGAAAAGATTTTTCCCTCACTAACTCAAAAGACGCTCGTGTTGATCAAGCTGATTTAATTGGAGATAAGAAAGCATATATTGTTCGTGAACAAGACGTTTTCCCATATTTAATTATTCCAGTAAATAACACCGAAAAAGTCAGAACTTTAGTAGATGATGTCTCTACTGAGACAAATAAAGAAGAAGCTATTAGAAGAGTTCTTCCTCACCGCGCTGAAGGAGAAGGAGAAGCAACTCCAGTCATCTATTTATGGTCAAACATCGATGATGATGCTCCTAGCTATGAAGAAGCAAGCAAAGATAATGTTTATATTCAAAAACATTTAATCCGTTCTTTCGTCGCTAATAATTTCTGGTATGAGAAATCAAGCGAAGAAAAAACAGAGATTGCTATCTTATTTGGTCAAAAAGAACAAGATAGTGAAAACTATGACACTACTAAACTAGAAGCTGCTAATAAAGAAGCAAATTATTATCTTCATTTATTAAATGCAACAAGTTATGAATATTTCGTTGAAGATCTATTCGTTACTGAATCAAGTGAAGGCATTACCTATAATTCAATCGTTTCAAAAGCAAGTTTAGAAAATCTTCTCAACTTCTCTAGCGATGTTAACGTTGCAATTTCATTGACTTTAATTTCAACTCTAGTTGCTATTGGAGTTGTTAGCTTAATTCTTGTCTTATTCTATCGCTTAAGTGCTTTAGGAATGGCTGCAAACACTATTTCAAGTGTCTTTTTAACATACTTATTATTTAGCTTAATGCATTCAACATTTAATATTGGCGCAGTAGTGGGAGGAGTCTTACTTGCTATTTCCTCTTTAGCTTTAGAGATCTATTACGCTAATAAATTTAAAGAAGAAGTTTATAAAGGTCGTAGCTTAAAGAAAGCTAACCAAGAAGCTACTAAGAAAATTAATTTAATTTCAATCGATGTTGCTGTTGTTACTGCATTTATTGGTTTAATGCTTTATTTCCTTGGTGGAAACGCTCTTAAATCAATGGGTGTTATTCTCTTCTTTGGTGCAATTGTTTCATTACTTATGAACCTTGTAGTCTTTAGACTACTTAATTGGTTACTCACTAATGAAACACATCTACAAAAAGAATATCGCATGTTTAACATCGATGAAAAGAATGTTCCAAGCGTTAGTGATACTTCTGAAAAGAAGAACTATGAAGGAGCTTACCAAGATAAAGACTTCACAAAACATAAAAAAGTCGCTGGTATAATTTCTGGTGTCCTTTTACTTGCCTCAATTGTTGGATTCTCCGTTTTTGGAGCGCTTAATGGTTCAGCCCTTAATACATCAAGTGTCCAAAGCGATTCCACAATTGTTTATGTTTCAATTAAAGCTGATAACCCAGAACTTGATTCCACTGATACATTTAAGAAAGAAGTTCTTTCCCAAATCGAAGTTAAAGGCGAAAAACTTATCATCGTTAATGAAGATGGTACCTTTAAAGCAAATCAAGGTGTTGATGTCACAAGTGAAAAACGTGCCACTTATAATAGTGAAACTACAACAACCACAAATTATAACTACTTTGTAGTTACTCTTGATACTAAGCTCACAAGTGAAGAACTTAACCTAGTTCAAGAAAGTTTCCAAAGTGTCGTTGAAACTATCGAAGTTAAATCTGATCAAGATATCGTTGTCAGCGCTAAAAACACTCACGAAACAGTTAATACTCCATCACAAATGTGGGTTGCTGTTGCAACTGCAGTTGGTATTGCTGGAGCAGCACTTTATGTTGCCTTTAGATATAAACCATCAAGAGGTCTTGCTTTACTTCTTACTAGTGCATCTAGCTCAGCCATCACCTTTGGTGTCTTAACTCTTGCAAGAATTCCAACAAGTGCGATTACTTCATTAGTAGTTCCAACTGTTGCCTTACTTTCTATTCTTGGTTCGCTATATTTCTTCTCTAAACAAAAAGATATGCTTAGTGAAGAAAAGAGCGACATTGATTTGGCTCGTAGAAACGAAATTATGAAGAAAGCAGTCGCTATTAGCGCATCTCCATTAATTATCTTCTCAATCGTTAGTGGATATATTTCTATTAACTACTTCGGATTTGGACCTATCTCTTTAGCGGTCCTATTTGGAGGAATGCTTTTAGGAGTAATTATCTCACTTATCTTAAATCTCATCATTCTTGGACCATTATCAAGTGTCTTTGAAAAGATGTTTAAGAAGATTAAACTTCCAAAATTCACACGTAAACCAAAAAGAGAAAAGATTAAACTTCAAGGTAAGAAGAATTCAAGCGAACCTGAAGAAACTATCTTTATTGGTATTAATGACTAATTTATAGGGTGCTACGCACCCTTTAATTTTATGAACTTTTTAGATAAACTCTTAAACTATTATTCTTTAACTAAAGAAGAATATGAATATATGTCTCGTCCTCTTAGTGAGGTCACTTTAATTAACGCTAAAAAGATTAAAGGAATAGAAAAAGTCACTGATCGAATTTTTAACGCTATTTCAAGTAAAGAAAAAATCATTATTTATGGCGATTATGATTGTGATGGTATAACTGCCACCTCAATACTTGTTAAGACATTTAAAAAGCTTAATTATGAGGTTTCATATTATATTCCATCTAGATATATTGATGGATACGGATTAAATGTCACTAACGTTAGAAAAATTAAAGATGCTGGATTTAATTTAATTATTGCGGTGGATAATGGAATAGCCGCGCATGAAGCAATCAATGAAGCAAACAAGTTGGGAATGGATGTTTTAGTAGTGGATCATCACGAAGTTCCAAAAGATTTACCTTTGGTAAACGCAGTAGGAATTCTTCATCCTATTGTTAGTGAAATCTCTCCCTATTATGAATCTGCTGGATATCTATCAGCGATTCTATCAAGTGCATTGCTAGGACAATATGATCCTTATTTAGTGACTCTAGGTGGACTAAGTGTAATCTCTGATTTAATGGAATTAAAGGGGATTAACCGCGATGTTGTTAGAATTGCGATAAATAATCTAAAAAATGATAAATATCTTCAATTAATGCTTCTTTTAGATTCACCAGTTATAAGTGAAAAATCATTTTCAATGGAAATCGCTCCGAAGATAAACGCTATTGGTAGATTAATCGAGGATAAAAACGTTAATTTAATCGTTAAATATCTCACTAGTGAAGATAGAGATGAAATTATTAGATATCATTCCTGGATTAATAATATTAATTTAGAAAGAAAAGAACTCACTAAAGAAGTAGTGGAGTCTCTTCCAAAAGAAGAATGTGAAAGTGATGGTATTGTCTTAAAACTTGACGTTAAAGAAGGATTAATTGGATTAATCGCGAATAGACTTCTTGGAGAATATAATAAACCAACCATTATTTTTACTTCTGATAGTAATGATCCTTCTATTTTAAAAGGTAGCATTCGTTCAAAAGAAGGCTTTAATGTCACCAAAGCTTTTGCTTCACTAGATAAATATCTCCTTACAGGAGGAGGTCACGCTTTAGCGGGTGGACTTTCTATTAAGGCAAGTAATTTCGAAGCTTTTAAAGCAGATTTTAACGCTTTAGCGAAAGAATATAAAATAATCGAAGTAGTGGAAGAATCTATTCCTCTTGAATTAAACGAGATAAATACAGAAAATTATAAGATTTATCGCTCTTTAGCCCCTTATGGAATGGGCTTTAAGGAACCTTTATTTAAAATTAATCATTTACCAACTAGATCATTAACCTTTATTTCTGAAGGTAAACATTTATCCACTCCATTAACTATTAAGACAAAGTTGCTTGGTTTTAATATGTCGGAAAAAGAAGTTAAAGCGCTTAGATATATTAATTTATATGGGAATTTAAATTTATCCTCTTTTAATAACAAAGAAACAATTGAATTTAGAATAAATAAATATGAAGAATCAATAAATTAATACAATATTAATATTGTATTATATACCACACATGATATAATGTTATTGGTATGGATTAAAGTGAAAAAACGTAACTGAAAGGAGTAAAATATGGTTACAAAATATTTTTCACAATGTCCACAATAATCCTGTGGAAGTGCATTTTATCAAGGGAGAAAATGCATTTTATTTGTCTCAAAATGATATTGCGACTTTATTTGAGAAATCCCAACAATCCATTTCAAAACAGCTGCAAAATGTTTTGATGAGCGAAGAAGACTTATCAGTCCAAAATGGTTGTAAGATGCTACCTGTTGTTACAACTAATGGCCGAAAAGTTAACAAAAATGTTACAACATTTCCTTGCTTCGACTAATTGCTAAACCAGCTAATTTAGCAAATGTTGAATCACTCGAACAATTCATCGAAAAAGAATTTGGAAGGAGGATGGAAAATAAAGGTGATTACGAGATTTTACGATATAATCGTAATAACTTTAGTTTAGACGTTAGAGTATCTCCAAAAGACGAAACAATTTGGCTTTCTTTAAATCAAATTGCTTCATTATTTGAAAGGGATAAATCTGTCATCTCGCGTCATATTAAAAACATTCTTTCTGACAAGGAAGTCGATGAAAAACAAGTTGTTGCAAAAAATGCAACTACTGGTTGTGACAATAAAGAATATGATGTTACTTATTATAATCTCGACATGATATTAGCAGTCGGTTATAGAGTGAATTCATCAAAAGGTATTGAATTTAGAAAATGGGCAAACCAAGTCTTAAAAGAATATTTATTGAAAGGATATGTTCTTGACAATAATAGAGCTATTATCACACATGAGAATTATTCTAATTTAGTGCAAAGGGTCATTAATCTCGAAAACAAACTTGAAAAGTACGAAAAAGAATTCGACTACACAAAAGAGAGATTCTTTAAAAAGAAAGAACAATTTGATGCATACGTTTATATTCAAGAATTAATGAAAAGCGCCACAAAAGAACTAGACATAATTGATCCTTATTTTGATTTAGAATCACTTGGTTCATTAACAAATATTCCTTCTAATATCACTATCAATGTGTATTTATCTTCTAATCCAGTCGTAAGGATGAGTGAAATACGTCGTTTTGTTGAACAATATCATAATATTAATGTTCACAAAACCAACAAATTCCATGATAGATTTATCATTATTGATAAATTAGTCGCATATCATTTAGGAACTTCACTTAATCATCCAGGAAAAAGATCATTCATGATTAGTAAAATTGAAACCGAAGAAATAACTTCACAAATACTAAAATTAATAGAAATAGATGAATAATGAAAACAAAAAAAGGAGCCATCAGTAGTTGAAGGCTCCTTTTGTGAATTTACCAATTAAACCGCTAAATTAACAGTGATTGTTTTGATATATTGTGCTCTTGAATAGCTATTGGCTAATTTGAAGTAATTAAGTTCGGTAGATGTAGGTGTAACTGTATACTTGGTTGTACCTTTTACAGTTGTAATTGTGTGTGATTCTTCTGCTGTAGTAGAAGCAAGTGAACCATCAGCCAACTCAACTTGAAGTGTGTTACCATCATAAGCCATTGTTCTAAATTCAATAACAATACTAGAAATTGCATTTGGGAATGCATCACTATTTAATAAAGTACCCTCACTATTAGCTTTGAATTGTATTAATTCAAGGTTTGGATCTTTATTGGCTTGCATGACATTAGAAGTCACAAATGTAATTCCTTCAACTTCATGTTCGCCATCATTATCGGCATAACTCTTCTTGCTTAATCCAAGTGAAGTGAATGTTAATTCAACATTTGGAAGGCTATCAGTTACTCTAACATTAACTGTAGATGTAATAGATGGGTTTGTTGTAGATGTAGCAGTAACAGTAGTGGTTCCTGCGTGAGCGCCGTGGAGGACGCCTGTGCTTGAAACTGTCGCAACAGCTGGATCTCCAGTTGTATATGAAACAGTTGGCATCTTAGCATCACTTGGTGTTAAAGATAAAGTTAATTGTTTATCTTTTCCGGTCTGCATAACGATATCATCACCAAGATCAATAGCAGTGGCTTCAGGTTGGACATATTCATGTCCGCCTTCAACACTTAAGATTGTTGGTGAAACAGCTTCACCTGTTGGAGATTTTGTCTTAGTGAGATAACCAATTTCATAAATAATTGGTTTTCCTTCTGATTCACGATAGAGTTGTGGATAACCACAAACAACAACTGTTGCTCCGTCAAGACATCCGTCTCCGCGATAGTTTTTGATAACAGATGAATCCATTTGAGCGGAATAAATTTGAACAGGTTTTTCAGCTGAAATATCGTGTCCATTAGCATAACCGGACCATGACGTATGAGCGGTATCATAAGTGGTGCCTGTGCCGAAGGTGAGCTTGACATAATACTCTTCAGAGTCAACATCACCAACATCGAAGGCTGCCATGTGTGCAATTAATTCATCAGCGGAAAATGCGGTTTCGATACTCTTACCATCATTTCCAGTTGGACCTGGAGCAGGTTCTGGTGTAGGTTCATTACCGGGACAACCAGCTAATAAAAACATTGCAATAGGTAATAAATAAAATGTTTTCTTCATAATTACTCTCCTTACTATTTATTATAAATAGATAGCAAAGATAAATAAACAATAAAAAAGAGCATTCCCTAAGAAATGCTCAATTTATTAATTTTTTTATAATTAGCCTTGAACAGCAGTGATTGTTTCACCAGCCATTAATTGGTTAGAGACTGGGGAACCGGAAGTTTTATCATAAGCGGTTGTAACTAAACCACTAATTGTAACAACATCACCTTCGGTAAGAGCGTTAATTAATGTCTTAGTACCTTCATCACAAGCAGCAAAGCCCCACTTATCAAGTTTGATTTTAACATCTTCAACTTCGTTGCCGTTATTTAAAGCTTTGCCATCTAAGAATGGTGAATTACTGGCAGACCATTCACCTGATAAGCTTGTAACTTTTAAGGTTACTGAGACTCTGATGTTTTGTCTTAATTGTGCTAATTGACCAGCGCCACAAACCTTAATTGAAGCTTCTGGAGTTGCTTCACCTGTAATGCTGGCTGCACTAATAGTTTTGGTTTCAAGACATCCGCTATAGTTTTGAAGAGTTGATGTAACTGAAACAGTTTTTCCGACAGCTAATCCATCAAGTGCCTTGTTATAAACATACATTCCAGAATATCCGTTTTGAACAAACCAGCTATTGCCTGATTTAGCAACAACAGTACCACTGAAAGTATATGCATCAGTTGTAACACCACCTTTAGCTAAAGCTGCCGCTGCATCATAAGCAGTTTTCAAATCACAATCTGTGACAGTTGGAATAACAACTGCTTCTGGTTCTGATGGTGTAGGAGTTGGTGTTGGACCTGGTGTAGGTTCTGGATTAGTTCCGCCGCCATTTCCGTTACAACCTGCTAAAGCAAGGATTGCAATTGGTAATAGAAATAATGTTTTTTTCATTTGTAATAAATTTCCTCCTTTTCTAATACCTAATTTATATTAATCAGGTTTAATGAGATCGTACGTTTCTCACTAATCTGTTAATATCAAAAAAAATAAAAAGATTGCACTAACGCAACCAAGCGAAAAGAAGAGATCTAATAACTGTAGTTTCTAAATTAGTAGTAAACATAACAAGTCGTACGTTTCTTTCCACGATTTATATAATAAATTAGTGTGTAAGCGTTTTCAAGTAATAAACTTTGAAAAGTTATTATTTCTTTAATTGAAATTGTTAATTAAATTCATTTTTTATACAATATTGCCATGTATATTTCTTTAACATTATTAATCTTATCTATCATCGGTAGTGGACTAACATATTATTTCACGGGTCTATATGAGAAATTAATCTATATTGTTTGGTTTCCTCTACTTTTAGTAGTGGCCTACTATATTATCCTACTTGCTTTATGGCTAATAGGACTAATTATCATCTCTAGATTTTATTCAAAGAAGGCTCCTCAAAAAAAGATTAGAGGCGCAGTGCTTTGGCCAATAAAAGAAGCTGCCTGGATTATTAAAACTTTCTTCTTAGTAAGAGTAAAAGTTTCTAATAAGAAAGAAATTAATAAATTAAGAAATAAAAACTGTTTTATTGTTTGTAATCACACCTCTAATTTTGATCAAATAATCGTTTGGTCAACTTTTAAACATTTTAAAATGACAACATTATCTAAACCTGAACTAGAGAATATGCCTGTAATAGGTAGATTTATGCATAGGTCAGGGATAGTAACAATAGATAGAGATTCTCCAATGAAAGCTATTAGAGCAATTTCTACATCTATTTCTTTATTAAAGAAAGATAAGCACGCCTGTATGTGTGTGTATCCAGAAGGCACTAGACATAAAGATGGAATCCCACAAGAATTTCATAGCACTCCATTTTTAATTCCATCTAAACTTGAATGTCCGTTAGTGATCATCTCTATGCAAAACGCAAATAAGATAAAAGAAAGAAGATTTAAAAAGATTACTAGAGTATATTTAGATGTCATTAAAATCTACACAAGTGAAGAAGTTAAAAAGATGACTCCAGAAGATATGGCAAATATCTCCTTTAAGCTAATAAACGATAATCTTAACGCCCACAAAGATAGAAATTATTAATCTTACTAACTCTAATTATTTATAAAATAAAAAGAGGATGTGGTACACTTATAGATAATTATGGTGAACACAGGCGATTATTCTAACTCCAATAAACTCCACACTTTTGAAGAAGTTCAAGAGAAATATTTTGTTTATATCACAAATAAAGAATCACGTGAAAAAATTTTAAAAGCTTATGAATTCGCCAAAGAGAAACACAAGAATCAATATCGTAAAAGTGGTGAACCTTATATTCATCATTTAATTGAAGTTGCCTATATTCTTTCTGAACTACAATGTGGACCATCTACCTTAGTAGCGGGTCTACTTCATGATGTCGTAGAAGACACGAATACATCTTTAGATGATATAAGAGAAATGTTTGGTGAAGACGTCACCATGATTGTTGATAGTTTAACCAAAATTCAAAGAATGAAACTTTCCCATAGAAAAGAGGAAGATTTCGTCGCTGAAGATCATCGTAAGATATTCCTTGGAATGGCGAAAGATGTCCGCGTTATTTTAATTAAACTTGCGGATAGACTTCACAACATGAGAACTCTTGATTCTCTTTCTAAAGAAAGACAACACGCTTTAGCGAAAGAAACTCTCGAAGTATTCGTACCGATCGCTCATAGACTTGGTATTAATACTATCAAAAGTGAACTAGAAGACCTATCACTAAAATATCTAGAACCAGAAAAATATAACGAAATAACTCGTCTACTTGATGAAAGAACAAAAAATAGAGCGAAATCCCTTGAATCACTTCAAAAAAGAATCGCTGATATTTTGTTTGAACATAAAATACCTTTCACCATCTCTAGTAGAGTTAAATCAATATATTCTATTTATAGAAAAATGTACCAAAAGAATCATAAATTCGATGAGATTTATGATGTTTTAGCTCTTAGAATTATCACTGATAGTGAACTTCGCTGCTATGAAATACTTGGTATTATTCACGCGACATATTCTCCAATTCCAGGAAGATTTAAAGACTATATCGCAATGCCAAAACCAAATATGTATCAATCTCTTCACACTTCAATTATTTCCGGTGACGGAAATGTCTTTGAAGTTCAAATAAGGACTAAAGAGATGGATGAAGTCGCTGAAGGTGGTGTCGCTGCCCACTGGAGATATAAAGAAGGCAGTAACTATAATCCAAAAGCCGAACAAAAAGAAATTGAATCTAAACTTCATTGGCTAAGAGACTTAGTGACTCTTTCAGAAGAAGATTATGATGCCAAAGAATACATGAGTTCATTATCTCATGATATTTTTGAGGCAAATGTCTATGTATTTACCCCAATGGGTAAAGTAGTGGATCTCCCAGCAGGAGCAACACCTCTAGATTTTGCCTATAAAATTCACACTCGCGTTGGAGATCAAGCTGTCGGAGCAATTGTAAATGGCACAATGGTGTCTCTTAACACCGTTTTAAAAACAGGGGATGTCGTAGAAATCAAAACTCAAAAAGATAGTGAACCTAACGAAGGTTGGTTAAAGATTGCGACAACTAACTTTGCGCTTGCTCATATCCGAAAAGCTCTCGCGAAAAAGAACGCTGACTTTGTCAAGGATCAAAAAATCGCTAAAGGTAAACAAGCTTGCGAAGAAGGTTTTAAAGCCTACAATATCGGTCCAGGAGAGATGGAAAAATATATTAATGACGAGAAAGTATTCTCTCATTTTGGAGTTGAAAATTTAGATCAACTCTACATCATGATTTCTAATAAAAACCCTACTCCAGGAGCAATTATCGAATTCTTAAATATCAAGCCAAAAAAAGAATTTGTTCTTCAAAAAGTTCGCAAAGATGATTCTAAATCACCAGTCTATGTTGAAGGAGCAGGGAAGATTGCAATTACTTTAGGTAGTTGCTGCACTCCTATCCCTGGAGACGAAATAGTTGGCTATATTACCAAAGGTAAAGGTGTCACTGTTCACAGAAAAGATTGTCCAAATGTCGCTAATTTAAAGACTAGACTTATCCCAGTTCATTGGAAAGATAATTTAGCGGAATCCACCTATCCAGTTGATTTAAAAATAGATGCAAGTGACCGTAATAATTTACTCGCAGATATAATTTCAGTCTTCAATCAAAAGAAGGCTCCATTAACGGCGATTAACGCTCACTATCATTCATCAACACTAACCACAACTGTCACAGCGACAATATATGTTAAGAATGCTGATAATCTTAGAGATATCATAGATTCAGTGAAGAATGTTAACTCTGTTCTTTCTATTGAAAGAGTCACTCACTAATGAAAACAATTATTTTTGTATGCCATGGAAATATATGTCGTTCTCCATGCGCAGAAGTAATCGCTAATACACTTATAAAGAAAAATAACTTAGAAGGTAAATATCGCGTATTTTCACGCGCACTTTCCTACGAAGAAATTGGTAACGATATCTATCCTCCAATGAAAAGAGTGTTAAGCGCTCATAATCATGTTTATAGTACACATCACGCAGATATATTAAAAGAAGACGAAGTCGTTAATGCTGATATTATCTATTACATGGATAGATCAAATTATTCACTAATTAAATGGAAATTTGAAAAATATTTATCTAAGTTTCATCTATTAACTGAAAAAACCACAAATAAAGACATCGAAGATCCTTGGTACACTGATAGATTTGAATTAGTGTATTGTGAGATAGAAGAAGCGGTAAACTCGATTATATACTAATAAATCTTATTATTGGGACACATAGTGTCCTTTTTTATTTCTTTGCAAGAAGCAAGTGATATTTATACAATAAAATTACCAAAGCAATTAAAGTTGCATAAATTTCATGGAGGTATATTAATGAAATTAAAAAGACTTTTACCACTTGTTTTAATTGCTCCACTTTTAGTTAGTTGTAGTGGAGAAAAAGTTAACGAACCAAAGTTCGAAAGCTATTCAAACAAAGTGGAATACGCCTCTTATAAAGAAGCGTTAACTAACGCTATTAGTAGCGTCAATGTATTAAAGGTAGATGCCAGTCTTAACTCTTCAGAAGTAAGCATGCGAAACACCTATGAACACAGCGCAAAAGCAAATTTCCAATGTAATGTCGATATTTATGAATTCGGAAAAGAAGAGGAAAAATATGAATATGATGCAAATAATCATCTTGCCAAAGAACTTACTATATTCGAAGAAGAAGCTTCAGTTAAACTAGGTGATGATTATGATTCATATAAACACACATATACTGAATTTGAATCTCATTATCAAAATGAGACTGTTGAAGAAGTAAACTCAATCGCTAGACTAGACGCCAAGAGTCAAACATATGATGTTATTAGCCCAGTCACCGCTGATTACGCGAAAGAATTTGGAGCTCTCGCACTTTTAGCTGTAAGAGGAATGCTCAATTTTGAAGACATAATGCGTTCTGATTACGAAACTCTTCCAGATGAAGAAAAAGCTAGATTTAGCTTTTATCAAGATGACAAAGTGTTCACAGTCATTTATGAGAATAAGACGGAAGAAAAGATGTTTGATACAAGCGATCCAACCAAGGAAATCGGTGTTCAAAAAAACGATGCAATCATAAAAATTCAAGGACGTTTAGAAGAATCTAAAGTCGAACTTAGATATTATTCAGACGCCACACATATAAGAGAATATTCCGCTAGTGGATCAGTTAACATCATGGGTGATGATATCGCTTATAAAGCTGGAGAAACTTATGAAATTCGCCAAAAAGTCGCTAGCGAAGTTAAATTCGAAGAAAAAGATGTTTCTCTTTCTGAAGAAGACATCTCAAAATATGTTTTAGCCTAATATAGGAGAACTTAGTTATGAAAATTAAAAGATTATTACCACTTGTTCTAATTGCTCCACTTTTAGCTAGTTGTGGTGGAAATTCAATCAATTATCCAAAACTCGAATCATATTCAAATAAGGTCGAATTTAGTGCCTTCAAAGAAGAAATGGATAAACAAAACGCAGTAGAAACTGGAAAATGTCCTTTCTATAATGGTGGAGAATTACCAACATTTGAAGGTGAACTTAAAGGCGAATCTGAAGAAATTAAATCTATAGAAAGAAGCGGAAAGAAAATTTACGAATCAAATAGTTTTTCTCGCCATAATGCCGCGCTTAAATATGACGCTACAAAATCCATTATCATTCAAGAGGACAAACAAGAGTCGTCTTTAACTACAAAAAGCGATAATGGCGAAGAAACTAATGAACAAAAATATAACACTAAGATTCAATCTCAAGAAGCAGAAATCGAATCCGAAAAACACATTGTTGAAATTAACACTTCCCATGGTACTTATAATGTGGGTGATCTAATTGCAGATACTACCATTGCTGCACAGGCAGCCTATTGCATATTACTCATGACTCCAAACTCAGTTGTTCCATGGTATTATTACGAAGATTTCTCTGACGAAGAAAAAGCAAATTCTTCCTTCTATATTGATGGGGATATATTAACCTTCACCTTTATAGAAGAAAGCGACATACCAGACTATCAAACTGATGCCGAAGATAAAGTACTTGCCTCAGCGCATATTAAAACCGAAAACAAGTATCAATTAACCTTTAAAGAAGACTCACTTAAAGTCGCACTCATCTATAATAACGATTTAAAAGTTAACGCAATTGAAAAATGTAAAGTTTCTGGTAAGTCACTTGTAAAAGGCGATATCTATCAAGAAAATAGACATCAAGGAAGAGAATTTGAAATCAAGACAAGTCAAATCTCATTAGAAGCACTTGATTTATCAACTCTTGTTAAGGCTTAATAAGTAGTTAGTTTAATAAAGGATGTAGCACTAGCTATGTCCTTTTTTTCATATAAAGACACACATAGTGTGTCAGCAAATTCTTTTTGTATGTATTATCTATAATTGGTAAAATTAAGTTATCAAGGCAACAAATGTTGCAAAAAATTTCATGGGGGTAAAATAATGAAATTAAGAAAAATTTTACCACTTGTGTTAGTAGCTCCTCTTTTAGCGAGCTGTGGAAGTGGTCTTAAGGTCGAAGAACCTTCTTTTGACGCTTACGCTAACAAAGTGGAACACGCTGCATACGTTGAAGCACTTCAAGCAGCGATGAATGAATCAGTCTTTGTCAAAGCTGATAAAATTGGCTCGTTAGAAGCAAAAGTCACGCTTGGAAGGAAGATTGATTACAAATATGATGGGGTTGAAAATGCACCAAAAATTTATATGGCTTCTTTGGAAGATGATGTTCTTAAGTATGACTCCGTTAATTTAATCCTTCAATCAAGCAGGGAAGCATCCAGTGAAAGTGAAATCGCTGGCTTTGGTTCTTCTAATGTTACTAACAGCAAAACAGTCGATAAATACCAAGCTCAAAAAGACACTGTTAAGGAAGTTGAATCATCAGTCGCTTACAATCTAGAAGCTGGCACATATTATGTTCAAGCTCCAACTGTTGATTGGGCAAGCGAATTAGACACTATGGTTAAAGGCCAAATCGTCAGTCAAATCGATTTATTAGAACTTTCAGTGTCAAACTATGACACAATGAGCGATGAAGAAAAAGCAAAATATAGCTTCTATCAAGATGACAAAGTTTTCACTGTTGTTTATGAAACAAGTTCTGAAAATAAAATGCATGATGCCGGAAGTGAAGAAAAAGAAATTGGCAAATTTGTAGAAAAGGAAGTTAAGAAATTACAAATTAATCTTTCTAGCAGCAATATGAGATATGTCACTTCAAATGTTTCTACTAATTCTGGCGAAATTACCGCTGATGGTAAATTATATTCTGAAGTAGGCGTTCTTAATGTCAAAGCCGGAAACAAAATCGAAGCTAAACAAGAAGAATATAAAGAAACAAAAGTTGAATTTAAAGATGTCAGCATTGAAAAATTAGACATCACTAAATTCGTCGATGAAAAGGCTGAATAATTACAAGGAGAAAAGAAAATGAAAACTAAATTATTACCATTACTTCTTGTCGCACCTCTTATCGCAAGCTGCGGTATGAACCACGATATTGGCCAAGCCAAATTTGAATCATATTCAAATAAAGTTGAATTTGCTGCTTTTAGTGAAGAACTTGCGAAGGCAAGAGCAGCATCCTTTGTTGAAGCAGAATCACTCGAATCACTTTCAATTAAATCTTTCCAAGATTCATATGAAGAACATAAGATCAAAAGAGGCGATAAAGAAATTAGAAATTATTCAGAATTCTTCTCAACTGAAGGTGAAGGTGGATACGATAAGAATAACCACGTCTATTATTCAACCGGAAAATTAGAAAGTTCCGCTATCAATAATGAAGGCGATAGTGAAACTAGCGAGGTCACTTCTCAAGAATTAGCACAATCCGTTCAAGAAACCAAAATTAACGAAGTTAATACACTTGTAATGGTTAACGAAAAACAAGGTATATATCGTGCAATGGCCCCAGTTTCAGAAATGGCGAATCTTGAGGTAATGCTAAAAAAGAATGTATTTGGTCATTTACCAAACACAATCAGTGCTTGGGAAGATTATAACGAATATGATGATGCTGAAAAAGCAAGATTCAGCTTCTATCAAGATGAAAAAGTCTTCACAGTTGTTTACGCTGGAGAATTTGATGTCGAAGATTTCGAAGTTGATTTAGACAATAATCCAGCCGCTAAAGCACATATTAAGGCCGAAGAAAAATTCCAAGTTGTCTGCAAAGATGATGTCTATAGAATTTCTCATCAATATAAATTCGAATACAAAATCGAAGCTCTTAAGGCAACTACAGCCTTTAAGATGCCATTATTAAAGGGCGATGTTATGGAAACTTTAAAAGAAGGTGCCGCACAAAACGATGCGACCAAAGGTTATGAACACGCCCAACTTGATTTAGCAAACTTTGTTGAGGGTATGTATTAATCTCTAATAATCTAAAGAGGGTATGGCTTATGCCATATCCTTTTTTTATCGACCAACTTTGTTGGTCTTTTTGCTATATACGCTATTATTAGTGAACTAAATAAATACGTTGTTTTATTTAATTGAATAAATAATATCAAATATATATAATATATTCGGTTATTACGGAGATTTTTACTATGGAAATTAATCCTGTTAAAGGCACACACGATATTTATCTAAAAGAAGCTAATGAATATCAATTAATTGAAAATACTGCTAGAGCAGTAGCAGAACTTTTCTCATATAGTGAGATTAGAACACCTATCATTGAACACACTCCACTTTTCCTTAGATCAGTTGGAGAAAGTAGTGATATCGTCTCTAAAGAGATGTATACATTTGATGATAAAGGTGGTCGAAGCATCACCCTTCGTCCAGAGATGACAGCGGGGGTTCTTCGTTCAGTTGTATCTAATAAGTTATACGCAACGCCAGATTTACCACTTAAGTTATATTATCTTGGTCCTTGCTTTAGATATGAAAGACCTCAAGCTGGTAGATATCGTCAATTCCATCAATTTGGTGTTGAGGTTCTTGGTAATCCAAATTATCACCTTGATAGTGAAGTTATTGCCTTAGGTCACCGTATCTTAATTTCCTGTGGTTTAACTAATGTTGAAGTAAAAATCAATTCTCTAGGAGATGAAACTTCAAGAAATAACTATCGTGAAGCACTTAAAAAATATTTCGCTGATAAAGTCGATAAGATGTGCGAAGACTGCAAAAGACGTTACGAAGTAAATCCTCTCCGTATCTTAGATTGCAAAGTCCCTGAAGATATAGAAATCGTTAAAGGTGCACCTAAGATGAGTGATTTCCTCACTCCTGAAGCAAAAGCTAACTTAAATGACATCATTGCTGATTTAAAAAGTATCGGCATCGAAGTTAGTCTAGATGATAATTTAGTCCGCGGACTTGATTATTACACTGGTGTGGTCTTTGAATATCACGTTAAAGACGAAAACCTCGTTGATGTTGGTGCGATTGGAGGTGGAGGTCACTACGCAAATCTACTTAAAGAACTCGGTGGCCCTGATTTAGAAGGTGTTGGAATGTCTATCGGAGTAGAAAGACTTCATTATGTTGTTAGTCAGCTTACCACTCCTGAACTAATGCCAAAAGGACCAGATGTATATCTTATGGGCACAAGCGAATATATCATCGAACAAAATGTCGCTTTTGCCGATATGCTCCGCAGTTCTGGCTTTGCAACCATGATGAATTACGAAGTAAAATCGCTAAAATCACTCTTTAAGATCGCCAGTAGAAATAACGCTAAGCTAGCGGTTATTATCGGTGAAGATGAATTAACTAAGAATACTCTCACCGTTAAAAATATGCTTACTGGAGAACAAACTTCTCTTAAAAAAGAGAACTGGGAGAATGTCCTCTCCGATTTACTTAAAGAATATGTTGAGACTTACTATTCCAAAGTCCTAGCAATATCTAAAGAAGAAAAAGAAGGTAATTAAAATGGAAAGAAGTTGTTATTGTGGTGAACTATCACTTAAAGACTTATCTAAAGAAGTCACTTTATGTGGATGGGTCGCTAAAAGAAGAAATCTTGGTAGTCTACTCTTTATAGATTTAAGAGATAGAACAGGAATCGTTCAAATCACTGTTAGAGAAGATGTTAAAGTTCCTGATGTTCGTAATGAATACGTCATCTCTGTTAAAGGAAAAGTTAGTAAAAAAGACGTTCCAAACAAAAATCTAAAAACCGGAGATATCGAAGTTCTCGCAAGCGAGATTAAAGTTCTTAGCAAAGCTAAAACTACTCCTTTAATCATCGCGGATGATACTGATGCTCTTGAAGATGTTCGTTTAAAATATCGTTATTTAGATTTACGTAGACCACTCTTACAAGAAAATCTTCGTAAACGCGCTCATATAGTTAGATGCGCTCATGAATATTTTGATGCAAATGGATTTATAGAAGTAGAAACCCCATGCCTAATTCTTTCAACACCTGAAGGTGCTAGAGACTATATCGTACCAAGTAGAATTTCCCATGGTTCATTCTATGCTCTTCCTCAATCTCCTCAACTATTTAAGCAACTTCTCATGATCGGTGGATTCGATAGATATTATCAAATCGCAAGATGCTTTAGAGATGAGGACTTACGTCAAGATAGACAACCTGAATTTACTCAAATTGACTTAGAGATGTCCTTCCTTGACCAAGATCAAATCCTCACAATTATGGAAGGATACCTTAAAAAGGTATTTAAAGATGTCATTAACGTTGATATTAAAACTCCACTTCGTAGAATGGATTATTCAGTGGCAGTGGATGTCTATGGTAGTGATAAACCAGATACTAGATTTGACTTAAAACTTATTGAAGTAAGTGAAATCTTAAAGAAATCCGAATTTAATGGATTTAAAGAAAATGAAACTGTTAAGGCTATCTTGATTCCAGGAAAGGCTAGTGAAACTTCTCGCAAAGTTATCGATAACTTAACTTTAGAAGCTAAGAAATTTGGTCTAAATGGATTAGGAGTCTTTAAATTTATAAATGGTGAACTAGAAGGTTCGCTAGTGAAATTCTTATCCGATAGTGTTAAGAAAGAATTTATTAACAAAGTTAATCCAAGTGAAGGAGACCTCATTTTAGTCGGTGCTTCCTCTCATGATAGATGTTGTTTTGCCATGGGCGCACTACGTAGTAGATACGCTCGTGAACTAGGCTACATCAAAGAAGGTACATACGATTTACTTTGGGTTGTTAACTTCCCATTATTTGAGAAGAAAGATGATGGTAGCTATGCTGCTCTTCATCACCCATTCACCCGTCCAACTCCAGAAACTGAACATTATCTATACACTGATCCAAGCAAAGTCTTATCAGCTGCATACGATATTGTCATTAATGGATATGAAGCTGGTGGTGGATCCCTTCGTATTTATGATGAAGACATGCAGAAGCAAGTCTTTAATATCCTTGGATTTACTAACGAAGACATCAAACGCAAATTTGGATATTTCGTCGATGCCTTCCAATACGGCACCCCACCTCATGGTGGTATCGCCTTTGGACTTGAAAGATTATCTATGATAATTTGTGGAACCGATAACATCCGCGATGTCATCGCTTTCCCAAAAAATCTCAAAGCTGCATGTCCAATGAGTAACGCCCCTCAAAGAGTCGATGAACAACAATTAATCGACCTTGGAATTAAAATCGACGAATAGTTCATAAGGAGAAAAAACATGGAACAAAAAGAACTCGACAAATTATCAATCGCCACGATTCGTTCACTTTGTATTGATGAAATCAATAAAGCCAATAGTGGACACCCAGGAATGGCTTTAGGTAGCGCGCCTATTTTATACACATTATTCACTCGCCACCTAAATGCAAATCCTCTTGATCCAGAATGGTTTAACCGTGACCGCTTTATTCTTAGTGCAGGTCACGCTTCAGCATTACTTTATTCAATGCTTCACTTAAGTGGATATCCTCTTAGCATGGATGATATTAAATCATTCCGTCAACTTGGTAGCCTCACTCCAGGACACCCTGAATATCATCACACCAAAGGTGTTGATGCAACAAGTGGTCCTCTTGGACAAGGTATTGCCCAAGCTGTTGGTGTTGCTCTTGCTGAAAGAGCTGTCCAAGGACAATATAAAAATGGTGAAGTCCTTTGTAATCACTATACATATTGCTTATGCGGAGATGGTTGTTTACAAGAAGGCTTATCTCAAGAAGCTATCTCTTTAGCAGGACACCACAAATTAAATAAGTTAATTCTTATTTACGATAGCAACAATGTCACCCTTGATGGTGGTCTTGATCTCTCATTTAGTGAAGACGTTAAGAAAAGATTCCTCGCTAGCGAATGGAATGTTCTTGAAGTTAGTGATGGAAATGATGTTGAAGCTATCTCAAAAGCTATTAAGAAAGCTAAAAAGAGTGTAGAAAAACCAACACTTATTATCGTTAAAACCACGATTGGATTTGGAAGTGCTAAAGCAGGTACATCAAAAGTCCATGGTAGCCCACTAGGAGAAGAAGATGGTGAAGCTGCTAAAGCAAGTTATGGTTTTAAACATGAAAAATTCTTTGTTCCAGAAGAAGTTTACATTAACTTTGAAAATACATTTAAAAAACGTGGCTTAAAGTTGTGGAGAAAATACCGCCGCAATGTTAAAGCCTACAAGAAAGAAAACCCAGAAGAATATAAAATCTTCGAGGCTGCTTTAAAAGGAGACGTCGATAAATTTAGCTTTGCTAAAGAAGTTGAATTTGCTCCTGATTGCACTGATTCATCTCGTGCTGCAAGCGGAAAAGCACTCAATAAACTTCATAAAGAAATCCCATTCCTTATCGGTGGAAGTGCTGACGTCGCGGGTAGTGTTATGACCAAAATTGATGGAGGAGTGAATTTCTCCAAAGAACACCCAGAAGGCAGAAACATCAATTTCGGTATTCGTGAATTCGCAATGGCAAGCGCTCAAAACGGTATGCTTCTCCATGGAGGTCTGAAGACCTACGTTGGTAGCTTCCTTGTTTTCTCTGATTATATGAAGAGTGCAGTAAGAATGTCTGCTTTATCTAAACTTCCAGCGATTTATTTATTCTCACATGACTCGGTCGCTCTTGGTGAAGATGGTCCAACCCATCAGCCAATCGAACACCTTGCAATGCTTAGAAGCATTCCAGGAGTGAATGTCATTCGTCCATGCGACGCTAGAGAAACTTATGCTGCTTGGCAAATTGCTTTGGAAAGCAAATTTGTTCCAACTTGCTTAATTCTTTCTAGACAAAATCTTCCTCTCTTAGCATCAAAATATAATGAAGTTAAGAAAGGTGCTTATATCATAAGCAAAGAAGAAGGTAAACTCGATGCGATTATTATCGCAACCGGTAGTGAAGTTAAACTCGCTATCGATGCTCAAAAAACTCTTAAAGAACATGGTAAACACGTTAGAGTTGTCTCAATGCCTTCAACCGAACTATTTGATGAACAATCTGAAAGCTATCGTAAGAGCGTTCTAAGTCTACCAAAAGATAAAATCTTCGCTGTTGAAATGCTTTCAACCTTTGGTTGGTATAAATATGCTGACCATGTTATGGGTATTGATTCATTTGGAGCAAGTGCACCTGCTAAAGATGTCATCGCCAAATTTGACTTTAATAGTGATAGACTTACCAGACTCGTTTTAGAAAACCTTAAATAAGGAGGAAGTTATGGCTGACTACGTAAATATTGAAAACTATTCAAAAAACGGAAAGCTAGCTATCTCTAGACGTGTCTTTGAAAAGATCGCGACTGACGCAACCAATAATGTCACTGGAGCGAAAGTTAAATCTAGAGAAGTTAAGAATAAAAAAGGCATTTCCAAAGTCGTCTTCGACCTCTTTAAACCTATTAAGATTGCTTTTAAAAGCAATGGTCAAGTTGATGTCAACATCGATATCACCCTTTCTAAAGGTAGTAACGCTAATGAAGTATGCTTAAAGATTCAAGAAGAAGTTTCTAACGCATTACTTGCCTACACTGAAAGTGTTCCTTTTAGAATCAACATCAAAGTTGCCGAGGTTAAATAATGAAAAGAAAGGCTAAAAGAGAAATTGGTTATGTCGCTGCTCATAATAGAGCAGTGAACCTCTATAAAAAGACATCCACATTTCTTCTTTGGGCTGGTGTTTTAAACGTTTTTAGCGTCATTATCGGAATTATTCAGATGATGGCGAACTCAAATTTGGTCGTTAATGAACAAGCTTATAACTGGCCAAGAAGTGGATTCGCTCTTTCCTTTAGCCTTCAAATCTTTCTAAATAGCCTATTAATCAACAATCTAGACAAAGTTTTAGCGGATGTCTTAATTATACTCATCGCACTATCTTTAGGGGCCTTATTCGCCTTCTTTGGTGTATTTGCCTCCAAAGGTAAATTATTATTTCTTGTCGGTGGAAGTGTAATTTATCTACTCGACTTTGTCGCAATGTTTTTTGTCTATAACATGTTTATGGTTCCTGAACTTCGAACATGGACAAATTACGCATTCACTTTAGCAAGTCATGTCGTCATCTTAATTGCGATGACTATTGCTATAGCAATGTATCTAACTGTTATTGAGATAGAAAAGAAATATAAAGGTGAATCTAGCCTTAATGTTAATGAAGAAAATGAAGTAGAGGAGATCGCTCATGGAGAATAATCTAAGTAGAAATAAAGAACAAGAATTAATCATGATTAGCATCTATGATGCTCTTATTTACATTACTTCCGATATGGAATTCTCATTAGAAAAAATCGTTTCTAGTGTCTATGAATGTTCATATAGTGATGTTCCTCTTTTTTCAAAAGAGGTCATCATTAAATCTCTCTCTAACTACAACACTATTGTTCCTATCTATCAAGATAAGATGCCTAAATGGAAATTTGATCGCATCAATAATATTTCTAAAGCCATTCTTCTTATGGCATACGCTCAAAATAAACTTATCAAAGATAAGACTGATAAATCAGTTGTTATCGATGTTTCAGTTAGACTCGCCAAAAAGTATCTAGAAGATAAAGACTATAAATTTATTAACGCTATTTTGGATAATGTATTATGAACGAAATCTATTCCGTCAGTAGTTTAAATTCATATATCAAATCTAGATTTGATAATGATTTTGCGCTTAAAGGAATTAGACTTCGAGGTGAAATATCTAATCTAAAACGTTATCCAAGCGGACATATCTATTTCTCACTTAAAGATGAAACTAGTCAAATTAAAGCTGTGATGTTTAGTGAATTCACTAGATTTATGCCTAGTTCCATTAAAGATGGAGATGAAGTAGTCGCGTTAGGATATGTTGGTGTATATGTCGCTCGTGGAGAATATCAATTCTACGCGCAGGCGATAGAGTTAAGTGGAAAAGGAGCAGAACTCCTTAAGCTTGAAGAACTTAAACAGAAACTCTTCAAAGAAGGATTATTCGATGAAGCTAGAAAGCGCCCGATTAATCTTTTCCCAAAAACAATTGGGATTATTAGCGCTCCTAATAGTGCTGCTTTAGCAGATATTAAGAAAAATCTTCTTAGAAGATATCCAATTGTAGAGCTTAAAATATTCCCAAGCTTAGTCCAAGGTGAAGATGCACCTAAAGAGCTACTAAAAGCTCTAAAAGAAGCCGCTAAAAGCGATATTGATACTCTCATCATCGGTCGTGGTGGTGGAAGTAACGAAGACTTAAGTGCTTTCAATGATGAAACGCTTGTTAGAGAAGCCGCTAAATTCCCAGTGCCGATTATATCGGCAGTTGGTCATGAAATTGACTTCACTCTCATTGATTATGTCGCCGATAAAAGAGCGTCTACTCCAACAGGAGCCGCCGAACTAGCGACGGTTGATAAAAGGGAAATATATCAAAGGCTCGATCAATATAGTGATGAAGTCGATAACCGAATGAATAATATAATTAAAAATTATAAATTCAAAATTGATTCGTTATCTAGCCGCCCATTATTTAAGTCCCCAGCTAATATTTATAAAGATAAGATTGAAAAACTCGTTAATATAAATAAAAAGCTTGATATGATTATGTCTCATCTCATAGAGATGCATAAGAAAAATCTAGCCTCTTATAAAGATGAACTAGAAGCCATCTCACCTAATAATGTTCTTAGTAGAGGATATTCGATGATGGTGAATGAAAAAGGAAATGTTATCACAAGCCTTAAACAAATCGAAGTTAACCAGATGGTTAAAGTATCACTTAAAGATGGTGTCGTAAACTCTAAAGTAATAAGTAAGGAGAAAATAAATGGATAGTAAACAAATAAATTTCGAAGAATCTCTGAAGAGATTAGATGAAGTGGTAAACCGTATCGAAAACGAAACTCTTCCACTTGAAGAAACCCTTGCTTTATATGAAGAAGCAAAGAAACTTATCAAGTTACTTGAGGGTGCACTTAAAGATGCAGAGAAAAAAGTAGAGGAACTACAAAAATAATTACTTTGTAATTAAAAATAGTTTATAGTATATATTTAGTAGTTTATTAGTAGGTTATGAAAAAAGACGTTAACAAAGTTAAATCTATCAAAGTTAGTGAGATTAAAAACCCACAATTTTTAGCTACTTTAAACTATAAAGAACTCGATGAACTCGCTCATCAAATACGTAATGAAATCTTGCGCGTTACATCTAAGTATGGTGGACACTTATCAAGTAACCTTGGAGTAGTGGAAGCAACTATCGCTCTTCATAGAGTGTTCGACTTCTCTAAAGATAAAATTATCTTTGATGTTGGCCATCAATGCTATACACATAAAATTTTAACTGGTCGTAGTCTTGAAGGACTCCGCACTAAAGATGGAATAAGTGGATTCCAGAAGATGGATGAATCACCATATGATCACTTTGAATGCGGTCACTCATCCACCTCAATAAGTGCTGCTAATGGCTTTGCCATCGCTAGAGATTTAGCCCACGATAATTATGAGGTCGTCGCCTTTATTGGAGATGGCTCTATCGCTAGTGGACTTGCTTTTGAAGCCTTAAACAACATCGCTCACTCTAATCACAAAGTGATTGTCGTACTTAATGATAATGAAATGTCTATTTCTCGTCCTGTTGGAGGCTTAGGTAGAGCCTTCGCTAATATCTCTGTAAATAAGGGATATAACAAGATGAAAAAGAGATATGTTTCATCTGTTTCAAAATCAAAATTTGGACGCTTTATTTATAGAATAACTAGATATCTTAAAAACAAGATTAAGACGATTTTAGTCCCTCCAACTATCTTTGATACTTTAGGACTTGCCTTTATTGGCCCAATTGATGGGCATAATATCAAAGATATGGAGAAAGCTTTTAAGAAAGCTAAAAACATAAACCGCAGTGTCGTTATAGATATCTGCACAATTAAAGGAAAAGGTTATAGCTTCGCTGAAAGCGATAGAACTGGCTATTGGCATGGTGTCTCTCCATTTGACATCAAAACTGGTAAACCTCTTGATGCTCATGAAGGATATATATCCTGGTCGCATCTTATGAGTGATATCACTCTTGAAGAGATGGATAAAAACGACAAGATTGTTTTAGTTTCTCCAGCCACCTTAAAGGGTAGTGGACTAGAAGATATATTTGAAAAATATCCTGATCGTTGTTTTGATGTTGGTATTAGTGAAGAACACGCAGCGACTATGTCGAGCGCGCTCTCTCTTGGTGGATATCATCCAGTCATCTCAATTTATTCAACATTCATGCAACGCGCTTATGACGAAATCTCACATGACGTTGCTAGACTATACGCAAATGCAACCTTCCTAGTTGATCGTAGTGGTCTAGTCGGTGCAGATGGCGATACTCATCAAGGCATCTACGATGAAGCCATCTTTAGTGCGACTCCTAATTGCGTTATTACAATGCCAAATAACAAAAGCGTTGCAAAAGCCTTATTCAAAGAATCACTTAATAATCATGGACCATTCTTCATCCGTTATCCTCGTGACTATATCGCTAAAGATGAAGTGGAAGAAGACATTAGTCTTGGATTTGGTAAATGGCTAATAGAAAAAGAAGGCAAAGGAAAAGTGGCCTTAATTGGTGTTGGACCTCTTCTTAACAAAGTTAAAGAATTAGTGAATCAAGAAAAATTAGATGTTTCAATCTATAACGCCGTCTATCTATGTCCAATCGATAAAGAATGCTTAGATAAGATGATGAAATTTAACAAAATCGTCATCTATAATCCATATTCCACCAAAGGTGGCATGGTAAATAATGTCATCTCTTATCTAGTAAGTACGGGATATAAAGGAGAAATTATTTCTCTAGCGATTCCAAACAAATTTGTGAAGCAAGCAACAATTAAACAGCAGCTAGAAGAATTTAACCTTCTTCCTGAACAGATAATTTCTTATCTGAAGTAAAATGAGTGCAAAGCACTCTTTTTATTTATCTATTTGGTTAACATAATAATTGAAATAGATTTCTCCTTTCTATAACATAGAAGCGTGAGCAAAATAATTTTACATATTGATCTCAATGCTTTCTTCGTTAGATGTGAAGAAATCCGTAATCCCTCTTTAGAAGGTAAACCAGTTATCATTGGTCACTCCGGTCGTAGAGGAGTTGTTTCAACTTGTTCATATAAGGCTAGAGAATATGGTGTTAGAAGTGGGATGCCTACTTTTATGGCACTTGAAAAATGTCCAGACGCCATCATCATCCATGGAGACTATTCATATTATGAAGAGATGTCGAATAAGTTCTTCAAATATCTAGAACGCTACTCAAAAATTATTGAACCTGCAAGCATTGATGAAGGATATATTGATTTAACTACTTATTTAAAAAATAAGAGTAATGCATATAAAGAGATAAAAGCTATTCAAGATGGATTATATAAAGAAACGTCTTTAATGTGCTCTATCGGAGTGGCTCCAACTAAGTTTTTAGCCAAAATGGCTAGTGACATGAAAAAGCCAATGGGAATCACCATCTTAAGACGAAAAGATATCAAGGAAAAACTATATCCTCTTCCTATTGAAGACTTCTATGGGATTGGTAAAAAGACCACTCCAGAACTTAGAAAGATGGGTATTAACACCATCGGCGACCTCGCTGATAAAATCAATAACACTGAAGAATTAAATCACTTCTTTGGAAAATTCTACTATGTAGTAAAAGACTGGGTGAACGGTTTTGGTAGTGACATAGTCGACACAACTCCATTTGATCCAAAGTCCATCGGCAATAGTAGAACGCTTATGAAGGACACAAATGATATTGAAGAAATAAAAGTCACACTTAAAGAACTCTGTAAAGAGGTCAGTGAACGCGCTATAGCTCAAGATAAGATTGGTACGACAGTGCAAATTGTCTTAAAAGACAACCAAATGATTAATGGCAGTTTTAAAACCATCAATCGTTCCGTTAGCTTTGAACGTCCAATAAATGATTTTAATAATATTTATTTTTATGCGTGCTCTCTTTTAGAAAAACACTTAGGGGAACACACCATAAGACTTATTGGAGTAACTCTACAAAACCTCATCGATAAAGGTGAAGAAAAAGTGCAATTATCAATATTTGATAACTACGATGAAATCAAAGAGGAATATGCAACTAAATTATTAATTGCAGACTTAAATCGCAAGATGAAAAAAGATGTCTTTAAGACTGCTAGAGAAAACCTCGTGGAGAAGAAATATGGAGTTAAGTAAAGCTGAAGAACTCTTCTTTCGTTATCTAAGAGTAGAAAAAGGTGTCTCTAACGAGACAATTAAGTCATATCATTACGACTTAGTGCAATTTTTCACTCTCATGAAGAAAGAAACCACAGATGATTTACTTCCAACTGATATTGTTGATTTTGTCCGTATCCAATCTAGGAAGATGCGTTCAGTATCCACAATTATTAGAAGAATATCTACCACTAAAAATTTCTATCTTTTCTTAGAAAGCGAAGGATATATTTCAGAAAGTTTATCTCCAGTAGAGACTCCTAGATCAACTAAGAAACTCCCAAGAGTGCTTTCAATTGAAGAGGTAGAAAGACTTTTGGACGCTCCAGATACATCTAAACCAGAAGGGCTTAGAGATAAAGCGATGATGGAACTTATGTATTCAAGTGGACTTCGTGTCAGTGAGCTTCTTTCTTTGAAAGTTTCTCAAATAAACTACGAAAAAGGGATTATTAGAATTATCGGTAAAGGAAACAAAGAAAGAATTGTCCCAGTCGGAGAGTTCGCGATGGAGTATGTCGCTAAATACGTAACAACTGCTAGAAAGAAAAACAAAGGTAGAAACTCACAAACTCTATTTTTAAATAGATATGGTGAACCTCTTTCAAGAGTCTACTTCTTTCTCCAAATTAAAAAATACGCTCTTGAAGCAGGGATTGATAAAGAGATTAGCCCTCACACAATTAGACACTGCTTCGCGACCCATATGCTTGAAAACGGAGCAGAACTACGTGCTATCCAAGAAATGCTTGGACACTCCAGTATCGCGACCACACAGATATACACAAATATATCTAGTAGGCGCATTCTTAGCGCATATGATTTGTATAGCAAACGAAAATAGAATAAAATGATTTCGCTTTGAAAGGATAAAATTATGAAATTTAAAAGAGTATTCGTAATCGTTATTGATAGTGTTGGTATCGGTGAAGAACCTGATGCTGACAAGTTTGGTGATGTTGGCACAAATACACTTGTGCACACTTCAGAAAAATGCGGTGGACTAAAAGTCCCAGTCATGAATTCCTTGGGTTTATATGATTTAGATAATCACATCTTAGGAACTTCAAAAGTAAATCACCCAAATGCATATTGTCTTAGACTAAGAGAAATGAGTGCTGGTAAAGACACCATGACTGGTCACTGGGAAATGATGGGTATTTATACCACTAAACCATTCCAGACATTTACAGACACTGGTTTCCCAGAAGCTTTAATCAAAGAACTCGAAGAAAAGACAGGTCACAAAGTGATTGGTAATTACGCTGCTAGTGGAACTGAGATCTTAAAAGAGCTTGGTGAACAGCAAAAACGCGATAATTCTCTTATCGTATATACATCCGCTGATAGCGTGCTTCAAATTGCTGCACACGAAGAAACAACTGGTGTTCAAGAACTTTATCGTTGTTGTGAAATCGCTCGTGAAATCTGTTTACGTCCAGAATATCTACTAGGTAGAGTTATTGCTCGTCCATTTATTGGTGAAGACAAAAATTCTTTCAAACGTACTCCTAATAGACACGACCTTGCTATGTCTCCAACAGGCATTACTGCTATGAACATCCTTAAGGATAATGGCTACATGGTGAGCTGTGTTGGTAAAATCGGCGATATCTTCAATATGGTTGGAGTGAGCAAAACTCAAAAGACAGTCTCAAATATTGATGGTATGAATAAAACAATCGAAGAAGCTAAGAGTCATGACTTCACTGGCTTATGCTATGTCAACTTAGTTGAATTCGATAGTGAATATGGTCATAGAAGAAATCCACTTGGTTATGGGAAATGCTTAGAAGAGTTCGATGAGAAACTCGGTGAACTCCTCAAAGTAGTGAAAGATGATGATTTAGTCATGGTTACCGCTGACCACGGAAATGATCCAACCTGGACAGGAACTGACCACACAAGAGAAAAAGTCCCTCTACTTTGCTATAGCAAATCATTCAAACATGGTCGCTATTTAGATGAACAAGATACATTCGCTGTTATCGGTGATACTATCTTAACTAACTTTGGACTTAAGAAAGACCCAACCATGATTGGTCACACTTTAGAGGAACTTTTAAATGATTAAAAAAGTTGCTACTTTACTTCTTAGCGCTTTATTCCTCGCTAGCTGCTCAAAAGAGGTCTTCACTGGAGAAATTAAATGGGTGTCACCTTTAGGTGCTCCTTCAATTGCTTTCTACGATCAATATGATAACTCTAACTGGGTATCCCAGGCTGCAAGTTTAATGCCAGCGGAACTGCAAGGTAATATGTATGATGCAGTTGTTTATGATAGCATCACTGGACTTGAGAGTATCAAGATGAATGACTCAGACTTTGCTTTAGCAAGAGTCATTACCGGGGGAAACTTTTATCTTGTTGGAATTAATCACACTGAGATGCCAACAAGCACCTCTAAGATAGTTGCTTTCCAAAAAGACAAAGTCCCAGACAAGGTCTTTAAAAAAGTCGCAAGTGATCGTTGGGGATTAGATACTTCTAACGTTAAGTACGTTAAAGACGCAAGTGAAACTGCTCCAATCTTAAAAACTGGTAAATATCAAAGCGAAGATATCGACTATGTTTTAACAGCCGAACCAGTCTTTAGTGCAAATAAAAGCGCAGCTCAAGAAGCTGGTATTACACTCACAGAACTAAAAGTTCTTAGAGATGAGTGGAGAGAATTAACAGGACAAAACATTATTGTTCAAGCTGGTATTTTTGTTCGTAAATCAATCATAGATTACAAGAAAGATAAACTTAACGAATGGTTTACTCGTTTAGATACTAGACTTGAAAACCTCATTAGTAACAACCCAATTGTAGGGGATGAAATGAATGAATATGGAGACGCTAAACGTCAACAAGGTAGATATGGCGTTGCCTATCCAATCGTTAATGTCGTCCAAAAAGAAGGGGCAAACCGTTTAGGTTTTGTCACTAAAGCAAATAATGAGGAACTTAGCGTTAACGCTTTCCTAACTGCTTTAGGACTATCTACCTACGAAGATTCCTACTTTGCAAAATTCTAAATAAATGAAAACCTTCTGGCGAAAATATCGAATCATCTTTTATACGATATTAGGTATCGCTGGGGTTTTTCTTTTATGGCTAATTATCGCAAGTTGTTTAAAGACAACTTTATTCCCTGGACCAGTTGAGACATTCGCTCATTTATTTACTCTTTTAGGGAAAAGCACAACTTATGAAGCAATCGGAAAGACGATTTTAAGCCTATTAATTTCAGTGGCTATATCATTCCTCGTTGGAGTGCTTTTCGGCGTTTTTGGGGGTGTTTTTGAGCCGTTTAGAGCATTTTTTAAACCGTTCATCACCGTCACAAAAACAATTCCAACAGCAGCGGTGGTATTTATCCTCGTCGTTTTGCTTAAACCGATGTATGCGGCGATTATCGTTAGCTCACTTATCACCTTCCCAATTATCTATGAAGCGGTGGTCACTGGCTTTACAAGTTTAGACACTGAAATAGTGGAAGCAATGAAGGTTGATAACACTCCTTTGATCTTACAAATTTTTAGAGTTTATCTGCCTCTTTCTTATCGACACATCCTTTTAGGATGCGCGCAGATATTTGGACTAGGAATGAAAGTTACAATTATGGCGGAAGTATTAACTGCGACAGGTACAGAAATTAATATAGGAGCGATGATATATTATCATTATCAATTTGCTGAAA
Organism: uncultured Erysipelotrichaceae bacterium; assembly: GCA_902797855.1. Lineage (GTDB taxonomy): Bacteria > Bacillota_I > Bacilli_A > RFN20 > CAG-826 > Fiminaster. Next base: position 91,609 of record CADBUI010000010.1, read on the forward strand.
TGCTTCCAATATTTGCCTACTCTTTAATAGCGATTTTCCTAATCGGAATCACCGACATTGGATTATATTTTGCTAAAAAGAAACTGAAAGAAAATATCAAGTAAGAAAAGACAAAGAATCAAAATAGACGCTCATAGGGGCGTCTTTAATTTTCTTTTCGTCGTTTTTCTTTTTGGTGGTGGATTTTTAAAGAAGAAACAAGAAATTATTAGATTTAGAAATCATTTATCATTTCAGTTGCCCACATATAACGCATTAATCATCATCCGGATTAATTGGTCGAGTGAGTTTATAACCCGCTAAATCGAATAGTAGGGCAGATACCAAAAATAATAATGCGCATGCGAGATTATAGTAATTGAGGGTTAGTCCAGCACCTAATAGCAAAACGAATCCAGAAAGGATCGTCATTGGGGCAGGAATCTTTTCAATAAGTTCAAATTGATATCTAGCTTCATTTCCATGCATCCAAAACATAATCCACACTATAAAATAGAGGGACACCCCAATAGTTGCGAGTATCATATACACGAAAAATAAACCTAACATGTGGAAGTCCTGAGAGAATATTACTGCAAGCACGACATACGTAATACTAGAAAGAAAACTAAGGATAAAGAAAGTTAGATTTCGTCCCTTAAACATCTTTGATCCAAGTAAAGCTTTCCCTCTAAAGAGAAAATATAGTAGTCGTGGAAGAGTGACCACAAACGAGAAAACTGCAACTAAGATTCCGGTTGTTAAACCAGCAATATTAATATCCATAAGACATAAATAGACTAACCCATAATGACACTCACCGATAGAAAAATTTATAGTGGTGAAGAGAAAGTAATATTTCAAATTAGTAGTTTTTTAGTAGTTTTGAGTTAACTAATCCACTGTGGAAAAGTCGCTTTTTGACCAATTTTTCAATTTCTTGATTATTATTGAGATTTCTATTTTCTTACGATTGTATCGTGTTTTTATTGTATTTGGTTAACATAATATACATTATACGAAGTTAATATATTCTAAGATTTTATATAGAAAAAGAGGAAACTGCAAATCTCTACTCTATAAGTCTATAAAAATAAAAAGAACGCCCGCGTATATATACGTGAGCGTGTTCTTTATTATTATATATTTTATTTACGAGACAAAACTTCTTCTAAGGAGATTCTTTCTCTTTCCTCTTTTGAGAAAATATTAACGATCACTTGATGAGCGTCAATTAAGATCCAACCTGATTCTGGTCTACCTTCAATATGACCAACATGAATTTTATTGTTCTCAAGTTCTTCCTCGACGAGTTCTTTTAAGGCATTGAGTTGTCTAATGTTTCCAGCTGTAGCAAGAACATAATAATCAGCAAACGGAGTTCTATCTCTAACATCAATAGTTACAACGTCACTTGCCTTATGGTTATTTAAACAGTCTTCAACAATTTTTACGACTTTATCTTTTCTTGGCATTCTTTTTCTCCTTAGGTAAATACATATTAAAACATTCATCAGTAAGTTTATTGGTGATGTCTTTATTATGAGCAAGTAAATATTTCTTGTTGTCCACTAAAGTGTCAACAAAACCTTGATGATAATTCTTGATGCATGAATTAATGAGCCATCTAGAATCAAATCCTCTAGTAGGTTCAATTTTATCCGCTGCATAAATGATTTGTCCTAGCGTAGACATATTCTTAGCGCCTGTACAATGATATTTAATAGCGTTTAATATATCTTCATCACTAATCTTAAATAATTCTTTAGCAAGATAAACACCAATAAATTGGTGATAACTAAATGATGGTAAGTCTAAATGCTCTGGATAATTCTTTTTCATAAATGAAATTTGATCATCTCGAGTGTATTTAGTGGTCTTTCCTAAATCATGAAGAAGCCCTGCTATATAAGCTTTTTCTGGATTATCAATTTTATTCTTAATAGCGATTAAATAAGCAAGATTAGCGACTTGAATAGAGTGATTTAGCCTATTCTCATCAAGATACTCTTCGAGTATAGAGAAGAAATATAGACGATTATCTTCGATATATTTTAAGACTGCTGGAGGAACATCAACGTTCTTTAAAGTTCTAAAATCAGTTGATGAAATATCCCCACTTTTAGAAAATCTTAATGATTTCATGTGGTATGTAGAGATAATCTTTTTATCAAGTTCATAATTTGGTCGTTCAACATAGACAATGGTCGCCAAAGAAGAAAGCTCTTCTGCGCTTTTCCATTCACTAAAGCGATTAACTTGGTCCGCTCCAATAATCAAAAAGAGATTATCTTCTGGATATTTCTTCTTGAAATATTTCACTGTATCAATTGTATAATTGATATCAGCTTTGCTATTTAGTTCAAATTCATCAATTCTTGATCCGCTTGGACAAGAGGTTTTAATAGCAAGCTTAAGCATATTTAGTCTATGCTTTGCGCTTGAAATTGGATTTTTCCATCTTGGTGAACGAGCCGGAACGAAAATTATGTCAGCGTTAAGTCTAAGAGAGGCTGCCATAGCAATTCTCATATGACCGTTATGAACTGGGTCAAAGGTTCCACCAAAGATGACGTAATTAGCCATTATTTTGCCTTTTTACTTGCGATTTTATTGCTTGATAAGGTGATAGAAACACCTTTTGGAACATAGATTCTTAGTTTCTCTCCATGTCCTAAATAAGATATCCATCCAAGACCTTGGATATTGATATCTCTAGAAAGTTTATCATTCGCATCTACTCCGTAGATATCTAAATCTTTAATTGATTTAATGGATTTAAGAGATGGGGTGAGACTACCTTTAGAAATAGCTTTAATAAAGCCTTCTTCAACTTTATGGTTCACTACTTTCTTTAAGTCCACCGCATCATGGAAATAACATGAAAGCGCAAAGCGATGTTTTTTATTATCTTTAACTAAAGATACCATTGCGATTCCACCGATGAATAAGGCTGATACTTTAGATAGATAGACAACTCGTTTTTCAACTGGTTTAGTAAGATAAATCTTACGGAGAGTTGATTGATCTAGATTATGGAGGATGGAATTATTATCATCAATACCTGGAACATCATAGATTGTTTCATTTTTATTTAATGGAATTCTCATGACTCTAATATCAGTACCAGGATATCTATCCGTAACTATGTTACGGTTTGATAAATTCTTATATACTTTTAAGAAGGCATTTAAGAGTGTTGTCTTTCCGGAGAGCTTTGCTCCAATAACATAGACATCTTTATCACCTTTAAGTTCATATACTTTACTGCCAAAAGCTCTAATTGCTTCATCATCAAAGGCCGATTCAATTAAGATATTGGCAAGTTTGACTTTAAGTCCACTAGTCAAAAATCTATGAGCAACATATTTTTTAACGTGGCTTGGATCTGTTCCTTCAGGAAGAAGGTCAAATTTAGAGGCCACCACTAAGATATTTGTGTCAGAAAGAATTTCGTTAATTTTGCTAGAGAAGGAAGCTTCAAAAGAAACAAGGTTTACTACGTAAACAATAAGAGCGTTTTTCTTTTTCGCATCTCTTATTAATTTAAGTAAATCTTCTGAAACATCAGGTTCATTAGAATGCTGGTGATATTTTTCTTTTCTAAAACATTCTTCACAAAAATAGAAAGGTTGGAATTCACTTTCAAGTAATTCCTTTTTAATGTAACCAGGCTGAGAAGGATCATCACATTGGAGAATGCTTCCACAGTTGTAACATTGTTTGACTTCTTTAATTTGAGCCATATTCTTAACCTACTTCCTTTAATAAATTCTTTCTTTTTAAACTTCTTCTAATTGGTCTATCAAATAGACGGTTGAAATGTGTGGTTGGTTGGTCCTCTTTAACAATCTTGTCTGTTAATATGCTTCTAAGCCCACTTAGATTAGCGGAGCATATATCAGTGACCGTTTGGTCCCCTACCATAATAACATTATCTTTATCTAAAGATAATTCCTTAAGAGCTTTCTTGATATTCTTTGAGAATGGCTTTCCAATTGAAGGAATAAATCTCACACCTAACTTAGAGGCGTATGGTTCCACTCTTTTTTTAGTATTATTAGAAACAATAATAAGTTCTATGCCCGCCTCATCATATAGTTCTTTTAAGACAAGCGCGGAATTACTTGGAGATTTGCTTCTATATGAATCAAGAGTGTTATCAAGATCAACAAGCACGGTTGTCACGTTTATCGATTTAAGAAAAGCAATTGGAACATCATAAATCGATTTTGCATGATAAGTCGGAATGTATCTCTTAAGCATATAATTATTATACTGAAAACTCTTACAAAAGATAATTCTTTTGAAAGAAAATGAGTATATATTAGATATAGACATAAATTTACGTGTTGACAATGTGTTGACAAACGCAACATTAATAAAGATAATATTTATGAGGTATCATCTATGGCAAATGTCAACGTTAGAATCGACCAAAATCTCAAAGAAGAAGCTGAAGAGATTTTTTCTAAACTTGGTATCACTGCTTCCACTGCTATTAACTTGTTTTACAAACAAGTAATTAGAGAAAATGGCATTCCATTTGAACTAAAACTTGATGTTCCAAATAGAAAAACAGTCAAAGCAATCAAAGAATCAGAAAAAATGGCTAAAGATGGTAAAAAAGGGTGTGACAATATCGAGGAGCTCAAAAAAGAACTAAATGTATGAAATTGTCAATTAGGTTCACATCCCAATTCAAAAAAGACCTAAAACTAGCACAAAAACAAAACAAAGACCTTTACAAACTATTTGATATCATTGAAAAAATTGCTAATTGCGAACCATTACCAGAAAAATACAAAGACCATTGTCTTTCTGGTCAATATTCAAATTGCAGAGAATGCCATATAGAGCCAGATTTTCTTATGATTTATAGAATAGAAAAAGATTTAGTAATGTTAATGTTGCTAAGACTAGGTTCTCATTCTGAATTATTCAAAAAACACAGTCGTTAATGGCTGTGTTTTTGTTTGCTTATTTATCATCTAGGAAGTCATCGTCGAAGATTGATATTTGAGTATAGGTTTTTTCTTCCTCGACTTTTTCTTCTTTTTCGTTAGGAATTTCTGGGGTGATATCCTCTAAAACTTCTTCGCTATTTTCCTCGACTTTTTCCACTGGTTTTACGTAATGACTGACAGTGTCTTTTCCGATGCGTTTTTCACCAGTTTGATAGACGACTTCAAGCACCGATTTTCTTGGTAAAGTAACGTTAGATTTTGCGTACTTATCAATAGGTGTAACATGGTAGTCATCAATCTTGATTTCGATAGTCGATTTTAGTGAGGTTAACACTCTTAAGAGTGTTGGATTATCTTTATCCTCAACTTTTTCAACGTGAATTAAGAGGTGCTTGTCGCTCTTAAATGAACGGAAAATTTCGTTTTGTTTTCCAAGTCGATTTACCACTGGAGTATTCGCTACATCATAGATACGAGTACAACCCTTATCTGTGAGTAAAATTACCTTACCTTTTGTCGCGTCTTTTTCATAGGCTAAAATTCCGCTAACAAGGGCACCATTCATCTTGGATAAGCCTTTTACTCCACCACCCTTTAATGAGGCGTTAGGAAGGCTATTTTCATTGAAGGCAGTTGATCTACCATCATCAGTGAATAAGACGATGTTAGAATCTCCAGTTGTGAACACTGCATCAACAAGTTCATCATCACTTAATAGCTTCATGCATGTAAGTGCCTTGCTATATCTAATAACAGAGAATAATGAGGTTGGTAATCTCTTGATTTGTCCAAAGTGAGTCACAAGTGTAAAGAATAAATCATCTCTAAAGCTTTCAAGTACGTATGCGCGCACTATCTTTTCATTAGGATTAAGCGAGACTAGATAGTTGATGTGTTTACCTTCTTCTTTCCACTTATTTTCCATTGTTTCATGCACTGGAATATGTAAGAAGTTACCTAAATTTGTAAAACAAATTAGGTAATCAGTAGTCATTGCTGGGCCTGCAAAAACAAGAGCGTCGCCTTCTTTAAGTCCTGGGAGAGGATTATCTCCACTACTACGATATGACTTAACAGTTGAACGTTTAATATATCCATCACGAGTGACCGCTAAATAAACTTCTTCTTTTGCGATTAAGTCACGTTTATCAATGGTCGTGGATTCACCACTCTTATCCTCAATAAGAGTTTTTCTATCTTGACCGAATGTTGAAGCAATATTCTTTAAATCAGAAACGATAACTCTATCAAGTTTCTTTCTATCGGAAAGAATTCCTTCTAGTTTTTCAATTGTTTTTTCTAACTCTTTCTTTTCGTTAACAAAAACGGTGACATCAGTGTTAGATAATTTGTAAAGTTGAAGCATAACGATTGCTTCACTTTGAGGTTCACTGAATCCGAACTTACTTTGTAAGTTAAGTTTTGCGTCCGATTTATCTTTAGAACTTCTAATCGTATGAATTACTTCATCGACAATTGAGACTGCTCTAATTAAACCATCAACGATTTCTAGTCTTGATTTTGATTTATTTAAATCAAATTTAGAACGTCTAGTAATTACATCTACTTGGTGATCAATATAGCTATCAACAAAGTCGAGAATATTCATGGTTTTTGGTGAACCATTCACAATTGCGACCATATTTGGTGAATAAAATACTCTTAATGAAGTTTTACTCATTAAATATTTGTAAATTGCATCAACATTTGCTTCTTTTTTAAGATCGATTGCGATTCTAATTCCAGTATAGTCAGATTCATCTCTAACTTCTTGGATACCATTAATAACCTTATCATGTCTAATTTTGTCTATTTCATAGACAGCTTGGTTTTTAATAACTCCAAAAGGAATCTCATGAATGATAATTTGTTTAGTTTTACCATCATCAATAATTTCAGTTTTTGAACTTACTTCAATTCTTCCTCGACCTTTTAAATATGTGTCGATAAGTCCTTGAGAACGATAAATAATTCCACCAGTTGGGAAATCTGGACCAGGAATAAATTTTAGTAAATCTTCACATGTCACGTTAACGTGACAAATACGGTAGATGATTGCATCAATAACTTCTCTAAGGTTATGAGGAGGAATATCTGTTGCCATAGCAACAGCAATACCTTCTGTACCATTAACAAGTAAATTTGGGAAACGAGATGGCATGACCACTGGCTCATAAGCGTGGTCATCAAATGTGAGCGACATATCAACTGTGTCTTTATCGATATCTCTCACCATTTCTTCAGCGATTAAAGAAAGTCTGGCTTCAGTATATCGATACGCGGCTGGACTATCTCCATCGATAGAACCATTGTTACCTTGGAAGTCAATTAATGGACAATTATTCTTCCAAGATTGGCTCATTCTAACAAGAGCTTCGTAGATAGATGAGTCACCATGTGGATGGTATTCACCCATAACCCCACCTACGGTGTGGGCGCATTTTCTTGTTGGTTTATTGATAGTATTGCCATTTTTATACATGTAATAAATGATTCTTCTTTGGACAGGTTTAAGTCCATCACGAGCATCAGGAATTGCACGATCTTGAATGACGTATTTAGCGTAGATTGCATAGCGGGTACCCATGATTTCTTCCATGGTTTCGCTATGAATATTTTCAACAATCTCTTCGACGAGTTCTTCTTTTTTCTTAGCCATCTTATTTCACCTCGTCCATGAAGGAGTCAACTTCGTTGAAGTTCACATTTTCCTCCACCCATTTTCTTCTAATCTGGGTATCATTACCCATTAAAACATTCACTCTTTGTTCTGCTAAAAGAGGGTCTTCAATGCTAACTTTTAAAAGTTGTCTTGTCTTTGGATTCATGGTGGATTCCCAAAGTTGGAAATCGTTCATTTCACCAAGACCTTTATATCGGTTAACTTTATAACCTGGACCAATTTCTTTCTTGGCTTTTTCTAAGTCGACATCATCCCAAGCATAACGATAATTAATCTTATGATTAACTTCTTTCCAAACACGGTATAAAGGTGGCATCGCCACAAAGAGTTTACCTTTCAAAATTAAAGGTTTCATATAGTGATAGAAGAATGTTAAAAGTAGTGTTTGAATATGTGCACCATCAGTATCAGCATCAGTCATGATGATAACTTTTCCATAGTGAGAATTATCTGGATTAAAGTCTTCACCAACACCTGCTCCGATCGTAGAAATGAGGGTTGCGAATTCTTCATTTTTAAGCATTCTATCTTTTGTAACTACTTCAGTATTAAGTGGTTTACCACGAAGTGGTAATATTGCTTGGTGAATTTTATCACGTCCACTTTTTGCAGTTCCTCCAGCCGAATCACCTTCAACGATAAATAATTCGTTATGATCATAGTCTTTTGATTGAGCAGGAGTGAGTTTATCCGAAAGAATCATTTCGGATTTACTCTTTTTATTATTTGAACGTGCTTCATCTTTAGCTTTTCTAGCAGCAATACGTGCCGTTTGAGAATCAACACATTTTCTAATTAAATTAACCGCGAATTCTTTATGTTCGTTTAAATAGTATGTGAAATTTGTATAAATAAAGTTATTAACTATAGTTAAAGCTTCAGGAGTACCAAGTTTATGCTTGGTTTGACCTTCATATTCAATCTTCTGTTCAGGTATCTTTAAGGAGATGATTGCAGTTAATCCTTCGCGTATGTCTCCTCCTTCAAGCTTTGCTTTTCCTTTGAGAAGGTTATTTTCTTCAGCGTAATCATTAACTGCTTTAGTAATACCAGCCTTGAAACCAGATTCATGAGTACCACCATCACGTGTTCTAACGTTATTGGCGTAGCTATAAATGGTCTCAGAGTAGTCTTTATAGGCATATTGAATTGCAAATTCCATTTTGATTGAGGATTCTTCTCCTTCAAAGAAAATAATATCTCCCATAGGAGTTTTATTTGCATTAAGAGTACTTAAGTACTCTTTGATACCTTCTTCATAGCAATATTCAACTTTTTTGCCTTCTCTTTCGTCGATGACGATGAATTTTACGCCTTTTAATAGGAAGGCTGATTCTTGCACATGAGCACAAATAGTGTCGTATTTAAATTCGACACTAGAGAAGATTTTTGGATCAGGTTTAAAGCGAATAAGTGATCCGTGCTTCTTAGTTGTGCCAAGTACTTCAAGAGGAGTAACAAGCTTACCACCATCTTCGAAACGAAGATGGTTTATCTTCCCATCACGGAAAATTGTGACATCGCAATATAAGCTAAGAGCATTGGTAACTGCACTACCAACACCATGTAAACCAGCACTTGATGTATAAACCTTGTTTGAGAATTTACCACCAGAGTGAAGTGTTGAGAATATTAATTGAACGGCTGGCATATGTGTTGACTTATGCATATCAACTGGAATACCACGTCCTTCATCTAAAACTGAGAGAGAACCATCCTTATGGATGGTAATCACAATAGTTTTTCCATAACCACTTAAAGCTTCATCGACAGCGTTATCAACAATTTCCCACACTAAATGATGAAGACCATTTAAGTTGGTTGATCCGATATACATTGCAGGTCTTTTTCTGACACCAGTAAGGCCTTCCAAAATCTCAATATCCGCCGCTGTATATGATGTTTTTGCGTTATTTTCTGCCATTTTTAAGTATTTTTCCTAAATTTCAAAGTTGATTATATCAAATAAAAAGTTGAAAAGTAAAATCTATTTTATATAATAGATACGTTGTCTCAGGGGGAATTTATATGGATATTATTTTATATAATATATTGGTCGGATTTTGCTCATTACTTTTAGGCTATCTTTTTGGTTCAATCCCTACTGGAGTCATCTTTGGAAAGATCTTTTTTAATAGTGACGTAAGGAATTTTGGTTCAAAAAACTCAGGTGGTACAAACGTTGCAAGAGTCTATGGAAAAAAGTATGGAATCATTGTCATCTTGCTCGATATGGTCAAAGTCGCGATCCCATTAATTGCTGTCTGGGCTATTTTTAAATTCTCATCCCTCCAAGCCTTCTTTGCTGATCAACTCGGAAAAGAAATGTGGAATCCAGTATTATATATCTACCTTGCACCTTTAGGTGCATCCCTTGGACATTGCTGGCCATTATATGCTGGATTTAAAGGTGGAAAAACTGTTTCAGTCTTCTGCGGATTTGCAATTGCTACTAACTGGTTGCTCTTTGTAACTGGTGCAGCTACGTTCTTCATCACTCTTAAAAAGACTAAATTTGTCTCTATCTCAAGCATGCTTACCGCGACAGTCGCATCTATTCTTGCGTGGGTCCTATTTATTCTTAAAATTACTCTTCTAGCTAACCAACCAGTTTGGCTCCAAGAATTAACAATGTGGGGTGCTGGAAACTATGTTGTTTGTGGCTGGGAATACGCCTCAGTTATAACAATCATCGCCGCGCTATTAATTGTCCGTCATAAAGCCAATATTGTCCGACTTTTAAACGGTACAGAATTACCAGTTGGAAGTAAGAAAAATCAAGGTAACTCATCGGAAGAGATTAGTAGGTAATTAGTAGTTTTTTAGTTAATATTAGCACTGTTAATAACTTGTCCACTTAATCCAAATATCTCAAAAATGTTTCGATTAAATGGACATTTTTAATTGACGTTTTTTGATTTATCCACATTCACCACTTCTATAGCGCTATAAAAAGTATGGTGCTATTTTCTAACCTTCATTTTAGACTTAAATTTTGCTTAAATTGGATTTAGTTTTTTCGTCCACTACCACCACTGTTATCATCGTCATTTTGTCTTTAATTTCACCCTAATTTTGATAAGAAAAAGCGCCCAAATTTATGGACGCTAATTCGAGTTGATTTTAAGTGATTATTGATTGCGCTTCATTGAGTTCATAACTGCTCTAACTTGAGCTTCAGAAGGCTTGCGGCCCATCTGCATGAACATCGCGCGAATCATGTTTTCATTAACTGGTGGATTCTTTTCGAGCTCTTTCTTGAAGAACCATCTTGCTAGGAAGAATCCAACAACTGCGCCTACGAGTAAGACGCCTACTAAAGCAAGAATAAATGCCCAAATTTCAATTGTCATGTTCTTGCCTCTTATTTGTTAGCACGGCCATCGTATTCGCCATTATCTGTACGAACAAGAATGGTTTCACCATTATTGATGAATAATGGGACTCTAAGTTTATAACCTGTTTCAACAACTGCGTTCTTCATAGCCTTGTTAACGGTGTCGCCTCTAACAGCTGGTTCACAATCAGTGATTTGAAGTGAAACGCTGCTTGGAAGAGTGATACCAAGGATTTCTGATTCATAGAATAAGATATCGATTTCAAGGTTTGGAGTAAGGAAATTCATTTCCCATTCGAGTTTGCTTTTAGCAATTTCGATTTGTTCATAGGTTGAGTTATCCATAAAGACAAGGTTATCACCAGCATCATATAGATAAGCCATTTTTTTCTTATCTAAGATAGCTTTTTCAACATCATAACCAGAGTTACGAGCAAGTTCGGTAATAGCACCTGTACGCATGTCTTTGGCTTTAACTTTTGCAACCATCTTACGCATTGCAGTTTTGTTTAATAAGATATCTAAAACTTGATAAAGTTTTCCTTCATCAATGAAATAGTTACCAGGTCTAAGTTCTGTAACGTTCATTACAATTTCCTCCTTAAATCAGCAATAAGTATTATAGTGATTATTCACTATTTTATCAATTATTATAATATAACTCTATATTTCCTAGCGATAGCCTTCCTTTGTTTCTATCACCCACAGGATTATTGGATAATTGAATCTTTATTCCGTAGTACTGATCATCAGTTGGAAGATAAAATACATTAGTTGCCAGGTCTTCAAAAGAATGACTCAAAGAACAATCGGTATGGATATTAACAAAATTTTGACACCAATTTCCAAGAGAATCTTTGCAAAATATGTACGCATACCCATCAGTCTCGTATTCGTATTGGCTCCACCAGGCCATATCAAGCTTAAATTTAGTTAATGGTTTATTTGTCTCTATTGAAAAATAAGCGTATCCAGCATCAATTTTTCTTGGCGAGAGATTTATCGTTTTACTTTGTATGAAACCGGTTCTCTTTCTAGATGAATGTATTGTCAATCCGTCACCGAAATAGTAATCAGTATTTTTATTATAATAATAATATTGTTCAGCAAAACCCCAATCAGCTGGTTTAATTTGTATTGCTCCAGTGACATTAGACGTATATCCGCAACCACAAACATTGGTATGGTAATAAGTACTATAGTAATTATTCGAATGAACGTGTTGTGAAATGATGGTAATTGTAATCGCACTAGCTGGATCGTCATAATTCACACCATATGTAGACTTTGGAGTTTTTGCAATCCAACCATTCCATCCTGTATTAAGATAGTAATAATCATCATCATAACCAAATATAACAACATTATGCCCTGACCCACCGGCAATAACCGGTTTTCCCGCATTAATAGAAGTTTCTATATATTCACAAACGCCAGTATAGTATTGAAAACCTACACTATAATTTAGATGATTTTGACTCCGCGAAATATAATCATTAATGAGATTAAGATTCTGATAACACGTTATACCACTGCCATCTAAGACAAAATCATTCACTATTTGAACTCTTTGTTTTAGATATTCTTTAAATCTTTGGTCATGTAGATAATTGCCCGTCCCTGGTGATTCAGTCCATTCTGATGGGTTTAAACTTGGCGACTCACACCATCCTGTTGTGTCATAATAATCATCAACAACTGAATCATCAAAATATGAATCAAGATAACCAAGAACCATCTGATCAGAAATAATAGGACAAACACCCTCGTAGTTGGATCCATAATTCTTCAAATAATAAAAATATTTAAAATCGTTGATTTTATTTACTTGATCTAAGTCATCAATATTGTTTATTAATGAATACTCAAATCCGTTAGCGTTTTCCCAATCCTCCATTGCTGATTCTGCAGAGCTATACAAAAGATTTCTTTCAGGAGTAAATTCGCAATCGGTGACATTATATTTGAAAATATCGCCTTTCTTATAAACTAGGAATTCATTCGCGTTACGACTAAATACAGAATCTATATATGAACCGCGTTCAACCTGAGAACTAGTTTTTTTGTCGTATAAAAAATATTCGTTATTGTCGCAAACAAAAAGAATGAAGTCATTACTGCAATTAAACGAATAGATATCTTGACTTGAAACAATGTGTTCAGATATGCAATCAACCGAGCAATCTAATTGATTTGATAGTTTTACAAAGATGTCTTCGCTACAATCAAAGGAAGTAACAACTTGACAACCGACAAAATTTGAAAGAGCGGCTAAACCTAACGAAAAAACGTTGCTTATCATAAAATTGACCTCACGAATGATGCATAAGCATCCATTTCACTGGATATTTCTTCTTCTATCACGGTGTCACAAATTACCATTGAAACTATTTTATTTCCATCTGTTAAGACATATTTCGAGGTGTCATCGCCAGTGCTAAACACTATTGAACTTGCCATTAAATATTTATTATAAGTTTTGTTATCTGCAATCGGTTCATGGATGAGACTCCAGGTTATTGACTCTACATCATACGAATCCAAATATGGAAACATAAGGACTATTCTTTTCCAACTATCAGTTTTGTAGTAAGAAAAACCCACCCTTTTTTGTAAATAAATCGTGCCATCATTTTCGGTACTATTGGTAAATCCAGCAATACAATAAGTATCAAATCTTGCAAATGGCAAGGAATAAGAAAAAGCTTTTATTGGGTCTTCTTTATGCTTTTGTTGTGCGAGCATTTGATAATCATCAAATTTCTCTATCGTATTAAAAAAGAGGTGACTATAGCCAATTGGTCCTTCTGGTTTGGGTTCTGGTATATTTTCTCCATGAGCACATGATGTGCACACAATAATTGATGCAAACAACAAAAACCTTTTCATACCTACAATTATCAAGTATTTTTTTCTTAAAGTCCACGACGAAAAAACTATATCAAAGATAAAGTTTTAAAATATTCACTGATTTAAGCACTAATCAGAGATAGATTGACTATAGTTTTGCCCAGTTTTTAATAAAGCCCAAACGATTCTTAATATCTTTCTTGCTGTATGAGTTAATGCACAGATTGGATGTTTTCCTTCTCCTTTTTTCTTTGAATAGAATTCTGCAATCTCAGGACAATGAATACGAGCTTTCTCCGCTGCTTGAAATAAAGCATATCTAAGTAAA
>CADBUI010000011.1 GCA_902797855.1 uncultured Erysipelotrichaceae bacterium
ATCTTTTAGATTTGCAAATATAGGCACTAAGAATATGGATTATGGAAGATTATATGAAAACTTAGTTGCCATTGAACTTTTAAGAAGAGGATACGAGGTATACGTTGGTGTTCTCTATGAGAAAGAAATTGATTTTGTTGCGATAAAAAACGGATATAAGTATTACATTCAAGTGAGCGATGACATTTCTAGGGAAGAAACATTCCAAAGAGAAGTTAAACCATTATTATCCATTAAGGATGCTTATCCAAAGATGTTAATCGCAAGAACAAAGCATCCTGAAAGCCAGTATGAGGGTATAAGAATAGTGGATATCGGCGAATGGCTTGATAATTCAAAATAACTGACAGACAATACGGAATAGGAGTTTTGAAATGGCTAGTTCAAAAGATTACTTGCTATATGTTCTCGAATTATTAAGATATTTATTTTTCATTTAAGAGTTTATATATCTCTTCAGTTGCAAGTGATATTTTTGTAACCGAGAATTTTTCGCATTCTGGATAGACATATAGCGTGTCTTCAAGAGTGTTTAAATCAACGCAGTCTCCATATTTACCTAAGTATTCATATTCAATATGTACACTATAAGTGTCTTTAGAAGGTATATCTAAATGATAGTGTTCATCATTCTCTTTATAATATCCTTCTAAATGGAAGCCATCTTTATCATGGATTAGTTTACCTTGTCCAAGGTGAATAAATTTATCTGCATTAGGTAAAGCATCAATGTGCACAATACTTTCAAAATAGTATTTACCATCTTTAACTTCTTTACGAACATTTCCTCTTTCCCATTCATACCAATCTGGAATATGAGAAAATTCGGTTTCTCCTTTTAGAGCTTTAAGTTCACCTAAAGTAGAATATTCCCATTTCTTTCCACAGTGCTTGCAAAATAAGATATTATCTTTCGAATCCATCTCGTATTCGGTGTGGCAGTGTGGACATTGATATAAGACTTTATGTAATCCTTCCGCACGGCCTTTATATTTAACCTCAACACCTTTTTCTTTTTGCCACTTATATTCGTCATAAACATAAGCTTCTTGGATTCTTCTATCTACTTCTTCCAAAGGAAGATTGTTAACTTCATCAGCGTTCATTAAACATTTAAGTTCAGCTTCAATTCCTTTAATTTTGCGGTTGTGTAGATTCCAAAATGGAGAGTTAATGTGGTGACCACTCATCTTAAGCATCACAACTGGAATTTTTAAAAATTTCGCTAGTTTTGCAACTGATTGAGGAATGATAGCGGTGGTGCCACATAAGGAGTATCTAGCTTCAGCGAATATCTCAACAATATCGCCATGATTTTTAACTGTTCTAAGGTGTCTAATAAGATTTAGATCGTTCGTAAATTTTCTTTTACAAATTCCTCCAACATTTCTTAAAAGTTTCTCTCTACCAATAAATCCATCGATAGCAATAACATAGTTAATTCGATGAGGGAATGTTGCTAGATTAAGGATATCAACATCCATTAAGGCATTGTGATTAGCGAGTAAAAGATATGGAGGTTTAATCCCCTTCATATTCACTTTTGTAATCTTACCTCTATGTGACCATAAGACAGGAAGTGCTTTTAAATAACCTATAAAACGTAACTTCTGTCTTTTAGGTGCCTTCATCATGTCAAAGCGATGTATGTTATCAAGCATGTCAATATTATATCATTAGGTCGTTTATAATTATAGTTGTAATCCTTTTAATCTATTAATATAATAATATTAATAAATGGCATGAGTAGATTGTTTATCAATCATTTTTCTATTTACTTAGGAGAAAGTCATGCCAATCAAAAAATCATCATCAATTTATAGAAATATTGAAATTGGAAAATTTTATTTAATTTTCGATGGCAGTAAAACCGGCCATCCAGGTTATATTGCTTGGAAAGATGAAAAGAATAATAGATATCTAGTCATTTTGACTGAGAGTGATAAAAATGGAAATAAATCTAAAAGAGAAACTAACAAAAGGCACTTAACTGATTTAAATCATCCCACTGAACCTAGAGTAGTAAGATCTTATATTAAGAAAAGACCAATGTTATGTAGAAGAAAAGATATTGGTAAAAAAGAATTAGTTGGTATGAAGTTTCATAAAGATGATTTAGAAAAGGTTAGATTTGTTCTTAAACAAAAACCGGTTATGTCACCGAGCAACAAAAAAACAACCGATGAACCCACAAGGAGTCAACGCGTACCGGTTGCATAAATATTAAAACAAACATCTCTGGATGAGTCAATAATGTCATTAATTATTCATTAATAAAATTAACGATTGAATCCATAAGTTGATAATTTAATAAATTAGTCCATTTCTCTTTATTCACTAGAATATTGAACAAATGTTTCTTATCTTCAAAAGATAGATTCTTATTTTCTTTCGTGTATTTTTTATATTGTTTAACGATACTTTCGTAATATTCTTTTCCTTCTAGTGAATCATAGACAGTTCCATGTCCTCTATCTTTAAACTTCTTATAGATGATTCGTTTGTTATTACCGAATTCTTTTTTATATAGATCAAGTCCTATTTCTATTGGGACTGTTTTATCATCTTCAGAATGAACTATAAAAACTTCTGTATTCGAATTTTTTATTCCATCAATAACACTTAATGAAGGATATCCACCGAATCTAAATTCTTCATATTCATCGATATATTCAATCGTGTTATCGACTTTTTCTCCCGCCCACTCTAGACCATGTTGTCTAACGATAGTAGTGCTCTTATTAAATCCAGACATCATAATGGCCTTAGAGATATTTGGGAATAAGTTTAAAGAGCATCCAATAGAGTAAGCACCCCAGGAATGCCCCATTAAAATAATGTCTTTATCTTTATATTTTTTAGAAGATTTAACAAAGTTAATCACACTTTCTAAATCAATTATTCCTTGTGGAAATCCATATATCCCATCTCCACTTGACTCATCAAAACTAGTCGCGTCATAACTAAAGACGTATAGTCCTTGGCTTGCTAAATAGTTAATGATATCTAAATACCTACGATGTCCATTTCCATATCCATGAACAAAAATAACAATCTTTGATGCATCGTATTCTTTATAGTGATAGAAATAACCAACAAGGTCATTATTTATAGACTTAAAAGTAACTCTCTCTTTAATTAAATTAGGAAATAAATCTAAATCAAAAGATGATGTGTTCCCACTATAAGTGTGGTGGTAGAAAAACTTTTTATAGGCAACATCAGTCGCGATATATGGAGAAGCATTTATTAGTGTTCTTCCCACAAACTTACCGACATCAGTTAGGATTTTCTTTTTCTTTTCGTCCATAAATTAATTTTATTATTTATTTCAAGATGTTTTCAATATAAAATATTGATGAGGTTAAACAAATGAGTAGTTTTAAAGATTTGCGTATAGTTGATAACTTCTATCAAACAAGTCTATTTTTCCCGATGCCTCTAACACTTATTGGCACCCTTGATGAAAAAGGAGAAATGACTAGTTTTGGAGCGTATTCACTTATCTTCCCATATTATATTGCTGGGAAAGAATATTATGCGATGGTGCTTGAATGTAGGAATACATCTAACACCGCAAAAGGACTTCTTAGACATGGAAAATGCACAATTAATTTCCTTCCATTTTCTAAGAAAAACTTTAAACAACATGTTGATAACGGATTCCCTGGAGATACTCCAATAGAAAAGATGAAAGACTTTAGATTCCATCTTGAAGATGGTGTTTCCCAAAGCGAACATCCAAATGAAAAATACCCAAAGGTCATTTCCGAAGCTATTCAAGTTATGGAATGTACTTGGGTAAAAGAACTTGATAATGCACAAGATGATAAAGTACTTGAAGAGTATCTTGGACCATATCATAACTTTAATGGTATTACCTCGAAGTATGGTGCTCACTTTATTCTTAAAGTTGATCACATTTTAATGAAAGAGAAATATTATAATGCTATCCTTAATGGCGTAACGCGTTCTAATTTTGCGCCTGTGTGCACAAACTGGGGATATCGCGATAGCAAGAATTTCTGGTGCAGTGATTATAAAAAACCAATCGCTGTTGGAATTCCAAATCGTGAAATCGATTTATCTTCCCTTAGATACGCTGCCGATAGAGCAGATGACAAAGTGAAATTCACTGATGATGCTCTTAAGACAATTGTCGCCGTGCCTCGTCCATTCCTTAAGCTAGTTTTAAAAGGATGCGTTGATTGGGCAAAAGAAAATAACTGCACTCTTATCACCGAAAAAGAGATGCAGATTATCAAAGATAAACGCGCTAAAGATAAAAAGAAAAAATAAGGGGTAATAAAAAATGAAAAAGTATAAAATCATTAGTCCTATTATTGGAGTTGTCCTATCAATTATTGGAATTGTTTTTGCGATTATCTCATTAGCAAACGATAAAAGTGATGATAAAGGTGGATCAATCGCCTTACTTGTTATCGTTGCTACTTTAGGTGTCTATTTCATATTGATGAATGTGTTTGGATTTATCGCTGCATTTAAAAAAGATGCTAAATCAGATAAAGTAGCATCATTAATTACATCAATTCTTGGTATTCTTGGTAACTTTGTTACTCCAATTATTTTACTTCTTGCAACTGCAGTTTTAGGTGCGTTATTCACTGGCCTTATTGCTGGAATGAGTGGTGGAGCAGTTAAACCTGATGAAACTGAAATTATTGAAACTCTTATTAGAGTTGTCTTACCAGTATGCATCTTAATGTTCATTCTTTCTGTGGCTTCTATCTTTGGACTTGTTTCATCGATTCTGGCTTTAAAAGGAAAGACTAAAATATTAAGTATTTCTCATCCAATTATCCGCTTCTTAATTTTATTAATTTCAGCGATGGTTATTGGATATGGTATTTCTGCATTTATCGCTCCAAGTGGAAGCAGTAGTGATGGATTTATCTTTGTTGGTATAGGACTTGTATTTATATCCTATTCAACAATCTATAAATCATGCGAAGATAATGCTTCTATGAATGAAGAAAATTATTTAATTCCTTCATTATTAAAATCTTTGATTTTATTTACATTAGCCTTTGCAGTAGCAGTTCCATTCGCCTTTTATACCAATAATTTCTCACAACTAGGAATTAGTGTTCCATTACTTCAATTTTCAATTATGTTTGGAGCATTTGGATTTATCGCTTATTTAGTAATGTCACTATTTAAAAAGATCTGGTTTATTCACACTGTTGGACCAGCGATTGCTTCCTTACTTGTTTTAATTGGTTCAATTTTGTTACTTACTAGTGGACAAGAAAGTGCAATTAATGGTTTAGGAATTGTATCTCTATTATTTAGTGCCTTCGCTCTTGTCTCATCTGGATTATACGTTTTATTTAAAAAATTAAGCGAAAACTAATATGGGAAAATATGTAGACTTAGTTGATAAACTCACACTTAGTGAGAAAGCCCAACTTCTTGTGGGTTATTCAACTTGGTCTACTTTTTCTATTCCTCGATTAAATATACCTTCACTTATTGTTAGTGATGGTCCTACTGGAGTTAGAAAAGAGAAAGAAAATCGTAATTCTGCGAATGGTCTAACTCAAACTGAACTCGCAACTTGCTTTCCAACAAGCGCGACACTTGCGAATTCCTTTAATGAAGATTTACTTTTAAAAGTAGGGGAGTCAATCGCAAAAGAATGTAGGTTTTATGGTGTTAATGTCTTATTAGCACCAGGAATGAATATAAAAAGAAATCCACTTTGTGGAAGAAATTTTGAATATTTCAGCGAAGATCCTATCTTAGCAGGTAGACTTGCTTCTAGTTTTGTTAAAGGTGTCCAATCTAGTAATGTTGGAGTAACTTTGAAACATTTTGCGGGTAACTCAAACGAAAAATGGAGATATGTTTCAAGTAGTAATATCGATAAACGTGCCCTCCATGAAATATATCTAAGACAATTTGAAATCGCGGTGAAAGAGGCTAATTCTTCTGGAATTATGACTGCTTATAACAAAGTTAATCATGTCTTTTGTAGTGACTCTAAATATTTAGTAAACGACATCCTCCGTAAGAAATGGGGATTTAATGGAATTGTTATGACTGACTGGGGTGGACTTTCTAATAGAGTAAATGCTCTTAAAGCTGGAACTGATTTAGAAATGCCAGGCGTGAATATCGCTACTATAAATGACATTATTCGAGGATATGAGAATAATGAATTATCAATGGAAGAAATTAATAATTCGGTTCATAACATCTTAGATGCTTTAGATATATTTCATCAAGAAAAGATAAATGATAAAGAAATATTTAATAAAAATATTGAAGTAGCGATTTCTTCAGCAGTAGAATCTGCAGTCTTACTTAAAAATGATGGAATTCTACCATTATCTAAAGATAAAAAGTATCTAATTATCGGCGATTTATTCACTAATATGCGTTATCAAGGCGCAGGTAGTAGCCAAGTTAATTCTTATAAAATCATCGATAATAAAGAAGCTTTTGATAAGGCAAATATCAACTATGAATTCGTAAGAGGTTATGACCAATTTTCACTTAGCGAAGACTCTATTCTATTAAAAGAAGCAATTTTAAAGGCTAAAGATAGCGAAACGATTATTTATTTTGGTGGACTCACTAACGCTAGCGAGAGTGAGGGTTTTGATAGAGAAACTTTAAAACTACCTCCTAATCAAATTGCTTTGATAAATGAACTAGCAAAACTAAATAAGAAAATTGTCTTTGTGATGTATGGAGGCTCTCCATTTGAAATACCGCACATAGATTCATTTAACGCAATGCTAAATATGTATCTACCAGGTGAAGGTGGTGGAGAAGCTCTTAAAAGACTCCTCTTTGGGGAAGTTTCTCCAAGTGGTCACTTAAATGAAACTTGGCCAATTAGTTATGATGACGTTATTTTTAATAACGAATACGCTTCTAGTGGAGAAGAAAATTATAAAGAATCAATCTATGTAGGATATAGATATTATTCTTCGGTTAATAAGAGTGTTCTTTTCCCATTTGGATATGGTCTATCTTATTCAATTTTTGAATATTCAGATTTCTTAGTTAAAAAAGATGATGACCACATTGTTGTGTCTTTTAAAGTCACAAATACTGGAGATAGACTAGCCAAAGCAGTGCCACAAATATATGTTTCTAAAAAAGAAAGTGATTACTTTAGAGCAAAACTTGAATTAAAAGGTTTTTCAAAAGTTGAACTAGAAGGTAAAGAAAGTAAAGATGTTAAAATTTCTATCCCACTTTCTTATTTAGAAATATATTCTCCAGTTATTGATGAATTTTTCTTAGAAGAAGGAGAATATTCATTCCTATTAGGAAATCATGTGAACGACATTCTTTGCAAAGAAGATATCTATCTAGAAGGTAGAAGAATTGATCCTAATTATAGTGAAAATATTAAAAAGCATTATTTTGATCCATTACATCTAGATGAAGTTAATAAAGAAACATTTGAAGAACTTTATGGAGAAAAGATTCCTGACTACGTAGTGAGTAAAAAGCCATATAATTTTGAAACCCCAATTATGGAATTTAATTCTTTCTTTGGAAAGATTGTTAAAAATAGTTTAGTGAAGCAAATATCTAAACCATTTAAAAAAGATATGAAGTCAAACGACTTAAAAGTTCGAGAACTTGCCTATAAGAACTATTATTTTATGAGCAAGATGGTTCTTTCTAATTCGTTTAGATCGCTTTCTTATTCTTCTAGTGGGCTATTAACTAAAAATGTCGCGATGGGACTAGTAGAAATTTCTAACGGAAGAATCTTTAAAGGATTACACTATATATTGAAGAAAGAGAAACTTATAAAGGAGTAGATATGGAAGTTATAGATAAATCATCTCTTATTTTTAATAACAAAATTGATAAGAAAACAATTAAAAAGGCTAATAAATCAAAAAGGAAATACGTTAAGAAGTTTGGTGATGATTCTAACAAAGAATATCATTTAGCCATTAAAGAGATACCTTCACTTGATTTTATCAAAGTTAATAATTTAGTCCTTTCTGATAAACCTATGAAATTCAGCGATAAAGCTTTAATTGTTGGCAACATCAGAATGGGTTTTGGTCATTACCGTATCTCAATTGCTATCGCTAGCTGTGCTAGAGCGCTTGGATATGATCCATATTGGTTTGATTTAGCAAGTTTTGATGCCACTGGCTCAAAGATGATTCGTAAACAAAACGATATGTATTCTTTAGCCTCTCGTATCTCTCAAAAATCTCATCTATTCAACCACTTTATTTGGGAGCCACTTAATAGTGAAGGTTTTAGAAAGATTACTTATAACGCGGTTGATCAAAAAAATTCTGAATTACTTGCTCCACTTTATTTTGATTTACCAAAAGATGTTCCTTTTGTGGCCACTCACGTCTGGCCAAGCCAAGGTGCTATTCACGCTGGACTAACTCATGTAGTGAATGCCATTCCAGATAACTGGCCAATGGGTCTACATCTTTCTGAAGGAGCAATCCACACCGTTCAAACTCCATTTGCCTATCTAGGTTATAAAATGCTAAACGGAATGGCTAAAAAGCCATTAAATGGAATTCCAGAAAGTGAATTATATGATGTCGGACATTATATCGACCATGAACTTGTTAGCAATATTGAAGAAGACGTTAGTAAACGTATTGAAAGAATTAATAATAATAAACCAGTTCGTATTTTGATGAGTGTTGGAGGAGCAGGGGCAGGTTCAAAATCCTTCCTTGAAATCCTTAATCATCTTCGTGAATACGTCAAGAATAATAAAGTTGCGTTATTCCTTAACCTTGGTGATCACTCTGATATGTACGAATTCTTATGTAAGAAAATCAAAGGTTTTGATAAAGAATGCACAACTTTCTTTGATGATTATTCTTCATTCAAGGAATTTGTTGAATCTATGGACAATGATATACCTGCAAAAATCTATGTCATTTCTCATAAAGATATATTTGAAGCGGTCTATTCCACAAATCTACTTATGAGAAAAGTTGAAATCCTAATTACCAAACCTAGTGAGCTTGCTTTCTATCCTGTTGTGAAACTTATGATGAGACACATCGGTGGACATGAAGTCTATGGTGCGGTCCATGCTCAAGAAATTGGTGATTCAACATTTGAATGTCCTGATAAGAAATCGATGAACGAAATGCTTGACCGTCTCATTAGTGATAAAGAATTACTCATTCACTTAAATAAGCAAATCATCAAACTTAAAAATGAAGGCATATATAACGGTGGATATGAAGTTGTAAAACTCGCCGTTAATGGTCGACATAAATAAAATAAATGGCAACGCGAAGTTGCCATTTATTTATCTAACTGGAATTTCTATTACATTAGTAATATCTTCAAGTTTAATCGTTACTTTTCCAGTTCCTTTTTCTTGTTTTGATTTGATGTATAGTGATAATTTACCACCATTAAGAACTTGAGATGATTCACCGATTAATTCAATTGGTCCAAAAACGGAAACATTAACAGGTTTATTCGCGTATTCCATAATGGAATTATATTCATCAACATACTCTAGAGAAATTCTTAAAGTATCATAAGTATCTTCATTCACTAATTCGTTTTTGTTAGTAGTGAGATTTAAATCGAATTTGTATGATGGTCCAATCGTAACGCTTTTAACAACCTTTCCATCTTTAATTCCATCATAGCGATATCTTTTGGCGATTCCTCCCCAAGAGCCAACGTGTTTATTCCAATAAGCGACTAGTTCAGCATAGCTAAGTTTATATTTCGCCATCATCATCGCTAAATAAAGAAGCTGCGATTTTTTCATCTTATTAAAGCCATGAATTGCAGCGTATGAAAACATCTTTCCAATCTTTTTCCAACTCTTCTTATTGAAGCGTTCTTCTTTAAATGTTTCACCCACTAAATCATCAATATAAATAGGTGGATGTTTTAAACTTGAGAATCTTTTATCTTTAGATAACGGATAGAAATCTCCAACGAATTCATCGTTTTTATATAACTTCACATAATCACAGTTAGTAAGAACATATATCTCACCAAAAATTGCGTTATCTAAATCCCCAGGTTTCATATTTGAAAGTACTTCAAGAACTGGGAAATCATCTTGCTGAGAAGAATATGCGCTTGCTGCGTATTTTTTATTTCTATAGATATCGAACACTCCATGAGGGCAGATATGATCGCCTGAACCAAAGTCTCCATGAGTGTGATAATCCGCAAAACACCAACCAATCGCACCAGCGATATTGTCGTATTTTAAATTATCATTAATTACTCTAAGATGACGAAGCGCTTGTTCAGCTTTACTTGTCATGTCACTCGTAGCTTTAGTTGGATCCATGTGACCCATATATTCACTTACTAAATATGGGTGATTATTTGTTTTAACTTTCTTTGGATTGATTAGTCCAATGCCATCAACACTTTCGTTAACGAAGTCGTTATATGCATAGACATCTTCAAGAAGTTCACTATTAGTGAAATTTCTCACGCCTAATGTAGGGCGGAATGGGTCAAGCTTATGAGCAATCTCATTAGCTTTTGAGTATAGTTCATGATCATCTTGAGATTCATCAATTCTCACTCCATGGATGATAAGAGAAGGATGATTTCTTTCAGTGATGACCATTTTTTCAACGTTTTTATAGAATTGGTTTCTCCAGATTTCTTCTTTGCCAATGTGTTGCCATCCTGGAATTTCATTTATAACAAGAAGTCCGATTTCATCGCATCTATTTAAGAAATGTTCACTATCAGGGTAGTGGGAAGTTCTCACTACATTAACTCCAGCGACATATTTAAGTAGATTAGCGTCATCTTCTTGAAGTGACTTACTCGCTGCATATCCAATTATTGGATAGGATTGATGACGGTTAAGTCCAATTAATTTAATCTTTTTATTATTTAAGTAGAATCCATCTTTCTTCCAAGATATATCTCTAAATCCAAATCTAGTTAGATAAGTTTCACTCCCATCTCCACTTAAGATAGTAGTGCGTAACAAATATAGCTTTGGATTAGCTATGTCCCAAGGGATAATGTTTTCAATTTTAGCTGTTGGAGTATTAAATTTTGCGATTACTTTATTTTTATCAAGTACTTCATGAACGTATGAGAAGGATTTAGATTCACCTATTTTTGTGAATCCTATTTGTATCTCTCCTTTCGAGTTTGCGAATACATATATATCTTTGATATATGTTTTTGGATGAACTTCGATAGATACTTCTCGATATATTCCTGAGAAAGTTAAATAATCAACTGCATAACCAAATGGAGGATAATTCTTATCTTCACTAGAATCTAAAACAACAACTAAACGGTTATTTTTTTGCTTGATAAATTCACTAACGTCAATTTCAACTGGGACATATCCTGAAACATATTCTCCATAATAATGATCATTAAGATATATCTTTGCTTTAAGCATAAAAGCATCGAATCTTAAGATAGTAACACTATCAGAGATATCATTATCAACATCAAAGATCTTTTCGTAGGTAACAACTTTTTGATAAATCTTCTCATCAAAATAGTTATATGGAACATCCTTTACATTATGAGGAATATTAACTATTTCACTCTCTTTTGGTAGTGATTTTAAATATTCTTCTTTAAATGAATCAGTGAATTTCCAATTAAAATTTAATTGTTGTTTCATTTTTGTTTTTATTAACTCCGGTTATTATTATATAATACTTTTGAGGAAAACATATGATTAAAAATAATAAAAACACCTTTATAATTGAAACAAAATCACTCAGTTATATTTTCCACGTTAATGAGATGGGAATATTGCTACATGATTATTTTGGAATGCATATTGATTTAGTAAATGAAGATACACTTCCTATTTCTCTACATGCAAAATGCCAAAAAGGCACGACAGTCATCTATGATGATAGTGTCGATAAAGAATTCTCACTTGATACTGCCTTACTTGAATTTTCCTTCCCTCATAAAGGCGATTTTAAAGAATCTCAAATTCTTTTTAAGAATGATAAATATGGCTTTGTCTTTGATTTTAAATATGACTCCTACAAAATTAAAGCACCAAGTAAACTTAAAGAACTTCCTACTCCACATGGAGCGAGTGAAGAACTTGTTATCAACTTAAAAGATGAAAAGGCGAATATTGTTGTTGAACTACATTATTTAGTTTTTGAAGATAGTGATGTTATCGCTAGAAATATCGTTATTAAAAACCTCGCTAGTGAAGTGCTCACTATTAACCGTGCATTATCTTTATCACTTGATTTTATTAACAAAAATTATGAACTCATCACCCTTGCTGGTGGTTGGATTAGCGAAGCTAATGTAATCACTAACGAACTTAAACAAGGTATGTATAGTGTTTCCTCTCTTACCGGAGCTAGCTCGCATCATCATAATCCATTCTTCGCTCTTAAAGAAAAAGGAGCAGGACTAGATTATGGCGAAGCGCTTGAATGCAATTTAATGTATTCAGGTAATCACCTTGAACAAATTTATCTATCAAATTATGACAAAGTTAGAATATTAACAGGTATCAACCCATTCTGCTTTGAAATTAAATTAGCCACTAACGAAGTTTTTGAAACTCCATACGCTGTTCTAACCTTTTCTAATAAAGGTATTAATGGTGCATCTCAAAATATGCATCATTTCGTCAACAACCATGTTATTAAAGAACAGTGGAAGGACTATCTTCGGCCTGTAGTCATTAATAACTGGGAAGCGACATATTTTAAGTTTACTGAAAGAAAACTTATTTCCCTAGCAAAACAAGCCACCAAATTTGGAGCGGAACTTTTCGTTTTAGATGATGGTTGGTTTTCTTCTCGAAATGATGACTACCATGGTTTAGGAGATTATTTTGTAAACAAAAAGAAACTTCCACATGGACTTAATGGACTCGCAAAAAGAATCAATAAACTTGGACTTAAGTTTGGACTTTGGTTTGAACCTGAAAGTGTAAATATCGATTCTGAACTATATAAAGCTCATCCTGATTGGGCGGTTTTTAATGAGGACCGCACTCCATCAAAAGGAAGACATCAACTTGTTTTAGATTTATCTAAAAAAGAAGTCCAAGATTACATTATTAAAAGTGTTGATGGTGTCTTAAAAAGTGCGAATATTGAATATGTTAAATGGGATATGAACCGTCATATCTCAGATATTCCTAGTTTAAATCCAGGAACTTTCTATCATGAATATATTCTTGGATTATATCGCATCATTGATTATCTCACTAACGAACATCCTAACATTCTTTTTGAAGGATGCTCTAATGGTGGAAATAGATTTGATTTAGGAATGCTTGCGTATTTTCCACAGATTTGGACAAGTGATGATACTGATCCAGTTGAAAGAATTAGAATTCAATCTGGTTATGCTTTAGCATATCCTCTTTCCTCTATCTCAAATCATGTCTCGTGCTCTCCATCCCATCAACTTCTTAGAAGAACTACATTAGATACAAGATTTAATGTTGCTTCCTTTGGAGTTCTTGGCTATGAGCTTCTTTTTAAAGAGATGGAACCTCTTGAAAAGAAGAGACTACCTGAACTAATTAAAATATATAAAGAAAATAGAGACACTTTCCAACATGGAGTGTTCTCTCAGTCTAATTTCTTAACCGGACATAATGAAGTAAGCTGGAATGTCACTAGTCTTGATGGCACAAAATCATTCACAATGCTATTTAATCTTCTACAATCATCTCATCCAGTAGATAACTATTTATACGTTAAAAACGTATGTGATGAATTTAGATATAATGTTTCAACCGTTCAACAGAAACATGATATCCGTAAATTTGGTAGCTTAGTGAACATGATTCTTCCAATTCACGTTAACCCAAATGGAGCGATTGTTCGTATCGCTAGTAAACACGTCACAATTAATGGTGAAAAAGAACAATACGTTGTTAGTGGTAATACGCTTAATAATAACGCAGTTATCCTTGATTCCCAGTGGAGCGCTAGTGGTCTAAATGACGATGTCCGTGTCATGGGAGATTTTGGAAGTAGATTATATATAATTTCTAAAGAAAATGAAGCAAACTAATTGGTATAAAGACGCAGTTATCTATCAAATATATCCTCGCTCATTTAAAGATTCAAACGGGGATGGTTTTGGTGATATCCCTGGAATCATATCTAAACTAGATTATTTAAAAGATCTTGGAGTGAACTGTGTCTGGGTATCTCCAGTATATGATTCTCCTCAAGAAGATAATGGGTATGATATCTCAAATTATAAAGATATTTATTATAAATTTGGGACGATGAAAGACTTTGATCTTCTTTTAGAAGAAATGCATAAAAGAGGCATTAGACTCATTATGGATTTAGTGGTCAATCATACCTCTAGTAAACATCCTTGGTTTATCGATGCTTATAACAATAAAGATTCAAAATACCGAGATTACTACATTATCCGCAAAGGTAAAAAAGGTGGGAAGAAACCACCTAATAACTGGACTGGATTTTTCGGCGAAAAAGCTTGGGAAAGAATAGGAGACACAGAAGACTACTATCTCCATTTATTCGCGAAAGGACAGCCAGATTTAAACTGGGAAAATCCTAAGCTTAGAGAAGAAGTAAAAGATATCCTTAAATTCTATCTAGATAAGGGTGTTGATGGATTTAGATGTGATGTAATCACATTAATATCTAAAAAACAGGATTTTAAATCTCGTTTCCCAAAGATTGCCTTAACTGGAAAAGACGCCTATATTAACGGCCCTCGTCTCCATGAATTTTTACATGAATTAAACGTAGATGTTCTTTCTAATTATGATGTGATGACTGTTGGAGAAACAGTTTTATCAACTTTGAAACAAAGCATCGATTTAGTCTCTCCTAGTAGAAAAGAACTCACGATGATTTTTAATTTTGATAACACTGATACAGATAACTACTTTGGTGTTAAATATATCAAGAAAAAATTTAGACTTAAAAACCTTAAAAAAGTTTATCGAAAATGGCAGCATGGACTATATAAAGTTGGTTGGAATTCGCTCTTTATTGAAAACCATGATCAAAGAAGAAGCGTTGGTAGATTTGGGACCTCTTCTAAGGAAGAATACCGTGAACTTAGTGCGAAAATGCTCGCGACTAGCTACTTTTTAATGAGTGGCACTCCATTTATTTATCAAGGTCAAGAAATTGGAATGACTAATGGAGATTTTAAATCCATTGATGAATTCGAAGATGTTGAAATTAAAAACATGTATGAATTATCTAAGAAAAACGCTTTCCTTAGACCAATCTTAAGAAAATCGATGTTTGAAGTAAGTCGAGATAACGCTAGAACACCAATGCAATGGGATAACTCCGAATTCGCTGGATTTTCAAGCGTTAAGCCTTGGCTTAAAGTAAACGCTAATAAAGAATATATAAACGTAAAAGATAGTCTAGAAAGAGAAGATTCACTTTTCCATTATTATCAAAAATTAATTAAGTTTAGAATTGGAAATTCCATCATTAAAGATGGTGAATATATTGACTTACTCCCTCGTCATAAAAGAATACTTGCTTACAAGATGAAAACTGACGCTGGTGAAGTAGTGGTTATCTCTAATTTCTCCACTAAAGAAATAAAGTGTAAATTACTCACCAAATTTAATGACAAAAATATGGTTTTATCTAACTATGATAAGCATAATCTAGTCAGCTTAAAACCATACGAAACTAGAGTATATGAGTGCAAGTTTTAAACACGAAATTTTTTCTAAAGATGGAGTGACATTTATCAAAGTCAAAAAAGGCACTAAATTTAGTGTTACTTTTGCCGATTTAGGTGCCAGTGTTTATGAGATTTATTATAAGAATAAACTCATGACTTTAACTCCTAAATATATTAACGATTTTAAGAAAACTTCCGTTTATAACGGAAAAACTATCGGAAGAGTATCGAATAGAATTAAAAACGCTGAGATAGTTGTAGACAATATTCTTTATAAACTAGACCCTAATGAAAACGGGAATACTCTTCATGGAGGAAGAAACGGAATATCCACAAAATATTTCGATTATGAAGTAGGCGAATCCGATAAATACTTTTATGTTAGTTTTACTTATTTATCACCTCATTTAGAAGGCGGATTTCCTGAGGATTTAAATATCGAAATAAACTATCTATTTACCAAGATTGATAACGATGATTCCTTTTGCATTAATTTGATTGCTAAATCTGATAGAATTACTCCAATCAAATTAACAAATCATCTATATTTCACTCTTGGAGAGCCAACTAGTAAAAATCTATTCTTGAGTGTGTACACTAATTCATATCTAGATGTAGACAAAGAGCTTTTACCTATAGGTAGGAAAAGAATTAAAGGTAACCTATTTCATTTTAATGGTGAATTTGGTCCTTTAGATGATTCTCTTCTTGAGGTTTTTAGCAAAAATAAACAACCTTGGGTGGATCATTATTTCTTCCATCCTAAAACCAAGAATAGAAAAGAAGTATATGATGCACTTTTATATTCAAGTGATATCGTTTTAGCTATTAACTCCACCTTTGGTGGTATGCAAGTATATAACGATTTTTATGAAGACGACATCATCTATAAAAACACAAGCGAAAAATCTCGACGAGGATTCGCACTTGAACCATCTCTTCCAAATAATGAACTTGGTTTATTTCAACCTGGTTCAATTTTTAATCACAAAATCGTTTATACCTTTTACGAGAAGAAAAATAGCAAGAATTAATCAACTTTACATTGATCGATGTAAACGAAAGACAATAATAGTATTGTAATTTACGCGAAATATTATAAAATAATATCGCATTTTTTTATTTATATGGAGGATTGTATGGCAAATTTACAATCACACGCTAAGGAACAAATTAAAGAGATTGTTGAACGTTATAAAGACGAAGAAACACCTCTTATGATGATCCTTGAAGCAATTCAATCTGAATATGGTTATATTCCATTAGAAGTTCAAGAATATGTTAGCTCCTTAACTGGTATTCCAGTTGCAGAAATCTATGGAGTTGTTACTTTCTATTCTTTCTTCTCACTTAAACCAAAAGGAAAATATGTTATTGGTGTTTGCCTTGGCACAGCTTGCTATGTTAAAGGCTCCCAAACAGTTATGGACAAATTCAGTGAAATCCTTGGTATTGGTCCAGGAGAAACCACTGATGATGGTTTATTTACATTAGATGCACTTCGTTGCATTGGTGCATGTGGTATTGCACCAGCTATTTCCGTTAACGGAAAAGTCTATCCTAAGATGACTCCTAATAAAGTTGTTAGTGTCATCAAAGAATATCATGACTTAGAAGGAGGTGCTAACTAATGGAAAAGATTACTTCTCAAAAACAACTTGAAGAAAAAATCGCTCATTGTAGTGCTTGCCTAGAAAAGAAATTTTCTGGTGAAGACGGTAAAAAGCATCTCGTTGTCTGTGGTGGTACAGGTTGTTTATCATCTCACTCTGGTGAAATCTTAGAAAAACTTGAACAACTTATCAAAGATAAACATCTTGAAGATAAGTGTACAGTTAACCGTGTTGGTTGCTTTGGATTCTGCTCCCAAGGACCATTCGTTAAAGTTTTCCCAGAAGATAGACTATACCGCGCAGTTAAGCTCGGTGATGTTGAACGTATCATCGACGAAGATGTTATCGGTGGAAAATGCATCACTGATTTACTTTACGAAGATCCTGTCACTCATGAAAAAGTTGAAAGACAAGATGATATTAATTTCTACAAGAAACAACTTCGTATCGCACTTCATGGTTGCTCAATGATTAACCCTGAAGAACTTGATGAAGCCTTTGGCTATGGAGCATTCCAAGGTTTAATTAAAGCTTTATCAATGTCTAGACAAGAAGTTGTCACTGAAGTCCTTAATAGTGGAATTCGTGGACGTGGAGGCGCAGGCTTCCCAAGCGGAAGAAAATGGCAATTTGCCTTAGACCAAAAAAGCGAAGAGAAATATGTTGTTTGTAATGGTGATGAAGGTGACCCAGGTGCATTCATGGACCGTTCCATCCTTGAAGGTAACCCAATCGGAGTTATCGAAGGTATGATGATTGCTGGCTATGCCATTGGAGCAAGCAATGGATATTTCTATGTCCGTGCTGAATACCCAATCGCTGTTAATAGACTTAGAATCGCTATTAAAGAACTCGAAGAAGTTGGTCTTCTTGGCGATAACATTCTTGGCAGTGGATTCTCATTCCGTTGCCATATCCGTCTTGGCGCAGGTGCATTCGTCTGTGGTGAAGAAACAGCCCTTTTAAATTCAATTGAAGGTAAAAGAGGTATGCCTCGACCAAGACCACCTTTCCCAGCTGTTAAAGGCTTATGGGGAAAACCAACAATTATTAATAACGTTGAAACACTCGCTAATATTCCATATATCTTAAGAGAAGGCGCTAAAAAATTTGCATCTATTGGTACTGAAAAATCAAAAGGCACAAAGGTCTTTGCTCTTGGTGGTAAAGTCAATAATGTTGGTCTTGTTGAAGTTCCAATGGGTACAACTTTAAGAGAACTTATCTTTGATATCGGTGGTGGAATTCCAAATGGAAAGAAATTCAAAGCTATCCAAACTGGTGGTCCATCCGGAGGATGTTTAACTGAAAAAGACCTCGATACTGAAATTGATTTCGATAGCTTAATCGCTCGTGGATCAATGATGGGTAGTGGTGGTGCTATTGTTATGGACGAAGATAACTGTATGGTTGACGTCGCTAAGTTCTATATGGAATTTATTTGCGATGAAAGCTGCGGTAAATGCTCTCCATGCCGTATCGGCACAAAACGTATGCTTGAAATCTTAACCAAGATCACTGATGGTCATGGTGAACCAAGCGATATCGATGATTTAAAAGAATTAGCAGCAGCTACAAAGGCCAATTCACTTTGTGCTTTAGGTCAAACTTCTGCTAACCCAATTCTTTCAACAATGAACAATTTCATGGATGAATATAAAGCCCACGTCTATGAACATAGATGTCCTGCTCATGTTTGTAAAAACATGGTCACTTATGAAATTGATCCAAATAAATGTAAGAAATGTTCTTTATGTGCTCGTAACTGTCCAGTTTCAGCTATCACAGGTGATGTTGGTAAAGTTCCATTTGTGATTAATAAAGAAAAATGTATCAAGTGTGGTTTATGTTTCACTAACTGTCACTTTGATGCTGTTATGAAGAAATAATAAGGAAGGAGTTAGTTATGGCTTTAGTAAATATTAAAATTGAAGGTAAAGCTTACCAAGTTGAGTCTAACTTAACTGTTTTAGAAGCTTGCCGTAAATGCGGATACAATATTCCTTCTTTATGTTCGTTTATGAACGGTAGATGCTCTTTAGCTAGCTGCCGTGTCTGTTTAGTTGAAGTTAAAGGTGCTAGAGGACTAGTTGCATCATGTGCTTATCCAGTTAATGAAGGCATGGAAATTACTATTTCTTCTCCAAAAGCTGTTGAAGCACGTCGCACAAGTGTTGAACTTATTCTCTCTAATCACCATAAAGATTGTTTACAATGTGAGAAAAATGGTCGTTGCGAACTTCTTGAAGTTAGCAAAATGGTCGGTGCTCGCGAAGGTAAATATATCGGCACAATGACTCCATCCACAAAAGATGAACTCGCTCCAAGTATTATTCGTGATACTGGTAAATGTATTCTTTGTGGACGTTGTATTGAAACTTGTAAAGAACTTCAAGGCTTAGGTATTTTAGGCTTTGAAAACCGTGGTTTTAAGACCATTGTTTCTCCTGCCCAAAATCGTTCATTCTTAAATTCACCATGTATGCAATGTGGACAATGCGTCCTTGTTTGCCCAACTGGTGCACTTATGGAAAAGAGTGAAATTAGTAAAGTTGATGAAGCTCTTAAAGCAGGTAAATATGTTATTTGCCAAGTCGCTCCAGCGGTTAGAGCTACTATCGCTGAAGAATTTGGTAAAAAGATTGGTACTAATGGTACCAAGAAGATGATTGCTGCTCTTCATAGACTCGGATTCTATCGTGTCTTTGATGTTAACTTTGGAGCAGACTTAACAATCATGGAAGAAGGAAGTGAACTTCTTGAAAGAATCAAAAATAAAGGTGTTCTTCCACAAATCACATCTTGTTCACCAGGATGGATTAACTACATGGAATATTACTATAGTGATTTAATTCCGAATGTTTCCACATGTAAGTCTCCTCACCAAATGCAAGGTGCAATTACAAAATCTTATTTCGCAAAATCTCATGATATTGATCCAAAGGATATCTTTGTGGTTTCTATCATGCCTTGCGTAGCAAAGAAATTTGAAAAAGATCGCCCAGAAATGGAAGTTAATGGTCTTAGAGATGTTGATGCAGTACTTACAACTCGTGAACTCGCTAAACTTATTAAGCGTAGTGGTATCAACTGGGATAAGCTTCCAGAAGACGAAGAATTTGACCAAGACTTACTCGGTCAATATAGCGGCGCTGGTGTTATCTTTGGTGTTACTGGTGGAGTTATGGAAGCAGCCCTTAGAACTGCCTATCATGAACTTACTGGTAAAGAATATGGCCCAATCGCTTTAGAAGCAGTCCGTGGACTTGCTGGCGTTAGAGAAGCCACTATTGATGCTAATGGCATTAAACTTAAAGTTGCTATTGCAAGTGGAATGAAAAACGCTAAAGTTCTTCTTGATCAAATCCGTGAAGGTAAATCCGATTATGCATTCATTGAAATCATGGGTTGTCCAGGAGGATGTATTAATGGTGGTGGTCAACCATACGTTAAACCAATGTTCCTTCCAAATGAAGACGATGATATTTTAGAAACATATCGCGAGAAACGCGCTAGCGTCTTATATAGTGAAGATGAGCGTCAAGTTATTAGACAATCTCATAACAATCCAGACATCATTAAGTTATATAAAGATTTCCTTGGTAAACCACTAAGTGAAAAATCTGAAGAACTTCTTCACACTCACTATAATGGCTCTCGCGAAAAATATCCTGACATTAAAAAATAATCGTGGATAGATAAAATAGCTAGGTAGTCTAGCCATTTTAATTTATTTTATAAATTATTCAGCGTAAACTTCAAGATATCCGTTAGAGTCTTTACTTTCACCTTTAACGCGGATTTTTCCAGTTTTACCATCGGAAGCAACTAGAGATTTAACGGCTGGATCAATAGCGGTTGATAAATCAATTATCATTTGCTTTTTCTCATCATTAAATGAGACAAATACCCATTCTTCATTTTTCACCGAATCGGTGATGAGTGTGTATAGTTCTTCTTTAAGATGATTTCTCGCAAGTTCGTTTCCATAATAAATATCATTAACGGAGAATGACATCTTATATTCTCCAACATCTTCATTATCTGCGATTGCGTCTACAACAACGGTGTTTGGATATCCATTAATGTTAAATTGGACAACAAATACAAAGTGGTCATCGATAATATTTGAATAGAAGTTGTCTACGACAATATAGTTAAGTTTTACTGTATTATCTTCAAGTCTTCTAGATAAGGTATAAGTATGACCAAATAATGATTGAGTCGCAAGTGAACCATCAAATTTAGTTTCATCTAGTCTACAAATAATTCCATCCATTGGAATAGTGGAGATTCTATTATTCGCATCTTCATGAGCTTCAGAGATAATATCAACTTTTGGTGGAAGAGGAATTCCTTGATACGACTCTTTATCAGAGATACCAATACTAGAAAGATCTAAATCTTTAACAAAGTTATTAATACTCTCACTACTGCGGTCATGTCCATTTACTAAATAAGAGAATAATGAGTTTGCTAAATCAGGATTTGGCATGACACCACTTTCCATGATGTCCTTTGCTTTACTTCTATATATATCAAAATCGTATGTCTTTAGTTTTTCATTACTACAATAGGTTAGATTTGTTTGTGCAGCGGAAATATCGATTGTCCCACCGATATAGTGTTCTTTATTTAAATTAAAATTAAAACTATCTCTATCAATATATTCATCAATAATTGAATAGAAGAGTTTATCTGAACCTGTTTCGTCATCTTTTCTACCGATTAGATTATTCATATCGCTAAGAAGATTCTTCTCAGAATAAAGCACCCTAGAATTCGCTAAATCAGGAGTGATATTAAATCCAAAGGAACTGAAAACTTGTTTAATTACATCATTATTGATGTATTTAGATAAATAATCCTTCGATAAGCCATATAAGTGAGAGGCTCTACCAATAACGATATTATTAATCTTAAAGACATAGACAATTTCATTATTGATGTTTTCTTTTTCTATTTCGGTATAAACATATAATCTAGATCTAAAGAATCCAAATAAATCGACCTCTGCTGAAAGCATATATTCATTTTTGTTAAATTCCGCGCTTGTTTTCTTGATAAATGATTTCACCATTGGATCAACGTTATCAAATCCAAGAGCGATTAAATTATTGAAAGTATTCTCACTTATGGAGTAATCAATAACGTGTTCAGTTTTCGCGCGGTCAAGAGAATCAACACTAACGATTTTAAATTGTTCATCTTTATTGAAGTTTGGATCTCTTTCAAAAGATGATGTTGAATTATCATAAAGAAAACCAAACGCTAATGCGATTGGAGCAACTAAGATAGTTACGATAACACCAAAAATAATCCAACGTCTTAAATGGTGTTTCTTTTTATTTGGATTCTCACTTTTTGCCATACCTAATCTCATTATAAAGTTTTTCAATCGAAACTTTAATAGATGAATTATGGTAAAATAGTTATCGTTATGGATATAAGTGGTTTATCTATTCATCCTCGCCCATCATTAAAAAGAAAATCTTTTTATTCGCTTAATGGAACGTGGAATTATGAAATTTTAGATAAAAATAATAAAAGAATTAATAAGGATGACACTCTAGTAGTGCCTTTTTCACCTGAGTGTCAAAACGATAAACATATCCTGAAGCCAGATGAAACCCTTATTTATAAGAAGTCATTTAAAGTTAAAAAGGAAGAATTAGGAAAAGTATTACTTCTTCACTTTATCGCGATTGACCAAATTGCAGAGATTTATTTTAATGATGAACTAGTTTCTACTCACATTGGAGGCTTTCTTCCAATAGATGTCGAAATTCGTAATTATAAAGAAGAAAATAATCTTAAAATTGTCGTTAAAGATTTAACTGATTCTTCATATCATTCTCGTGGCAAACAAAAGCTTAAAAGTGGTGGCATTTTTTACACTCCTCAATCAGGCATTTATATGCCAGTATATTATGAGATTGTTAATGATAATTATATCAAGGATATAAAGTTTACTCCTGATGTCGATTCTTCTTCATTAAAAATCTTTATTAAAACTGATAAAGAAACCGATGCTAAAATTAGCTTTGAAAATATGAGTTTTGATATCACTACAAATAAGGAAAATATCATCAAAATTCCTAATGTAAAATTATGGTCAATTGATAATCCATTTTTGTATGAATGTGAGATAAAGACTGACTCCGATTTAGTCTCTTCTTATTTTGCCTTTAGAAAGATTTCGGTAGTGAAAGATGCTTTAGGACATAAACGTATCGCACTTAACGATAAACCTCTTTATCTTTCTGGAGTGCTTGATCAAGGCTATTATAAGGATGGCTTGCTCACCCCAAATAGCTTTGATGAATATCTTGAAGATATTCGTTTACTTAAAGATTTAGGATTTAATTTCCTAAGAAAACATATCAAAATTGAACCTGATATTTTCTATTATTATTGCGATAAACTTGGAATGCTAGTCATGCAAGATTTCGTTAATGGTGGAGGAAAATATAAATTCTTCACAATTTCTGTCCCACTTGTGTCTCATAAGCATCTTGATGATCATCTTTATAAGAAGTTCGCTAGAAGTGATAAAGAAGGTAGAGACGAATTTATTAATGAAGCTAAAGAAACAGTTTCGTTACTTTATAACCACCCATCAATCTTCTCTTGGACTATTTTCAATGAAGGTTGGGGGCAATTTGATTCAAAAGAAGTCTATAAAGAAATTGTAAAATTAGATAATTCTAGACTCATTGACCATGCTTCTGGTTGGCATGATCAAGGAATATCAGATTTTAAAAGTGACCATGTCTATTTTAGAAAATATAAACTCCCAAAAGAAAAGACTATTAAAGATAGAATAGTGTTCCTATCAGAATTTGGAGGATATTCATGTAAGTTAGGAGATAGTTCCTTTAGGAAATTTGGCTATAAGACATTCAAAAACAAAGATAGCCTGACATCTGGAATAGTTAGTCTATTTGATGAGCAAATTAAGCCTGCTATTAAAGGCGGATTATCAATAAGCGTATACACTCAACTTAGTGATGTTGAAGGTGAAATTAATGGCTTTGTGACCTTTGACC
This sequence comes from uncultured Erysipelotrichaceae bacterium, assembly GCA_902797855.1. Taxonomy (GTDB): domain Bacteria; phylum Bacillota_I; class Bacilli_A; order RFN20; family CAG-826; genus Fiminaster. The sequence continues at coordinate 24,305 of CADBUI010000011.1, forward strand.
ATAGACAAATTAAAGTAGATGTAGAAAGAATAAAGCAAGCAAACCTTCGATTATATGATGAATTTGATCGTTTAAGCTTTACAAATAAATAGTTCATTAAGAACTAATATCGTGTATACTATAAACATATGGAGGTATCCATTATGAAAAATAAGTTTGTTTTACTATTAATTAGTGCAATCGCCTTAGTTAGTGGTTGTAACGGTAATGATAATATTATTCGCGGACCAAGTGATCCAAATGAAGATAGTGGTGAAGTTGAAAATCCACATCTTGTTAGAGGTATCACAATCACAAAATTAAAAGAAGTCGTTGATGAAGCTTCTAAATCCATTTTTGATATCACTTCTTATAAAACTGTAAAAAGCGCAACCAGAAATAAATTTGATCCAGAAACACATGAGCCACTTCTTGATCATAATTATTCTCTTTCTGGAGAAGGAAAACTATATTCAAATTCAGTATTGGTGGATGAATTTAGTGCTCCTGATCAAGAAAGCTATGATTTATATTTCTATGATAGTCCTGCTCGCACTAAAGGATATTTCTACATTGATGATTCATTTACTGAAATTAAACTTAGATACGCTAGCGCTAGTGATGGTAAAGTTAAGGAAGTAAAACATCGCGATTATTCTCCAGTTAATTATGAAGAAGTCTTTTATCCATCACACTTAAAAGAAATATCAACTGTCGATTTAGAAACTATTTCTCTCGCAGGATACTTAAATGATGGTAGAGTAGTCTTCCAAGTTGTTCAAAAATACGAAAGTTCACACACCGAGTATGGCGTTACATACGATGTTGAAACAATTATTTATATTAACTATCTTTTTAAAGATAACAAATGTGATGAATATCAAACCAGAAGTAAAGCAACCTATACCGTTCATGATGATCCAACAAAAAGCTATGTTATGACCGAGGCACTTAATGGTGAGACCTACGCTTATATCGATAATGGTGAATTTGATAAAACTACATTACCAGGACTTAGTGAATAATTATGTTAAAGAAAATATTTAAATTATTTTTTGGTCGATTCCTTTGGATTGGACTAATTTTACTTATTGAAGTTGCTTTAGCAATATTCTTCATTATTTTCGGGGCGAATATTCTTGAACTAATTGCTGCAGTTATTGCTGTACTAATTAGTAGAGAGCCAGACTTAGGTGTCATTGAAAGCGTTCTTGACATCTTTGCGATGCTTATTCTATTTGTTTTTGACTTTATTATTATGACTTATATTGTCAATAGCAAAGCTAATACATCATATAAAATCACATGGTTATTCGTTGTTGGACTTCTTCCTGTCATAGGTGGAATTTTATATTTGATGTTTGGTAATAAAAACACCACCAAACGTATGAAGAGAAAACTTCAACCTATTCATGACGCAACAAAACATTTTGAAATTGAACAAGATGTGCATGATGCATTAATTAAAAATGAGAAAGATTTATCAGCGTTAAATCTTGCTAATTATATCGTAAAAGGATGTGGCACTAACCTAACTAAAAATACAGAGGTAACATATTTTAAAAGTGGTGAAGATGCTTGGCCACATATGCTTCATGAATTACTTAAAGCTAAGCATTACATTTTCTTAGAATATTTCATTATTGAAAGAGGATTATTCTGGAATTCAATTGTTGATATCCTTGCTCAAAAAGTCCAAGAAGGCGTGGATGTTAGAGTGATGTATGATGATGTTGGTTCTATTCAAACCATTCCAACATTTTATCCTCGTAAACTTCGCAAAATGGGAATTAAATGCGTAGCATATAACCGCTTTAAACCATTTGTTAACGTTAAACTTAATAACCGTGATCACCGTAAGATTCTAGTTATTGATGGTAAGGTTGGATTCACCGGAGGAATTAACCTCGCTGATGAATATGTTAATAAAAAAGTTAGATTCGGATATTGGAAAGATAATTCCATCATGCTTAAGGGCGAATCAGTTCATAACCTCACCCAACTATTCTTAGCTAACTGGGTTAGTGTTAATAAAACTGGATTTGATGAACTCAGTGATCCAAAATACGAAGCTTTTGCATATAAAGATGAATCTGAAAAGATTAATCCAAGTGGATATGTTCAACCATATGGAGATATTCCTTATGATGATGAAGCTGTTGGCGAAAGAGTTTATATTCAACTCATCAATAAAGCTCAACATTATGTCTACATAACCACCCCATATTTAATCATCGATGATGAGATGACTAATGCACTTTGTAACGCTGCTAAAAGTGGAGTGAATGTCGTCTTACTCACCCCTCATATTCCTGATAAAAAGATGGTCTTTAATGTTACAAGAAGCTACTATGATCCTCTTTTAGAAGCGGGAGTAAAGATCTATGAATTCACTCCTGGATTTGTTCATGAAAAGATGTTCATCGTTGATGATATATTTGGAACAGTAGGAACAATTAATTTAGATTATCGTTCGCTTTATCTACACTTAGAAAATGGTGTTTTCTTATATAAATGCGATTGTCTAAAAGACATGAAGAAAGATTATGAAGAAAGTATCGCTAGTAGTGAAGAAATCACTCTTGAAAAATATCAAAAACTTAGACGTGGTAAGAAAGTTCTTTGGTCACTCCTTAGAGTTTTCGCTCCACTTATGTAGGAGGATAAGTTATGGAAAGAAATACGTTAGTTATCGGTGGTGCTGGATTTATCGGTAGTTTCCTTTGTAAGGAACTTCTTAAAGTAAGTGATAAAGTCATCGCTTTAGATAATCTTCTTCGTGGTAAGAAAGAAAATGTTAAAGATTTAGTTTCTAATCCGAAATTTAGTCTTATTATTGGAGACGCTAACGACGTTACTAATTTAAAAAAGATTATCAAAGATAATAAGATCAATTATATCTTCCATTTAGCCGCTAATAGTGACATCCAAGCTAGCGCAATGAATCCTTCAATTGAATTTGAATGTACAGCTAAAACTACTTGGAGCATCTTATATGCTATGAGAGAATGCGGAGTAAAAAACCTTTTCTTCGCTTCAACAAGTGCTGTTTATGGCGAACTTAAAGGTGAAAATTTCTCGGAAGAATCTCTTCTTGAACCAGTTTCATATTATGGAAGTGCTAAAGCTGCTAGCGAAGCCTTCATTCGAAGCTATTCATATATGAACGATTTCAACGCTCTCATCTTCCGTTTCCCAAATGTTATTGGACCAAATCTCACTCATGGAGTGTTCTTTGATTTTATTTCTAGACTAAAAGAAAACCCAACTGAACTTGTCGTTCTTGGCGATGGATCTCAATCTAAACCATATATGCATGTTTCTGATTTAGTAAGAGGAATCTTAATGCTTATTTGGGATAATAAGGGCGTTAACACCTATAATATAGGTGTAGAGCACGACACTCCAGTAAGAAAAATTGCTGAGATGGTCGTTAGAGAAATGAACTTACCTAATTGCAAAATTAAATATGGAAGTGGAAAGATTGGCTGGAAAGGCGACGTCCCTCATTTCTCATATAAACTTGATAAGATTTATTCAACCGGTTGGAAAGCTTCAATGGATTCTGATGAAGCCTCATTAGAAACAATTAAAGAAGCCCTTGGTAAAAAATGATTCATTTATAAATGAAAACATTGCGAGAAGTTCGCAATGTTTTTCTTTAGTCGGGGATAACTGGTATCAGTGTTTTATCGTAAGCAGTCATTGCTTTTGTATAAAACGCTGAGACTGTTTCAGTTTTTTCTAGTGTGAATGGTTCATTAAGCTGATTACCTAGACAATCTTTTCCAATTTGAAGCGATTCGATGTGGTGGTAGTAATCAAGAATGAATTTATTATCCGCCGCTCTTTTAAATCTAAATAATTCGTAGTTATTTCTAACACATTCAGTTATATCTAAACCACTAAAATTAACATGATATGTCACATTTGTGGATGAGATTTTTTCCACTAAGACATCGTCATTTTTCGCTAAACCATAGGTTGTGTTAGCCCATGAATCAATACTAGGAGTGGATATATATAATCCCGCTGTATATTCTTCGCTTGTTGGATAATGATATATTTTTTCAGTTCCGATTTTCGAGCCATAGCCATAATCGGTAATTACTCTTTCAAGTATTGTTTTTTCACTTGCTTCACCAACGTGATAGTTATCAATTGTAACAACTCCATTCGTGTGAGCTTGTTTATAAGATTCCTCGCGCGTATATTTAGTTAAGAAAATAGTGACGTCATTTGAGTAACGATCTTCAAATACTGTTCTTGATTCAGTAATATTTCCATCAATTTCAGTCGCAAAATTACCTAAATAATCTTTATAGTAGGTATTAATTGTTAAAGAAGTTTTCTTTGAAGTTAGTTCATTACGAGACTCTGATGAACTTTCATAAGCTTCGACTGCGTCTTTTTCTAAAATTGATTTTACAATCGTAATATTTTCAGTATCCCACCATTCAAAAGCTTTCACGCTTGAGCAAGAGGCTAAGAGTGATGTAAGAATAAGTGGAGTAACTAACAATAATCTCTTTTTCATATCTAACGTTAATAATATTAAAATTAAAAACTCTCTTAGACAACATTTATTGAATTAGACATTTATTTAAAAAGCTGTATCATATAAATATGATTGAGGTATCAGATAGTGAAATATTTTGATGTCACAAGTAAACAAAAGAAAACCACAATTATTTTCCTAATTTTACTAGTGCTATTTTCCTTTGCTTTAATTGGTGTACATTTTTTACCATTTTTCACGAATGTTAATTCTCAGACACTTCAAAACTTACTAGAAGTTACAGGAGTGGAAGCATCATTTGGTAAACCAGGAATGTATGCATCTAGTAGAGTTAATCCAAATATTTTCCTAATGATTGGAAGTTCATTAGGAGTGCTTGGTTCACTCTTATTACTTGTGTTTACAATTTGGTTTATTGCCTCTAAAAAATATAATCGCTTCATGTTTTTTATGTTTGCGTTGACCACTCCATGTTATGCAATCTTAGTTGCAACTGAATTTTTTATCATTCCTTTATATAAAACATCCAATGTTACTGGCTTTGCAGATATGCAGTACATTCATTATTGGTACTATGTATCTTTAATTGGTTCAATTGCTATATTTTTAACAATATTTATCACTATTGTTGTCATTGCGTTGCAAGGAGATAAATCCACCATCTCAGTGGAGTCAAATTAGGGTAAAGTTGCAATTATCAAATTATATTTATATAATCGTAGTATGAAAATGAATATTAAACATTTTACAAAAATAGGCTTGTTGCTCACCTCTTTATGTGCATTTCTTTCTGGTTGTAGTAATTCGGATTATTATGCCTCTATATCTAATGACCTTAGAGGGGATGAACTAAAAGAGGCGTTAAGCGAACTCATCTACCACGAAAAGGCAATTAACTATGCGAATGTTTCGTCTTATTATACAAAGACTGATTCTGCTGGTGCACCAAATAAGATTAAACTTTTCTATAACGGACAAGTCGTGTCCACAAAAATGACTGATCCTGATTATATGCCTTATACATCAGATGATGATGATCCAAATGGCATCAACCGTGAACACGTCTGGTGTCAATCTCGTTTTAGAATCTATGGTTCTATGACTGATCCAGCTCATTATGGTAAAGCTGAAAACCCAGGTCCTGCTACTGATTTATATAACGTTAGACCATGCTTAGGTTCAATTAACCAAGCAAGAAGCAATTATATTTATAGTGAATCTCATACTTCTCAAACATTTGATCCAGCCGTTATTGAAGGCGGAGAAGAAGCTTCAAGAGGTGAAATCGCTAGAATATTATTCTATTGTGCAACTAGATATCTAAAACTTGAACTAGTTGAAGATGATAGTGTCCCTTATAGTGGACGTTCAAATAAGATGGGTAATCTAGATTATCTACTTAAATGGAATTTAGCCTACGCACCAAGCGATTTAGAAAAACAAAGAAATGATGCGATTCAAGAAATTCAAGGTAACCGTAATCCATTCGTCGATCACCCTGAATATGCTTGCCGCATTTATGGTAATAAATCAAACGCAACTAAAGAAATTTGTAAGGAGTATTTATAATGAGACTTAACAAACTACTTATCCTCCCAGCCATCTTATGTTTAATTTCTGGCTGTCAAAACGGAGGAGAAAACCAATCTGGTCCAATTACTGACTATGATGGATATTATCAATCAATTAACTATGATGATACTGGAAGTTCACTCATCCATAAGATTCATGATTTAATGATTGATACTCACACAAAATATCCTACATATTCAATCTTTAATAGTACCGCTACATATAAGAAGACATGCATTAATCCTGCTACCAATAAGATTGTTAACTTCTATAGTGGTAAAGAAACTGCTTCTTATAGTGCATCGCGTGAACACGTTTGGGCATGTGCTAACTCTAACGAACTTTGGGGTCGTACCGATGGAAAAGATATTGGTGAAAGCTATCAAGGTGGTGGAGCAGATATGTATCATATCATGCCATGTTCAGGTGCTTTAAATCAGTATCGTGGTAACGCCAAATTCTATGAATTTGAAGAAGGCGAAACCTTCTATCAACGCGGTGATAGCGGCGGTAAATACAAAATTAAAGGTAATAAAGACGAAGACTTCTGCGATAGAGTTGAAGTTGCCGATGAAATGAAAGGCGATGTCGCTCGTATCTTAGCGTATCTCTACGTTCATTATACCGCTAACTTTGGTAAGACAAATAAATATACTGGACAACTTCAAATCAATAACATCGTTTATCGTCCAGGTACAGAAACTAACCAATATTGCTTTGATAAATTAATCAAATGGAACAATCTTGATCCAGTTGATGAAATGGAAAAGAATCGTTGTAACGAAGTTCAAAAAGAACAAGGCAACCGTAATCCATTTATCGATCACCCAGAATTCATGGCTAAAGCATTTGGTCTTGAGGAATAAATAAGATACAATATAAGCCTCTAGTAAAATTAGAGGCTTTTAAAATTATGACTAAGATAGGAATGATATCGCTTGGATGCGCTAAAAATCTCGTCGATAGCGAGATTGTTTTAGGCATGCTTAGTGATAAGTTTGAACTAGTTAACACTGTTGAAGAAAGCGATATCGTTATCATCAATACTTGTGGATTTATCGAAGCAAGTAAGCAAGAATCTATCGAAAATATCTTAGATGTCGTGAAAAGCGGCAAGAAAACAGTCGTAATTGGTTGTCTAGTGGAACGATACCTAAACGAACTAAAAGAAGCCATTCCTGAAGTTAATTTGTGGGTGAGAATAAAAGACTATAAAGAGTTAAACTCAAAACTTGAAGAACTAATTAATGATAAACAAGAAATTCCAGCATTTAATCCATTTAATAGACTCGTGACCACTCCAAGCTATATGGCCTATCTTCGCATCTCAGAAGGATGTAATAATTGCTGCACATACTGCGCGATTCCTCTAATTAGAGGAAGTTTTAGAAGTAGAAAGATGGAAGATATCTTAAAAGAAGCTCATGCACTTGCAAGTAACGGATATAAAGAAATCGTTTTAATTAGCCAAGACACTACTAGATATGGAAGTGATTTTACTAATAAGGTAACAATCGTTGATTTATTAACTAAGATTTGTGAAATTAAAGAATTTAAATCTGTTCGCCTACTTTATCTATATCCAGATGAGATCAGTGATGAATTAATTGAGTTTATCAAAAATAATCCAAAAGTCGCTCCATATTTTGATATACCTTTCCAACATTCTTCTAACGCTATTTTAAAAGCGATGAATAGAAGAGGTACCCGTGAAGAATATATCGAATTAATTAATAAAATTAGAAGAGAGATTCCTCACGCAATCCTTAGAACAACTTATATTGTTGGCTTCCCAGGAGAAAGTGAAGATGATTTTGTGGACTTAGTGAAATTCACTAAGGAAGTTCGCTTCGATCACATGGGAGCATTTAAATACTCTCGTGAAGATGGCACAAAATCATATTCATTTAATAATCAAATCGCTGAAGCTTTAAAAGTTGGTAGATTAAATAAGATAATGGATGTTCAAAAGAAGATTTCCTATGAAAAGAATAAAGAGCATATTGGAGAAGTGATGTCTGGTATTGTTATTGGATATAACGAAAAATCAAATCAATATTCTCTTAGAAGCTATTGGAACGCTCCAGATGATATTGATGGAAACATCTATTTTGAATCTAAAAAGCCACTTAATCTTGGCGATGAAGTTAAAGTCAAAATCAAATCCGCTTTTGTTTATGATTTATATGGAGAATTAGTTGAATAATTTAATTGCATAAAAACCTATATAAATATATAATCTAATTCGTTAACGCCTCCATAGTTAAGTGGTATAACGGATCCATGGTAAGGATCAATTCGTAGTTCGATTCTGCGTGGAGGCACCAGGATAATATTACAGTGATGATACACAGTCACTGTTTTTTTATTATTTTAAGGTAGAACATTAATCAATATTATGGTAGAATATAATTGATAAAAGGAGAATCGTTTTATGAATAAAATCACTGTAAAAAATATTGAAATTAGTATAACCGGAATCAATGATGATGATTTTATTAGTCTTACTGATATTGCTAAAATAAAAAACCCTGAATTTCCTGCAGATGTAATAAAGAATTGGATGCGTTTAAGAAGCACAATTGAATTTTTGGGGATTTGGGAGCAAATTAACAATTTAAATTTTAACATGGTCGAATTCGACCAGTTTAAAAATGAGGCAGGTCATAACTACTTTGTTATGACACCAACAAAATGGTCTACAAAAACAAATGCGATTGGTATTAAAACTAAATCTGGAAAATATGGTGGAGGAACATTTGCTCACCGCGATATTGCTTTAGAATTTGCTTCATGGATTTCTGCAGAAGTGAAATTATATATTATTAAGGAATTCCAAAGATTAAAGGTACAAGAATCCGAACAACTTGATTGGCATGGTAAAAGGATGCTAACAAAGCTTAATTATTTAATTCAAACCGATGCAGTTAAAGAACACCTTGTCCCTATCGAACTCTCTTATGAACAAAAGAGCTATATTTATGCAAGTGAAGCAGATCTTCTAAATGTTGCTTTATTTGGTAAAACAGCCAAAGAATGGAGAGAAGTAAATCTAGACAAAGAAGGCAATCTTAGAGATTATGCTAACACAATTGAATTAGCAATTTTAAGTAATCTAGAATTTATGAACGCCCAATTGATAGCAAATAAAATCTCGCCAAAAGAGAGATTAATTATTCTTAATAAAGAAGCAAATAAAGAAAAAGAATTGTTTAATAGAAACAACGAGAAACCAATTAAGAAAATAGAAAAGAAATAATGTCATTTATTAAATAAACTTTTTGCGGTGCCAAAATGGTATCGCAAAAGCGCCATAAAAGGAGAAATTATATGCCAGTATACAAAGTATTAGGAGATAGAATTAAAAAGATTCGCCTAGAAAACAATATGACTCAGCAAGAATTCGCGGAGGCTTTAGGTTACACTCATAAATCAATGGTCAACAAGATTGAAACAGGATTAACCGAAATGTCTTTTGATAAAGTTATAGCGTTAATCCTTACATTCAATGTAAATGCTGCTGAATTTTTAGATTTAAGTGATGTTGAAACAGATAA
>CADBUI010000012.1 GCA_902797855.1 uncultured Erysipelotrichaceae bacterium
CCTGCATGTTCGAGAATATTAGTGACGGAATAAATTGGACCACTAGAAGGAAGGCCTAATAGGGATCTTATATTTTTGGCGTTTTCAGAAGCGCTATGATCATATGATAATTTCTTTGGTTTGAAGGTCTTAAAATTAATTAACCCAACAATATTCATCAAAGAAATACGATCGGCACATTTTTCTTCAATTTCCATTTTAAGTAATTCAGTGTCTTTTTTTGATGCTTTTTGTTTTTTTCTAAAGCTGATATGGTCAAAAACCAATTTATTGTTATTTCTGGATACCAATTCAGCCCAAGGCACACCTAAAACAGTCGCAATAGTTTTGCAGATTTCCTTGTTTGGCTCTCTTTCATCACTTTCATATAGTGAAATTGCCGCTTTTGTACAGCCCACCTCTTTTGCCAATTGTTCAGACGTTAAGCCTTTTTTAAGGCGATAGTATTTAATTTTCTTTCCAACCATAATTCTCACCTCTGTAAACATTTTAACATATTTTTTAATTTTGTTAACACATTTTTGATTTGTTAATCGAAAACTAAATGCAACAATTCATTTCGCGCTGTTGCTTTTTTTCTTTTCAAGTTGAATGTGAGATGTAGAATATCTTTTTTTAATATGATGATTGTGTGTCCTAACAAATTGGTATTTCAAACCCTTGCATTCACGCACAATTGGAAACAGAATAAAGAAAAACACCCATAAGGTGTCTTTTTTATAGATTTAGAATTTTACTTAACAGGTCTTTGGTAGAATCTACCATAAACTTGAGTAAGAGCAGTTACTGAAATAAAGGCTGTTGGATCAAGTCCTCTAGCGACTTTTAGAACTTCTTTTAATTCAACTGAAGAAACAATCATGTAGATGATGAGATGATCGCCTCCAGAATAGGCTCCTTTACCTTTAACAATTGTCGCTCCATGAGGGATATTTGCGATGAGCATTTTTGGAAGTTCTTCAATGGATGTAATAATTTGAACTTGAACCTTCTTATTACGATTATTGATAACATCAATGATTAGCATAACAGTAATTAAATAGACAGCTGAGAACATCGCAAGAGCGAACGCCATTTGCCATGAATTTAATGCGACAATATTTCCATTAAAATTAATTGATGATTCCTTACCAGATACACCATAAATAATTGAGTAAGAAAGAATAATAACAGCGTTGATTAAGATTCCATATTTTCCTACTGAAGTAGATTTTCTAAGGGAAATGTAATACGAAACGATATCAAATCCTCCAGCGGATGTATCAAATTTAAAGGCAATTGCACTACTTAAGCCAGTGCAGACGCCGGCGAAAAGTGCACGTGAAAGTAAACCACCATTATCAGCGACAAAGGCACCAATATGTGATAAGAATTTTGAGATTTCTGGATTGGAATTAAATAGGTTTGAGAATAGGAAAACTGCACCGACATTAACAAGTGTACAAACAGCAAATCTAATACCAATTCCTTTAAAGGCAAGAACTAATAATGGAGCGTTTATAGCAATATAGATAAATGTGTATAAACGTAGTCCTCCAATGGTAACTTGATTACCATTGTTAATAAGGGTAATAAGCTCTTCAAAGGTTTGAGAAAGACCTGAAGAACCACCACTAACAATTGAGATTAATTCAACTTTATCGGTTGGGTTAGGAGTCATAAAAACCGATAGTCCAAAAGCGAAAATTAAAGCTGAAATAATAGACATAAAAACGCACACACCCCAATCGACTGTGTACTTAGCCCAGATATGATCCCAGCAGAAGGTTTCAAACTTTTGACGAAATGTTTTCTTTTTTGACATCGCCCATAATTGTAGCATTATTAACTAAAAAGAATAGTAAAATGTAAAATCATGACCAAAAAGAGGCATTAATGCCTAGCAAAAAAATCTTGTTGAGTCTATATTTATATAGTGCTAAAATATTCACGCTATCGCTTGAAGGAGGTAACACATTATGGTCGTATTAAGTGCAATCGGCGCATTCTTTGGAAAGATTTGGAGATGGATCAAGGAAACAGCTTGGGTTCAACCTTTACTTATCGTTGGTATCATCTTTGGTGTTATTTTCTCTATTCCTTCAATTGTTAAAGGCGTTGAAGCCCTTAGCAACAACATTAATTCAAGCGAAGCATATTATCACAAATTTGAAAGATCACTCGTTAATGGTACTGAATCAGAAGCTGATAAAATCACAAGACTTGTGAACAGTGTCATGGATGATAACTCTAAAAAAGAAGAAGTTCGTAATGAACTTGGTCAAAAATTCTTTCTTGCCTATGTAAGTGACGAATGTACATCATGTGCAGAATCACGTGAAGGATTTGAAACATTTGAAAACAATTTCGCTAACTTTGTTAGTGATGCATCTGTTGAATTCAAGATGTATACCATCTTCACTGATGAAGTTACCGATGACACCACCACCAACGAAACAGCATTCGTTAAATATATGGATAGAAACGCTAGTTTCTTTGAACAAGCTGCTGGTGTTGGTTATTCAACCGATTACTTTATCAATGGCAAAATTTCCGAAACAGACCTTGGATACATTGAACAATGTGACCCAGTTAACTTCCTCACTCCAACCATCTTCCTTGTTGATTTAACTGATAAATCACCAAACCTTGGTGTTAGTGAAATCATGTTTGGAGTTACTGGTGACACCAATGTTGCGAAAGCTCAACTCTTAGCAGATTGCTGGCAACATAAAGGTGATTTCTCAAGCGAAAGATAATTAACCTAGAAAAGAAAAAAGAACTCGGCTGAGTTCTTTTTTAATTACTAGAGTAATTATTTCTTTTTATACATCTTCAATACTGAGGCAGGAACGAGTTTAGAAATATCTACTCCATTTTCATATAACTCATTAACTGCACTACTAGAAATGAACGCTTTCTCGTTATGAGACATAAAGAAGACGCAATCTATTGTTTGATCGATATATTCATTTGCAGCGGCAAGTTGGAATTCGTATTCAAAATCACTGACAGCTCTAAGTCCACGAATCATATGACTTGCTCCAACTTTTTTAGCGTATTGAACTGATAAGCCACTTGTGGAATCTACTTTTACATTACTTAATTTAAATTCTTTGATAGCCTCTTCAATCATTTCTACTCTTTGAGCAGCATTAAATCTATGAGATTTACTAGCGTTATCTGCAACTAAAACAATAACTTCATCAAAAACTTTTGAAGCACGGATAAGAATATCCATATGTCCATTTGTGATTGGATCAAAGCTTCCAGGATAAATTGCTTTCTTCATTTTTATTTCCTCAATATATATATTTTAGCGAGACTATATTTATATTTCTTTATCTTTTTAAAACTTGATTCATCAAATTCTAAATCATTCTCACTTTCCACTACTAAGATACCACTTTCAGAAAGAATGTTATTTTCAATAATCTTATTTATTAATGATATATAGTCATATTCTTTATAGGGCGGATCAATAAAGATAATATCAAATTGTTCGTTGTTATTTTCTAAAAAAGAAAATGCATCCACTCCTAAAATGCGAACTTCATTCTCCACCTTCAGTGCGCGCGCGTTTTCTTTTAATGATGAAATTGATTCAAATGAATTATCGATAAATACTACTTCACTTGCGCCTCTAGAAAGAGATTCAAAGCCATATGAGCCACTTCCTGCAAATAAATCGAGTATCTTTTTATTATCTAAATCGTAGCTAAGTGCAGAAAAGACCCCTGCTCTAACTCTATCCATTGTTGGCTTAGTGAGTGTTGAGTTAGGAGTGGATAATAGTCTAGAACGATATTTTCCACCAGTAATTCGAATCATATTAACAACTATGTTTATTCTTAAATTCAGAGAATAATTCCTTATTTATATCTTCATATAATAGTCTCACTGCTTGATAGGCTTTATTATATTCTTTAACGATTTCAAGACTATCCAGTTCTTTTTTAGCTAGATATAAAGCTTTTTGAGCAGCTTCTACTTCTTTAGAATCTTCTTTAAAATGCTTTAAAGCATCTTCATATTCCATGGCCTTAATATCTTTTTGATAGGCTAGTTTCATTGCGAGTGGATCATTAGAAAGTTTCTTTTCCATTTCTAATAGATAAAGGACACGCTCATCCTCTTCAATTCCTCTTTTAAGATCCACTAGTTTTTCGTAAAGAAGTTTGTCCATAGCAATATCTTAACAAATTTGTATCTTTTATGATACAATTTGAAACATGGAAAAGTATTTTAAGATTGTTAAAGATAACGCTATCTCACTAAGAAGTAAGTCAGTTGAAGTCCCTACTCCTATTAGCGAAGATATCATTTCTTTAGTGAATAAGATGCATGACTACTTAGTAGCATCTCAAGATCCTGAAATCTCAAAGAAATATAAAATTAGAGAAGGCGTTGGTTTAGCCGCTCCTCAAATCGGTAAAAATATCCGTGCTCTTGTAGTCTACTACAAACTCTACGATGAAAATGGAAACGAAAACGGTGAAGTTGATCATCGCTTAGTTAATCCAAAAATCATCTCTGAATCAGTGAGAGAATCTTATCTAGAAGGTGGAGAAGGCTGTTTATCAGTTGATGATGAACATCAAGGATATGTCTACCGTAAATTTAAGATTCAAGTTAAAGCCTTCGATGTTAGACAAATGAAAGATGTCATTATCACCGCTAGAGGATATGAAGCTATTGTCTTACAGCATGAAATCGATCATCTTAATGGAATACTTTTCTACGACCACATCGATAAGAAAAATCCATTTATAGTTAAACCTGACTCAGTTAGGATATAGGTTGCAGCGATGCAACTTTTTTATTGTAAATTAATAATAAGTACAATATAATTAGCGTGCTTAAATAAATAACGAATATAATTCATTATTTCTTTGGAGGCTAATATGGAGATATCGAATTCCCCAATTTCTATTTATGCTTTAGGTGGCTTATGCGAAGTCGGAAAGAATACATACTGCATTGAAAGCGATTCTTCGCTCATTATTATTGATGCAGGTGTTAGATTTCCTGAAGCTAATCTACCAGGCGTCAGTTACGTAATTCCTGATTATTCAAAACTAAGGAATTCAAGACAAAAAGTTAAAGCACTTTTTATCACCCATGGTCATGAAGACCATATTGGTGGTATTCCTTTCCTTGTTCAAAATCTCCATATACCAGTAATATACGCTCCAAAATTAGCCGCTGCTTTAATTAAACGCAAACTCACTGATATGCGTATTAAAGAAGAAGTCAACATAGTTGAATATGATTCTGATAGCGTATTCCACGTCGCAGAATTCACTGTTTCTTTCTTCTATGTCACTCACTCTATTCCAGATGCTTATGGAATATGTGTAGACACTCCACAAGGAAGAATTGTGCACACTGGTGACTTTAAGATTGATTTAACCCCAGTTGGAAAGAAAATTGAACTTAATAAAATCGCTAGAATTGGAAGCGAAGGTGTTGATCTTCTTTTAAGCGATTCCACAAACGCTGAAATTGAAGGATATACTCCAAGTGAAACAAATGTTCTTCGTTCAATTAGAGAAATATTTGATAACACTCCTGGTAGACTTATTCTTTCAACATTCTCAAGTAACATCTCTCGTATCCAACAAATTGTTGAAGTTGCAGTTGAACATGGTCGATACATCGCGATTGTCGGTAGATCAATGGAATATGTTGTCGAAGTCGCTAGAGCACTTGGTTATATTAAAATTCCAGATAAAAGTATCATCCCGATTGGTGATGTGAATAAATATAAACTTAATGAGATATGTATTCTCTGCACTGGTTCACAAGGTGAGCCAATGGCGGCTTTAAGCCGAATTGCAAACGGAGAACATAAAGAAGTAAGTATCGTTCCAGGTGACACGGTTGTCTTCTCTAGTAACGCTATTCCTGGAAATGGAATGCTTATTGAAAAAGTTGTTAATAAACTTGTTAGAGCAGGATGTGAAGTCCTCACTAATTCAGTTTTATTCGCGGTTCACTCCTCTGGCCACCCATCTAAGCAAGAACTTAGACTTATGCTTAGACTTGTTAATCCAAAATATTTTATGCCTATACATGGTGAATATCGTATGCTTAAGCTTCACGCTGATATCGCTGAATCATTAGGCATGAAAAAAGAAAATATTTTTGTAATGGAAAATGGTGACTCGATTGAACTATTTGACCATAAGATTAAAAGAGGCATTCATTTCTCTGCTGAACCTGTCTATATCGATGGAAATGATATTGGTGGGCTTTCTAGCGCAGTTATTAAAGATAGAGAAATCCTTAAGCAAGATGGATTAATCGCTGTCATTGTTGGAATTAATTCCAAAACTGGTGAAATTATCGTTCCTCCAAATGTCATCACAAAAGCGTTCTCTAATGATGATGAAACTTTAGTGAGTGATATCGAACAACTCACCACTAAGATTTTAGAAAAACTTATGGCAGAAAAAACAACCTTTAATGAAATTAAAACAAATATCAAAGAGCTTATTTCGAGATTTGTTTCACGTCGTACTGAAAGGAGTCCAATGATTGTTCCTGTGGTCATGGATCAAAAATAATTATGCTTATTTTAGCGAGTCAATCTCCAAGAAGAAAAGAACTACTTAAATTAATAGTGCCTGATTTTAAAATTATCCCTGCTGATGTTGATGAACATGTTCATGTTGCTCCTGAAGAACTTCCTGCAGCAGCATCTAAGCTAAAAGCTGAAGCAATTAAAAAAGATCATCCTAATGATGATGTGCTTGGTTGCGATACTGTCGTCATTATTGATGGTGAACTACTTGGTAAACCTAAAGATGAAGAAGATGCTTTTAATATGCTAAGAAAACTAAGTGGTAAAAAGCACGTTGTTATTTCTGGCTACACCTATATTAAAGGAAACAAAAGCATTACTCGTTCAGTTAAAACGTATGTTTATTTTAATGAGCTAAGTGATGAGTTAATTTATCGCTATATTAAAAGTGGCTCCCCAATGGATAAAGCAGGAGCCTATGGAATCCAAGACAAAGAATATAATTTAGTCCACCACATCGAAGGTAGTTTATATAATGTTATTGGACTTCCAGTTGAAGATATAAAAGAAAACTGTTTCTAAAGAAACAGCTCCTTATATATTTTTGATGCATCACGCTTAATTACAAGCGTGATTTTATTTGACATTTTGATTAATGAATCCACACCATTTTCGTTTAGCATTTTTTCATCAACAATATTGTAATTATTTAGCATCAAGACAATACGTGAACCATTTAAGGAATGTGCGACAATATTTTCTCTTCCACCAAGTCCTTCGAGGATTTTTGAAGTATTCGCGCTTAATTTAATTTCTTTAGGAAGTACACTAGTAGGATCTTTCTTTCTTTTAATTAAAGCAATAATAAACAAAACTAAAACAGTAAGGAAGACTACTCCTGCAATCCCTAAAGCAATATATATTCCATATGAACGTAGCCATTCATTAAAGGCATTAGTTTGTGAATCTTCTAAAATTAACATGAGTGTTACCTTGATATATAATATCATAAGTAAATATTATGAGCAAAAATATCGAAATTGAGGCTAAAACACTTATAAGTAAAGATGAATATGAATTATTGATCTCTTCTTTTATAAATGAAAACAATAAAGTGTTTAAACAACTTAATTATTATTTCTGTGAAAAAGATATATCTCCAAAGAACTCAAAACTCGCCCTTAGGATTAGAGAAGAAGGAACGCTTATTGAAGCTACTTTAAAATTAGAGTTAAGTGAAGGTAAACTTGAAATCAATCAAAGATTATCTAAAAAAGAATACGAATTATTTTTAAATAATAAGAAATTTCCTAAAGGTGAAGTATATGATTATCTCAAAGATAATAAAATCACTAACCCAGACGATTTAGTAGTGTTTGCAACTCTCACAAATTATCGACTAGATGTTAAATATAAAGACTCCTTAGTCTCCATTGATAAAAGCGAATACCTTGGCCACATCGATTACGAAATCGAATGTGAAGCAAGTTCTATGAAGCTTGCGAAGACTTTATTAAAAGAATTTTTAGCAAATAAAAAGATTCCCTATAAAGAGAATCGTATTTCAAAACTTAAACGAGTGAAGAAAGCTATTTAGTTTCGCATTCATCATCCCCACAGCAACTTTCAATATGTGGGCACGCCATTTCGGCAATCCTTCTAGCGTGTGGAATGAATGTTCTAATTTCTTCAGAATTATAACCAACTTGCATACGTCTATCATCAAGCATGATAGGACGTTTTAACACTGATGGGTTTTCGCGAATAAACTTAATAAGTTCAGAGATAGTCATATCATCAATATTAACGTTTTGTTCTTTGATGATTTTAGAACGGTTAGAAATAATATCATCCGTGCCATTTTCTGATTTAACAAGCATGTCTTTAAGTTCGTCTTCAGTTAAAGTGGACGCAAAAATATTCTTTTCACGATATGGGATTTTTTGTTCATCAAACCACTTTTTAACTTTGCGACAACTTGAACATGAAGGTGAAGTGTAAATCGTAATCATAGCGACTTAATTATAAAATAAATGTCTAAAAGTTCAATATAGTATTTTGCTATATTGATTTATGCTTGTTATAATTTGATAGATTTATGAATAAAGAAAAATATCTTATTGCCTTAGATATGGATGGCACTTTATTAAATTCAAAAAAGAAGATATCTTTTCTTACTAGACATTATTTAAAAAAGTTAGCAAAACAAGGTCACAAAATAATACTCGCTAGCGGTAGACCATCCAGGTCACTTAAGCCATATCATAGCTTACTTAAGTTAGACACTCCGATGATTTGTTATAATGGTGCCTATGTCTTTGATCCAAATGATCCTAATTTCAAGCCTCGAATCTTTGCTTTTCCTAAGGAAATAGTTAAAGAACTTACGAACAAACTAGAAAAATACACCGCGAATATAATGTGTGAAGATGATGTTAATATTTGGGTTGATAAGGAAGATAAATATTTAGCGAAATTCTTCTGGTATGACAACATGGATATCACCTTTGGAGATTTAAGAAAAACTCTAAATAAAGATCCGATGACAATGATTGTCCAAATGACTAAAGAAGATGAAGAGGCAAAAAAAGATATTGTTAATATCTGCTCTAAATATGAGGGACTATCTGCGAGATTTTGGACTGGTTCACCATATTTTGAATTATATTTTATTAAAACAAGTAAGGGTGCATCTATATTAGATATTGCCTCTTATTATCACATTCCTCAAAAGAATATCATTGTCTTTGGGGATGCTGAAAACGATGTTGAAATGATAGATATCGCTGGTTATGGTGTTGCGATGGTAAATGGAAAAACCTCCGTTAAAGAAAAAGCCCCTATCATCTCAATTAAAAGCAATGATAAGAATGGAATTTATCACACTTTGAAAAAGATACTTAAAGGTGAATATATTTCTAAAAATAGATTTATTTAAGTTTGTTTAAAATATCAGATTCTACCTTTGGTAGATTAGAGATAAATTTACGATTAGATAGGTAGGAGAGCACTCCACCGATCTTTTTAAATTCAATAGAGTAGGCATGCAAAAATTGATTTTCAAATCCATACATAGATTTGAACAATCTATTGGTCATGAAATTACCGTATTTACCATCACCTACGATTGGATGAGAAATGCTAGAAAGATGGACTCTAATTTGATGAGTGCGACCAGTAACTAGATTAACACTAACAAGGGAATAACCCTCATATTGTTTAATAGGAGAAACAATCGATAATGCCTTTTGAGCGCCATCTTTAAGTTTCCCAACTTTAACTAGTCCACTATTAGAGTCTTTAATTAAAGGTAGATCAATCTCAATTCTGTCTTTTATATTACCCACCACTAATGCTTGGTAGGTTTTTTCAATTTCAATTTTATCTTTGAATAATTCTTCAAGTTCCTGCAAAGCAGGAAGTGTCTTACCAAAAACAACTAAACCAGATGTATTTCTATCAAGTCTATGCGCGGGTGCAGGAGTGAACCCAGAAGTAACTTTTGGATTATATTCACCTTTAAAATATAGATAATTTAAGACTTCGTTAGATAAAGTTAAACGCTTTTCTAAACTATCACCATGGACAAGTAGTCCACGAGGTTTATCAACGATTAAGATATTTTCATCTTCATAGATAATTGGGTACTTTAAATCAGCTTTTCTAGCTTCTTTAGTTTTTACAAATTCCTTTAGTTGATCATCACTAACATAAATGGTGAGAGTTTCACCTTCACTTATGATGCAATCTTGTTTAACCCAATGTCCATTAATTTTGACATCTTTCTTACGGAATAAACGATAAATAAAACTAAGAGGAGCCTCGCTTAAATACTTGCGAATATATTTATCTACTCTTTGATTAGATTCTTGTTTAGTAATTAAAATCTCTTTCACGATAACAATTATAATTGTTTGTTGATATTGCTACAAAGAAAACATATAATTTAACAGCACGGAAGATTACCCAAGAGGCTGAAGGGGTGGGCTTGGAAAGCTCATAGGTTCCGAAAGGGGCGCAAGAGTTCAAATCTCTTATCTTCCGCCATTAATTAAAAATAGCGAGTTCAATTACGAAACTCGCTTTTTTTATTTATTAACGAGGACCATGTCCTCCTCCACCACCAGGACCACCTTGAGATGAACCTACTTTAGTTAATGTAGAGCTCATTGTAATTGAGGCGGATGAGGAAGAACCGTTATAAATGCTATAGGTACTTCCTTGTTTTAAGCTAGGATGGGAGAAAATAATTTGATTGCAACTTTGCTTTAAAGTGTATGAAAATAATGGATTTTCAGTATCGCTACCAAGGGTGATAGCAATAAGCGCACCACTAGAGAAGGTGCTACCTTGATAGACAAATGTAGCCTGAGTCGCACTCATTTGTTCAGTCATGCCACTTGTGGAACAGGCAAAGACAATTCCACCATTAAATTTAACTAAGTCTGAATCTAGTGAACCATTTCCACTACCAGGACCTTCAACAACAGTTCTTCCGCCATTAAAGATAAGCGATGTATTTGCATCTAATCCATCTCCAGATGCATAGACTCTTAAATATCCATCATTAATAGTGATATTGGTTTGAGAAACTAAATCACTAGCAGCGTTAATACCATCATCGTCTGAATTAGAAACAATGTTTGTTTCACTTCCATCAATAGTCACATTTGCACCTTCAAGTCCTTCATAAGAAGAATTAATAACGATAGATGCATTATTGATATTGAGGTTATAGTCAGCATGCACTCCATCATCAAGTGTTGAAAGCGTTAGATTAGCTCTAAGTAAATCAACTTTTCCATAATTGGTATGAACACAGTCATCGAATGAATCTACGGTTAGTTTTGCTCCATGAGCAATACCAATACGGTAATCAGCATTTGTGGTCACTACTGTGTCTTCAACACCATCACTATTTGAATCATATTCAAGTGCGCCTGCTTTAATTCCTTTAACTGAATTTGCTAGTGCATAATACGATGAAGATAGATAATGGATTTCATCTTTAGCGACTCTTTTATAAGTTGATCCAGATTTAACAAACTTAAAATCATCAGTAGATAAACCATATGTTTCCATATTCGATGTGGAATATGAAACAAATTCACCGATAGTTTTGATATTTTGTTCACCACCACTTACATAAACATATGTATCAGCTTGGATACCATCTCCATTAGTGTTTGCGGTGTATTTAGTGTTAATTAATTTAACAAATCCTTCAGCGTCATTATAAGTAGTATTATCGCTACTTTCAGCTTGTATGCCATCTTTGATGGCAATACTAGAAATATTTGCACCATCAATAGTGACTGATTGAGCAGTTATTCCATGCGCAGCACCATTAACATTTAAAGTAATATCATTAATGAATAAATCTTTAGAAACTTTAAGTGCACTTTTTTGTTTAGAGGTGATATTTAAGCTACCACTACCTTGAATATGAACATATCCTTTAACGTGGAATGCGTTTGTGTCTAAGAAATCATTTTCAATTGTATTAACTGAATTATTTAATAAGACAACATATAGTTTAATTGCGTAACTACTACCAAAAGCAATTCCAGAAGATGAAGAAATAGATACTCCATCTAAATAGATATATACTTCACTATTTTTACTAGCAGTGATTGAAATAGATGGGTATTCACCCTTTAGGTAATAGTGACCTGCAGCACTTATAGTGTTATCACTAAAAGAATCAAATGATGAAGGTATTTCGACATCTGAGTCTTTTGTGTAGTCACTATCGTAGTCGTTAGCGACTCCATCATCACTAATGCCACTTATTGGGTCAGTATCATAGTTATTTTCATCTAAATTAACATTGCTAGATGAACACCCGCATAGCATTAAAGCGCTAACTACGAGCAAAGGGAACGTTCTCTTTTTCATACTTATCACCTACTTATTTATATAATAAACATTAAAAAAGCCCCAATTGTTGGGGCGAATTTTGCAAATTATTTATTCTATTTCTTCTTCAATCTTATTATGTTTTTCAATATATGAACATATTGCATAAGTAGCCATACCAAGAAGAAGCGAGAAGGCAATTGAAGTAATAGACACAAATCTAATTGGGGCAACTAACTCACTGCCATCAAGTACTCCAAGGCGGTATGGGATTTGTAAGCTAAGTCCTCCAATACCCGCTATTAAGATAACTGATAAGGTAAACATATTCTTATGTTCATTTAAGTTAACTTGTTGAATCATCTTGAATCCACTAACAGCAATAAATCCATATAGTACTAGACACATTCCACCGATAACACACGAAGGAATAGTTCTAAAGAAAGATGTAAATGGGGTTAAAAACGCAACGACGATGCACATAATACATGCAACAATAATTGTTCTAATTGATGCATTCTTTGTAATAGCAATACATCCGACAGTTTCTCCATAGGTTGTGTTTGGGCATATTCCAAAGAAAGTACCGACAATTGAACCAACTCCATCACCCATAACTGTTCTAGATAATCCTGGTTCTTCATCAATTAGATTGCATCCAATAATATTTCCTAAGTTTTTATGATCGGCGATATGTTCAGAGAAGCTCACAAGTGAGATTGGAATAAAGGCAAGAGCGATTTCTGCTACTCCAAATGGATCAAGTGAAACATCATTTGTAACAATTTCATTAATTCCTTCAAGAAGCGAAAAGCGAGGATAATCAATAAAACTAGTTATTGAAATATTTGAGAAATCTTCGATTAATGGCGAGAAATCAATAATTATTAAATAAGGATTATTAATTGCTCTACCTATTAAAGTAAAGGTAAGCGCTAATAAATAACCAGCTAAAATACCAATTAAAAATGGAACAAGTCTAAAATGTTTAAAATGATTTTGAACAGTGAAAACAATGATGACAAAGAACGTTACAAGCGCACATAAAAGTGCTAATAAGTTATATGGAAATATATCTACACCGGTAACGGTTGCAAAATAGCCATCAGCCTTAACCATGTCTGCAGCTGCACTTCCTGCTAAGGTTAAACCAATTAAAGCAACAACTGGTCCAATTATAATTGGAGGAAACCATTTATCAATCCATTTTGTTCCTGCAAATTTAATAATAATTGATAGCGCAATATAAACAGCGCCTGTAAATAATCCACCAAGAAGTATTCCTAAATAACCACATTGTCCATAGGCCATCGTTATCGCGCCTATAAAAGCAAAGTTACTAGAAATAATAACTGGGCTTTTTCTTTTAGTGATTAATAAATAGGTTATAGTTCCAAGCCCACAACCAAGTAAGGCTGCAGATATTTGTTCAGGTAGACCAACTAAAATTGGAACTAAAATAGTCGCGCCAACGATAGAAAGAAAATGTTGAAAACCACCCGCAATACAAATTGAGAGTTTTGGTTTATCGCTAACGTTATATAACATTTTCGACATTCTATCTTAATCCAACTTTACGATATACTTTAGCGAGTTTCTTTCTTGCTAAGAAGCTAGCTTTTTCAGCTCCTTTAGCTAAAATTTCATCAACAACTCCACTATTTTGGATTTCTTTAACTTTTGCCTGGAGTTTAGCAAGTTCGTCTACTACTACATCAGCGACTGCTTTTTTAAAGTTACCATATCCACCGTTTTCATATCGCTTAGCGATACTAGAAACGTCTTCATTAGTAAGAGCGGACATAATAGTAAGTAAGTTAGAGATACCAGGTTGACTTTCTGGAGCGAATCTAACTTTATTTTCCATATCAGTCACTGCTGACATAATTTTCTTACGAGTGATATTTAAGTCTTCAAGAAGATAGATAGTACCTTTATCAGATTCAGATTTAGACATCTTCTTAGAAGGATCACTAAGTGAATATACTTTCGCTCCTTTTTTAGCAAGTACTGGTTCAGGAACTTTAAATGTATCTCCATAGAAATGATTAAATCTAATAGCGATATCTCTTGTTAATTCAACATGTTGTTTTTGATCTACTCCAACTGGAACATAATCAGCGTCATATAAAAGAATGTCTGCGGCCATTAAGGTTGGATAGATAAATATTCCTGTAGGAATTGAATCATTCGCGCCTAATTTAGCGGTTTTATCTTTAAACTGGGTCATACGGTGAAGTTCACCCATATTGGAATTACACGCCATAATATAGCCAAGTTCAGCGTGTTCATGAACATCGCTTTGTTTGAACAAAATAACTTTTTCTGGATCAAGTCCACAGGCTAAATAAATAGCGATTAAATCTTTTGTATTTTCTCTAAGTTCTTTAGGATCAATAGGTAAGGTAAGCGAATGGAGATCAGCAATAAAAACAAGCAAATCATATTCATCTTGATAAGAAACGAATTGTTTAATTGCTCCAATGTAGTTACCTAAAGTTAGTTTGCCAGTTGGCTTAATGCCACTTAACATTCTTTTTCTTTTATTCTCTTCCATTTTCTTTACCTCCTAAAAAAATAAATGCCTCAGATGATAAATCATCTAAGGACGCTTTCACGTGGTACCACCTTAGTTCAATTCTAATTAAATAGATTGCACTTTTCTCGATAACGGTGAGTGCCGTCTAAGCTACTAAATTCGCTTTGCCCTTAATAGTCCATATTATCTACTTATTCTTATCTAGCTTCCACCATCCTAGATTCTCTATAAAGACATCAGTAGTTTTTCTCTATCTCTTCGGTGTAGTTTTAATTCTATACCTTTTCAAATAATTGTCTAGATTTTCTAATGAAAGAAAAAGCCACCGAAGTGGCTAGTTCTTACTTTGCTTTGTCGTCAACTGGAGTAGATTCTACTTCAATTGTTTGAACGGCTGGCTTAATTTCCATGCCTTCAGTTAACTGAGCGTTTAGTCTTTGTTGTCTTCTTATCGCTTTTTCAATATCTCTATCAGCGCTTCTAGCGAAATAGACAAGAGCGATAAGGGCGATTACTAGACCAGCGGCCAAAAGAATAATTCCCCAAATACGGAAATCAAGAACTATGTTCTTTTCAGCTTGTTTAATGAAGTTTTGTTCAAGGTTACCACCAAGGTGATGACCGATGATACCAAAGACCATCATAAATAAACCACCAAAACCAAGTATTCCCGCTAGGAAGTACCAGATTAGTTCTTTAAATTGTATTTTTTTCGAATTTTCTTTTTTCATACTGAAGTAATATATCACTATATTTAGTGATTTTCAATTAGGCAGCTTGATTAGCTTTGGCTTGGAATTCTTTGATTGATTCATCGAAATGTTTAATGAATTCATCATAAAGTGGTCTCCAAGCATTTTCCCATTTTTGAGTCTTATCTTTAGCGATTTGTTTCACTGAAGTGAAAACTTCACCGAAATTCTTTCCTGTTGGAAGATCTCTACGACCGCTTGTCATTTCGATAAGAGCGAACTCTGGGTCGATAAGTTCATAATAATCTGCACTGGTAAGTGGAGAATGTTGTCTAGTTGCGTTAATAAAACCAACAACTTTTTGAATATCACCTTGAATGAAATTAGATTGTGGGGTGATTTCACCTTTAGCTTCTTGACGTGCTCTGTTATATTCTGCGAATAAACGATCAAGATCATCTAAAAGAAGCATATTGACGATACCACGGTAGAAATATTCAGTGGCAAGGAGAGCTTTGTCTAAAAGTTCATCATCATATAAGTTTTCTTTTCTAGCTGCTTGAACGTGAGCGACAATAACGTGTCTAACTTCTTCATAGACTGGAAGGACTGCTTCATATAAAGCGAGGTGTTGAGCTTGGTCAACTCTAATTTCACTTCCATCTCCAGCAAGTTTAACGATTGAAGAATCATCAGAATAAACTTCACTTAGAAGGTTTTGGATTTTTTCAACGAGTGCTTTGCCTGGTTCACCACTATTATCTAAACATGATTTAAGTGGAGTGTTTGCGGTAATTTCATTATTAATGATTTCTTTACGAGCTTTGTATGCGTTTAAATCATATTTGTCTTTCTTCATGACATATTCAAGGGTGTTAAGGATAACAACGTTGAAGCGAAGAAAACTTGAAATTGCAATTGTGTAATTATTCATTATTAATTACTTCCTTTCTTAGCAATATATTTCTCGAGTTCCCAGAAATGTTTAATAACATGATTGGCGTACTTCGAGACCGATAGTGGCGCCCTTTGCATACAATAACTGTTCTCGTAGAACTCGTTGAACATCGATATATCATTGCCAGAATCACCGACAACATATACATCGCTGTGGTTTATCATAAGATAATTTGCATAATATTTCAACCCTGAAGCTTTTGAACAATCAAATGGTGATAATTCAATCATTTGTTCTGACCAACTAGCTTCCAAATCATTTGAATAGGCTTTGCGAATCTCTTTATTAGCCTGTAAGGCTTTTAGTTTGGCTTTCTTATTAATACCAAACATAATCATGACTTTATAAACTTTTCCACTTTTAATAGCGGAATCAAATTTCTTATCACTAATGAAGAATTTTTCACGATACACTCCTTGGAAGAAATACCAAATTTTGTATCCAAATGTATACCACGCATCAGTAACTGATCTCTTTGAGATAAAGTTCTTATCTCCAGTCATAATCATGATGGCTTTTGGATGATATTTTTCTTTAATCTCATCTAAGATGATAGCAAGTCTATCCGCATCAAAAAATGATTCTTTTATCATCTTTCCATCGTGGATTATATATGAGGAATTACATCCAATAATATCAACAGGTCTATCAATTTTACGAAGAACCTTTTCACAATATTCTTGGTTACGACCGCTTACTAGAGCGACTTTGTTTCCTTCATCAATCCATTTTCTAAGGAATTTTAAAGAACGATGAGAAATCATTCTCACTCTTCTTTTTGGATAAAATAGTGTGCCATCTAAATCAGTAGCGATAAGCTTAGCCATACGTGTATTGTATTACATACGAAAGTAAATCGCAAAAGAAAAGAGCCATCATAATGATGGCCCTTATAAATGATGAGTTATTTAAGTTCGTTCTCGGCTTGGAGAATTCCATATCCACCATCTTGACGAGAATAGACAACTGTAATCTTGTTATCTTCTTCATCTAGATATAGGAAGAATGGGTGGTCGAGAGATTGCATTCTTGTAATAGCTTCATCAATACTCATAGGTTCTAGATCAACACTCTTAACTCTAACAACCTCTTCGTTTTCAACTTCTTCTTCGATTGGTTCAATGTTTTCTAAAGCTAATGCTTTACCTAAACCAAGTTTGTCTCCACGAGAACGGTCCATCTTCGTTTTGAGTTTTCTCATTTGACCTTCAAGCTTATCGATTGCAACATCAACCGCTGCATATAAATCAGGATCAGTTACTTCAGCGCGGAAATCCATTTGAGATGTAAAGATTGTGACCTCTACTTTAGCGCCTAGCTTATAAGATCTTACGACAACGCGGCAAGAAACATTATCGTTAATGATGAAATATTTATCCATACGTGAAAGTTTCTTTTCAACAGCATTACGGATTCCATCAGTAACTTCAATGTTTTTACCAATAATTTGGTATTTCATTTAGTTACTCTCCTTTCCAAATTATCCTATGAGGATTATTTACACTTATATTATCGCATGAACTAGAGAAAATTTATAGTATAACTATTACATTTTTTCAAAAAGAAAACTGGATAAATCCAGTTAACTTTTATTTATTTAGAATCTTTTTGATTTTTTCAACTTGGTCAAGCTCTTCCCAAGGAAGATTTAAGTCTTGTCTACCTAAATGACCATAGTTTGATATCTCTTGATATTTGAAATTAGGTTTTTGAAGTGAGAAATTTTTAATAATCATTCCAGGTCTAAGATCAAATACTTTTTCAATAGCTTCAAGAATCTTTTTGTCTGAATAATGAGCAGTGCCATAAGTTGAAATTCCAACAGAAACAGGTTCAGGTTTTCCAATCGCATAACCGATTTGAACTTCAAGTCGATCCGCCGCTCCGGCAGCCACTAGATTTTTAGCGATATATCTAGCCATATACGCACCACTTCTATCAACTTTAGTTGGGTCTTTACCTGAGAAGGCACCACCACCATGGTGACCACTACCACCATAAGTATCAACAATGATCTTTCTACCAGTAACACCTGTGTCACTAGCAGGACCGCCAATAACAAATCTTCCAGTTGGGTTAATTAGGACTTTGAAATCACTATTTAATCCAAAGGATTTCACGACTGGAATCATGATTTTGTTTTTAATATAGTCTTTAAATTCTATTTCATCAAAATCAGGATCATGAGAAATTGACATTAAGACTGTATCAACTTTGATATTATCTGGATCGGTGTAGTCAATTGTAACTTGAGATTTCATATCTGGACGAGCGTGTTTAAATTCACCAGATTTACGTAAGTTTGTTGCAATTCTAACAAGCTTATGGGCAATTGAAATCGCTAGTGGCATATATCCTTTAGTTTCGTTTGATGCATAACCAAACATAATGCCTTGGTCACCCGCTCCAATTTCCTCTGGTTTTTTAGCGTTTACCCCTTGAGCGATATCAGGTGATTGCTCTTGAACTTTGACATCAACCTTAACGGTTTTATCTGAAAAACCATATTCAGGTTTTGTGTACCCGATGTCCTTAAGGACATTTTTAACTATTTGTTCATAATTTGGACGGGCAAGGGAAGTTATTTCTCCTCCAATAAGAACATAGTCTTTCGTGCAGAAAACTTCACAGGCTACTCTACTTTTTGGATCAATTGTTAGACAGTAATCTAAAATAGAATCTGCGATTTGATCTGCGACTTTATCTGGGTGTCCTTCTGATACACTTTCAGAAGTGAATAGATTTTTTTCTTTTAGCATATTTTCTCCTAATAAAACAAAATGGCCTCCCACTAAGGGAAAGCCATTTTTAGGACTATCCGTATCTTATCGTTCAGAGAGTGGGATCTCTGCTAAGGAGAGCACTTACTATTTCTAGAGTTGCTACCGCGTTATTTCATCCTTATTACGCGATTCTTGATAAGACTTTGCGAGACATATTATATCTTTATAAGAATAATATATCAACAATAATAATTAACTATTTTTTAATGCTTTGGAAAGTTGGTCTGGACAAGAAGTTAATCCAGTTCTACTACCACGACATTTAATACCTTCAAGTCGTTTGATAGCTTCACTTACTTCCATACCTTCCACTAGCTTAGCGATACCTTGGAGATTACCGTTACAACCTCCCACTACTTCTAAAGAAACTACCTTACCATCTTCAACAGTAATGGTCATTTTTCTAGAGCAGACATTCTCTGGGAAATATTCAATAACTTTTCTCATTATTTAACGATTCTTCCGTAAACTTCACCAAAGGCACTTGAAGCATTGCATTCGTCAGTGTCAATATGCATCGCTAAAGCGAATTTTGGAGAAACTCTAATAACTGTATCTCCGAATAATGTTTTTCTACCTTTACCAGTATCGACTTCAACAGTGACAATTTCACCATTTTTAACACCAAAGTTCACAGCATCTTCCGGAGTCATATGGATATGACGTTTAGCGACAATAACACCTTCATCAAGGTCAACGCTTCCTGCTGGACCTCTTAATGTACATTTTCCACTTCCGGCGATATCTCCACTTTCTCTAACTGGAGCAGTGAGTCCTAAAGTACGAGCGTCTGTAAATGAAACTTCAACTTGATTGGCTTTTCTAACTGGTCCAAGAATTGATAGTTTTGCGCTTGGACGTGGACCGGCTGGATCTTTTGTGTTATATCCGATAACTTCAACTTTATCAGTGGATGCGAATTGTCCTGGCTGAGAAAGCATTTTTCTTACTTCGAGTTCATGTCCTTTTCCAAAAAGGATTTCGAGAGTTTCCTGAGTGACGTGGACATGACGTGCACTTGTTTCAACGAGAATTTCTTTCATTTTCTTACCTCTTAATACGTTAAGTATTCTATCACAATTAGATTGATAAATATAAAAAATTGCTTTTTTTCTTTCTTTATTTAAATAAAGTGGTTAAACTTTTAACGAAATGGAAAACGAATTAATCAGCACAGCTCAACTTGAAGAACTTATTGACGCTAAGAAGGTTAAAGACATACGTCAAATCTTTGAAAGTGTTCCAACAATTGATATTGCTGAGGCATGCGATGATATTGAAGATGTCAAAAAACTTGTCTTCATTTTTAAGTGCGTTAAAAGTGAATACACAGCTGAATTATTCACTGAACTTAATCCGGATGTTAAAGAAGAATTAATTCGTATCCTTTCTGATGATCAATTAGCAGATATTCTCGAGCAACAATTCACTGATGACTTAGTTGATGATATCGAAGATATGCCTGCTAACTTAGTTACTCGTATTTTAAGAAACGTTCCAAAAGAAAGACGTTCAACTATTAATAGACTACTTAACTATAAAGAAAACACAGCGGGCTCAATCATGACCACTGAGCTTCTTTCTTTACTTGATACATTAACCGCCGATGAAGCTATTTCTAAAATTAGAAAAATTGGTAAAGAAAAAGAAACAATCTATACCTTATTTATTATTGATAATAAGAGAAACTTAGTGGGCACTCTTGACTTAGATGATTTAATCTTCGCTAAAGGAGATGAAAAACTCGCTGATTTAATGAACCGTGACTTTGTCACTGTTAACGTTAATACCGACCAAGAAGAAGTCGCTAACATGGTGAAGCGTTATGACTTAAACGCCATCGCTGTTGTTAATAATGAAAATAGACTAGTTGGTTTATGTACCATCGACGATATCGTTGACGTTATCGAAGAAGAGGCGACCGAAGATGTTGCAGCTTTAGCTCACGTTACTCCACTTGAAGATTCTTATTTAGACACTCCAGCGTGGAGAATGGCGATGAAGTGCGTTCCATGGATTGTTGTCCTTCTTATTTTAGGAACATTCACCACAATGGTGCTTGATAAACTCCAAGGACAACAAGTCTTCTTAATGATGCCAATTCTTATCGCCTTCGTGCCTACACTTATGGATACAGGCGGAAATGCTGGTGGTCAAACAATCGCTTTAATGATTAGAGGACTCGCTACTAAAGAATTCACTCCTAAAGATTTCTTTAGAGTTATTCTAAAAGAAGCACTTTCAGCTTTAATGGTTTCAAGTGTTATCTTAGTGTTCTCATTTATATGGTTCACTATTGAACAATATACCGGAATTGTTCAAAACGTAGGTATTAATGGTTCCATTGATGGCGTAGCACCAACTATTTGGAATGGAAAATGTTGGGATCCAGAAATCGCTGGTGAATTCGCAAAGTCCGTTATAAAAGTTTCCGCGACTGTTTCAATTACGTTATTCGCTGCAAGCTTTATTGCTAAAATCGTTGCTGTTTTGCTCCCTCTTGGAGTGGCAGCACTTAAAAAAGATCCAGCGATTGTTGCTCAACCACTACTCACAACAATTGTCGATGTTCTCGCCCTTATTTCATATCTTGGTATCGCTACACTAGCGTTCCAAGTATTATAAATAATAAGAAAGGATTAATTTATGGCTAAGAAAGAAGTTAAGAAAGCACCTGCTAAGAAAGCTGCTCCTGCTAAGAAAGCTGCTCCTGCTAAAAAGGCTGCTCCAGCAAAGAAGGCACCAGCAAAAGCTGCACCAAAAAGCGATGGTAAATTCTACACTGCTAGTAAAAACAAAGATAGTGGCATGTGGGAAATTAAACTCGCACAAACAAAAGGTGCTGCCGGTAAGGTTATTGCTAAATTCAAAACCAAACCAGAAGCTGAAGAATACATCAACGGTTTAACCGCTAAAAATGGTCGTAAAGCCATCATCCATAATTCCAAGGGTGATTCAAAAGGCAAAGCCAAAAAAGTTAAATAAATTTAAAAATATTGGGTGAATTAATCTATGTTCACCCTTTATTTTTTATATTTTCTCTTGTTAAGAAACAAACAAAAGTGTATAGTATTAAACGTTCGCAGCGATGGCGGAACTGGTAGACGCGTACGTTTGAGGGGCGTATGGGGTGACCCGTGTGAGTTCGATTCTCATTCGCTGCACCATTTAGATTGAAAATGCGACTATGAAAGTCGCTTTTTTTATTATTTATTATGTATCGCAATTGTGATACAATTTTATTGAGGTATGGGTATGGCAAAAACGGAGACAGTACACACAAGAGTGACACATGAAATTAAAAAACAAGCAGACGAAATCTTTTCAAGATTAGGATTAACGACTAGTCAGGCAATTATGCTTTTTTTAACTGCAGTTGTTAATCATAATGGAATGCCTTTTGAACTCACTGTTCCAAAGGAAGAAGATGAAGATCTTAAGTTTGCTATTTCTGTCGCTACTGTAGATGGAGTACCTCCAACTAAAGAGGCACAAAAAATAATTAGACTCTATTCAAAAGGAGACATTGATTATGAAACTGCCCAATTTGCACTCGAAAGGATTTATAAACATTGATGAAAGACCCATACGTTTACGAAGGAACCAACATTTTAAAAAACAAGTTTAATATCAAAGATGAGAAAGAACTTGATGAACTCGAATCTGCTTTTGTAGGATTAGCGATCGTTTCATTAAAAAGAAGTGATTTTAAGATTAACAGCATTCAAGATGTATTAAAGATTCATAACAAACTATTTTCAAAAGTTTATGATTGGGCAGGTAAACCAAGAACAATTGATATCTTCAAAAGAGAATCAATACTTGGCGATAAATCAATAGATTATGTCTTTGCCTCTTATATTGATATTGCTCTTGATGAATTAAATACTGAATTTAAAGTTATCAACTGGAATAAATTAAATCCGAAAGAGAAAGTAGATAAAATCTGCTATTTTGTATCCGAGTTTTGGCACATCCATCCATTTAGAGAAGGTAACACCAGAACCACAGCGATGATGCTATATTATCTAATTAAGAAAGCTGGGCTACATATAAACACAGATTTCTTATTAAAGAATGGATATTACTTCAGAAACGCTTTAGCGTTATCTTGTTTATATAGTTCATCAAAACCTGAATATCTACTTGGTATAGTTAAAGATTCAGTTACGTTAAAAAATATCGATGAAAACAAATACCAAACAATCGAAGGAATTGATGTTAGTAAATACGCTTATCAAAATCACACGGTTGAGAAACTTAAAACAATTAAGAAACCTAAAGATTGGAAGAAAAAAGAAGGCCTTATTTGACCTTCTTTTCAATGTTCGCAATTGATTCTTCGATTGTTCTTTCGGTTGATTGTTTTCCGTATTTATCAACTTCGGATTTATCGCGGAATTCATGGGTGAGACAGCATGGTCCACCAATACAACCACCAGAACACGCCATACCTTCAAGGAAATTGAATTCTTTATTCATGCTGGCTTTTGATAGCATAAGTTTACAGTTATCAAGTCCATCAGCGCTTGTAGCTTTAAGTTCAAAATCTGAGTTTTGCTCTTTTAAAGCTTCGCTTACTGCATCAGCTAGTCCACCACATCTAGCGAATATTCTTCCGAAATATGAAGCGTTATAGAGTTTACCTTCTTCTAATGAAGCAAGATCAATATCTCGTGCGTCAATCATAGCTTGAAGTTCTTCAAATGTGATTACTGCATCAACATATGGTTTAACTTTTGGATCTTCAATTTCTCTTTTCTTAGAAACGCATGGTCCAATAAAGACTGTTTTAGCATTTGGATTATTTTCTTTTATCCATTTAGCGATAGTCGCCATTGGGGAAAGATTAGATGAGATATTATCTGCGAGTTTTGGATAATATTTTTTAATTAATGAGACAAATGTTGGACAGCAACTTGAAGTTAAGAATCCTTTTTCAGCAAGTTCTTTAGCTTCTGCGAACGCAACCATATCTGCACCTAAGGCAGCTTCAATTACATGAGAGAATCCTAGTTTTTCAATCGCAGTTACTACTTGTCCAAGTGAAGCATATTTAAACTGAGATGAGACTGATGGAGCAACGATTGCATACACTGGATATTTTTTAGAGAAATCACTATCTTTTAAGATATCTATCACATTAGTGATAAATGACTTATCCATGATAGCTCCAAATGGGCATTGATAGACGCACGCACCACATTGAATACATTTACTATCATCAATATGTGCAGCATGATCTACGTCCATTGAAATAGCTTTAACTTTACAAGCTTGTTCACATGGTCTTTGATAATTTTGAATTGCGTTATATTGGCAGGCTTTCGCACACATTCCACAATTAATACAAACTTCTTTATTAATAACTGCTGAGTGAGTGACTGGGTCAAAACTAATAGCGCCTTTTCGACATGCACTTGAACATCTATGAGCGATACAACCTCGACATCTATTCGTGACTTCATATCCTCCAAGTGGACATTCATCACAGGCTATTTTGATAACTTCGACAACATTATTAATTTCTTTATTTCCACCTAATGCGAGTTTAATTCTTTCAAGTACGATTGCTCTTTCTTTATAAATACAACAACGCATTGTTGGTTTTGGTCCTGGAACAATTCGTTCAGGAATTTCTAAAGATTCTTTTGCTAAAGTACCGTTAAAATAGGCTCTAGCAATCTCTTTTAGGACTTTATATTTTAACTCTTGGACTCTGGTATCAAATTTGTTCATAGTCTAGCCTCTATTTCAAAAAGTATTGTATCACAAGTAAAGAAAAAGTCCCCTATATTCTTAAGAAAATAAGGGACTATATACTTTATTATTCGCCTTTGTAGGCTTTTTTAAGAATTACTTTCATGTCTTCCACGAGTGGGACTCTTGGGTTACATGGTGAACATTGATCTTCGTAGGCAAGAACTGCAATACGGTCAATTTTATTATTCCATTCTTCTTCACTCATGCCATAGCTAGCGAAGTTATCACTAAGTCCAATTTCAACTTGGAGATCATGACATGCTTTTGCAAGGGATTCAACACCTTCCTCAGGTGTATCAGCCTTTAAGCCAAGTAGACGAGCGATATCTTGATATTTCTTATCTGCACAATAGCAATTATATTTTGGCCATGTGGATAGTTTAGTTGGAACTTGTCCATTATATCTAATGACATATGGAAGAAGCACACCACAGGTGTGACCATGGACTGTGTGGAACTCTGCACCTACTTTATGAGCAAGTGAGTGAGTCATACCTAAGAAAGCATTTGCGAACGCCATACCAGCAATTGTGGCAGCATTATGCATCTTTTCACGAGCTTCTAAATCATGCGGACCATCTTTAACTGCTCTTGGAAGATATTTGAAGACAAGTTCAATGGCTTTAATAGCTAGACCATCAGTGAAGTCATTAGCCATGACACTAACATAGGCCTCAATTGCGTGAGTGAGAACGTCCATACCTGTCATAGCTGTTGCTTTTGGAGGAAGATTTGTTGTAAATTCAGCATCAACAATCGCAACAGTTGGGGTAAGAGAATAGTCTGTTAATGGATATTTCTTATTATTTTTCTTATCAGAAATAACCGCGAATGGAGTGACTTCACTACCAGTTCCGGATGTTGTTGGAATACAAATTAAACGAGATTGTTTTCCAAGTTCTGGATATTTGAATGCTCTTTTACGAATATCCATAAATTTTTGTTTGAGGTCATCAAAGTTAACTTCTGGATGTTCATAGAATAACCACATACCCTTAGCGGCGTCCATGACTGAACCACCACCTAAAGCAATAATGACATCTGGCTTAAAGATTTTCATCATTGCTGCGCCTTTACGGACTGTTTCAATATCTGGATCTGGTTCAACATCACAGAATAACTGCATTTGAACTTTATTTCTTCTTAAGTTAAGTTGGTCTGCAACTTTCTTGAAGAATCCAAATTCCACCATTGAAGTATCAGTGACAATAAAGGCTTTATTGATATTTTTACATGATTGTAAATATTGAATTGAATTACGTTCGAAATAAATTTTCGAAGGAACTTTAAACCACTGCACTGTATTTCTCCTTTTACCTACTTTCTTAATATTAAGTAAGTTAACTGCGCTGACGTTACCGCCGATAGAGTTATGTCCATAACTACCACAACCAAGAGTTAATGATGGTAAAAATGAGTTATAGACATTACCGATTCCACCAAAGGTGGCAGGTGAATTCCAAATGATTCTCATAGCTGGAACAAGTTCACCATATCGATCGGACATCTCTTGTTCTTTACAGTGAATAGCAGCAGAGTGACCTAAACCATTAAAGGAAACCATTTCAAATGCTTTTTGGAATCCTTCTTTTTCTCCTTCGACTTTAAAGACTGCAAGCACTGGAGAAAGTTTTTCTCTAGAAATAGGTTCTTTTGGACCGACTTCTTTACATTCAATCGCGATGATAGAAGTATCTTCAGGAACTTTTACACCAGCTTGAGAAGCGATCCAATACGCGCTTTTACCAACGATATCTGGATTAAGTTTTCCGTTTTCCACTCCTTCATCACCTTCAGCAAAGCCGAACATGAATCTAGATAATTTCTTCTTTTCTTCTTTACTTGCAAAGTAAACTTTGAAACGTTTGAATAATTCAACTGCTTCAGAGTAGATTTCTTTATCGATAATCACAGCTTGTTCAGAAGCACAAATCATACCATTATCAAATGATTTAGATAAAACGATATCATTCACTGCTTGTTCAACATTGCATGATTTATTCATATATGCTGGAACGTTGCCTGCTCCAACACCCATGGCTGGTTTACCACAGCTATAAGCTGCTCTAACCATGGCGTTACCACCAGTAGCAAGAATTGTTGCGACTCCTGGATGGTTCATAAGAGCACTGGTTGCATCCATGGAAGGATGTTCAATCCATTGAATACAGTTTTCTGGGGCCCCGGCTTTAACAGCCGCATCTCTCATGATAACCGCAGCTTCTTTTGAACATTGTTGTGCGCTTGGGTGGAAGGCAAAGATAATTGGGTTTCTAGTCTTTAAACAAATAAGTGATTTAAAGATGACAGTTGATGTTGGGTTAGTAACTGGGGTGATACCACAGATAACTCCAACAGGCTCAGCGATTTCTGTAATACCAGTGACTGGGTCTTCAGAAATAACTCCAACTGTCTTAAGATGGCGCATATTATTCACAACATATTCGCAAGCGAATAAGTTCTTGGTAGCCTTATCTTCAAAGACACCGCGTTTTGTTTCATTAATTGCGCTAGCGGCAAGTGTGCCGTGATGATCAAGACCAGCGACCGAACATTTAGCGACAATGTGGTCGATTTGATCTTGAGTTAATAACAAAAATTCATCGAGAGCTTTGGTAGCCTTCTTAACAAGCTCATCGACTTCTTTTTGAGGATCAATAACAGGTGTTTTCTTTTCCATTATTCATCTATCTCCTTTGTTTTTAATTTGTGTTCTAAAATTGCTAAAGAACTAGCGATGTTAATGTTTTCAACAACAACATCACTATTTATATTCAAGTGAACTGGAACAAAGTTCCATATCGCTTTGATACCTGCATTAACGAGCATATTTGCGACTTGTTGAGCCACTTCACTAGTGACAACTAAAATAGCGATTTCAATACCTAATTCTTCGACCTTATTTGCCATCTGATAAATACTATATATTTCTTTATTATTAATAGATTTACCAACAACTTTAGAATCAATATCAAAACCGCAGACAATGTTTAATCCGAAATCCTCGAAGCCTTTATAGTTAATAAGCGCTCCACCAAGATGACCAACACCAACGATGGCAGCAGATTTCTTAGATGTATAACCTAAAAATGATTTGATATCATCGATTAGTTCATTTATATCTCTTCCTAGTTTTGGTTTACCTTCGCTTTTTGTGACAACTTGTAAATCTTTGCGAACTTGCTCTTCGGAAAGTTTTAAAGCTTTAGCGATAGCAGGAGATGAAATAGTTGTTACACCACTATCTCTAAGCGCTATAAGGTGGTTTAGATATAAGGGATATCTTTCTAATTGTCTTTCAGATACTTTGCTCATATTTCAGTATTTTTTTACTGATTAGATTATATCATTAATATTTTAATATATCAATAATATTTTACTGATATAAAATTATAAAAGAAAACATCCCTTTGGGATGTTGATTCTTAAACAATTAAATCTTTCTTTCTAATTTTTGCGATTTTGAAGATGAGTCTAGTGCCCGGAACACGAATCCAATAATTATATCCAAGTACATCTGAATTATATTTCGCGCATTTTTGACGATATGCATCTTCTAAATCTAGATACATATTTTTAATTAATTCGTATTCCTCATCTTTGATGAAATCTTCATTTCTATGACAGCGACTTGTAATTGAGTGACTAGCTTTAATAAATGAGAAGATTCTTTCATCGCGACTTTCTTTATCAAGCGCTTGGAAATCATTTACTCTTTCGAGTCTATTAACACCATTAATTTCATCTTGGCTAATTTCAATGTTATGTTTCTTTGCAAGCTCAATATATCGATGAAGTGTCTGGTGTCTTTCTTTTAAAAGCATATTAAGAGCATCACTTTCTCTTTTAAGAGCTTTCTTGAAAACATTATAAAAAGAGACAGCAAATATTAAGGCAATAAGCCACACACCCACTACTACTGAACCAACAATGATTAAGATAGTAATCCAGTTAGCGCTTAGCCAATCAGTGAATTGAGAATTAATTAACATCCATTGCTACCTCAAAAATACTTTAAACATAATATAGTTTATCTCGTTTTAGGTCAATTGTTATAGGTTTTTTATAATAATGGGCAACTTATGCCCATCACTAAAATTGACTTAGTGTAAACATTATGATAATGTTTTTTGCGAGGTGAGGATATGAAGAAAACTGCAATAATGGCTATCATGTACGATTTTGATAAAACACTTTGTACAACAGATATGCAAAACTATGGTTTTATTCCAGCACTTAATATGACACCAGATGAATTCTGGGGTGCGACTGGAGAATTCTCCGCTAAAACAGGATGCGAAAGAATTCTTTCATATATGTATATGATGGTCAAACTTAGTAAAGAAAAAGGAATTAAACTAACTAAGAAATGGCTCAATTCACTTGGTGAAGGAATCGTTTATTTCCCAGGTGTTGAAAAATGGTTTGATAGAATCAACAAATACGGCGAAGAAAGAGGAGTTAAAGTTGAACACTACCTCTGTTCCAGCGGAACAAAAGAAATTGTCGAAGGTTGTTCTATTGCTAAAAAGTTTAGAAAAATCTACGGTTGTGAATTCTATTTTGATCCAGAAACTGGTGAACCAATATGGCCAAAGCTCGCTATTAACTATACTCAAAAAACACAATACTTCTTTAGAATATCTAAAGGTGTTTATGATGTTAGTGACGATAATAGCGTTAACTCAAAAACTCAGAAAAGAAGAATTCCATATTCAAACATCGTCTATCTCGGTGATGGTATGACTGACGTTCCATGTATGGTTCTTGTTAAACAAAATGGTGGTAAATCTATCGCTATCCACCAAAAGAAAGATACTAAGAACATGGCTAACTTAATTAAAGAAGGCCGTGTTAACTTCGCTTGCTTAGCAGATTATAGTGAAGGTAGTGATCTTGATCAAACGATGAAGTTAATCATCGATAGAGTTGCTGTTGAACACTCTATCTCGATAAAAGAAA
Organism: uncultured Erysipelotrichaceae bacterium; assembly: GCA_902797855.1. GTDB lineage: Bacteria > Bacillota_I > Bacilli_A > RFN20 > CAG-826 > Fiminaster. The sequence continues at coordinate 30,062 of CADBUI010000012.1, forward strand.
ACGCTATTATTGAGAAAGTCAATAAAGCCGCTAAGAAACTCACCCAAGAAGGAAAATAATGAAAAGATTTGCCCTTATTCTTTTAGCGGGTGATTCTACTCGTTTTCATAGTGAAACTCCTAAACAGTTTTATCTAGTTGACGATAAACCACTTATCTATTACACAATTAAATCTTTTCAAGATGCTAAAAATATTGATGGCATCCTTTTAGTGAGCAAAGAAGAATATATTAACAAAGTTAAAGATATCATTGTTAAGTATAATCTCACTAAAGTTAAAGGAATTTGTGTAGGCGGTAATTCTAGACAAGAAAGTGTCTATAATGGACTTAATATGCTTAGTGAAGTTCTTTCAGCAAATGATATTGTCTTAATTCATGATGGCGCTAGACCACTTGTGAAAGAAGAATTAATTGATTCATTAATTAAATCTTTAGATACTTATCAAGGCGCCACCACTGCTATTTCAAGTAAAGACACAATCGCAATGGTGGATAACGTTCATATGGAAATGGTTGGAGTGCTTGATCGTAATCAAGTCTACCGCATCCAGACTCCACAAGCGTTTCGCTTTGGAATAATTAAAGAAGCACATGAAATGTATAAGGGTAAAAATGTCACAGATGACAGTCAACTTCTCCAAGGAGTTTTCCCAATTAAGATTGTTCCTGGAGATGACTCACTTGTGAAAATCACCACTATGGAAGATATAAAATATCTTAAGGTATTATTAGAAGAATAATTATGTCTAAATTTAAAGTAGGAGATATCATTGAAGGAACCGTAATTGCTATTCGTAAATTCGGAGCAATTATGATTTTTGATAATGAACAAAAAGGTCTACTACATATTTCTGAAGTCGCTAATGCCTATATTAGAAATATCTCGAGATATCTAGTTATAGGTAAAACATATCAGGTGAAGATTCTTTCTATTGAAGATGATGGATTTTTAAAAGTCTCAATGGCGAAAATTAGCCAAGAAGAAAAAGATGCTTATCGAAATACATCACTTAAAAGAACACCTGTCGATAGCGAAAATATTGATTTTACAGCTTTAAAAGAAAAGCTTGATGAATGGGTTAAATAAGGAGAACGAATATGCTTAAACTTAATCTCGAACACTTAACAACAAAAATTGACTGGACTTCATATAGTGAAAAAGTTAGTAAAGTCCACGAAATGATTGAGAAAAGAAATGGTCCTGGTAATGACTTTTTAGGATGGCTTAAATATCCAAACACATATGACAAAGTCGAACTCGAAAAGATTATCGAATGCGCGAAATATGTTCGTGAAAACTATGATGTTTTAGTTGTCTGTGGAATTGGGGGATCTTACTTAGGCGCTCGTGCAGGTATCGAAGCACTTAATGGTCTACATTCTTTGAAGAAACCAGAGATTATTTTCCTTGGTCAAACATTCTCAAGCGATTATATTTATGAAACTCTTGAATACATTAAAGACAAGAAATTCGCTATCAACGTAATTTCAAAAAGTGGCACCACTACTGAAACTGCTATCTCCTTTAGATTACTAAAAGAACTTCTTGAAAAGAAAGTTGGTAAAGAGGCGGCTAGAAAAGCAATATTCGCTACTACTGATAAAGAAAAAGGTGCACTTCGTGATTTATCCACTAAAGAAGGCTATCAAACCTTTGTCCTTCCAGGAGATATCGGTGGTAGATATAGTGTCTTCACTGCAGTTGGACTATTCCCAATGGCAGTTGCAGGAATTGATGTTAAAGCGCTTATGAGTGGCGCGAAAGAAGCAATGGATGAATTTAATAATTCAAAACTTCTTGAAAACAAAGCTTATACATACGCAGTTGTTAGAGACTATTTCTATAGACACAATAAACCAGTTGAAATGTTTGTAACTTATGAACCAAGACTTGTTCAACTTGGTGAATGGTGCAAACAACTATTCGGTGAAAGCGAAGGTAAAGAACATAAAGGATTACTTCCTGATAGTGCAACCTTCTCAACCGATTTACATTCACTTGGTCAATTCATTCAAGATGGTTCACCAATATTGTTTGAAACAATTATCTATGTAAATAAACCAAATCACGATGTAATTATTCCAGAAGATAAGGATAACTTAGATGGTCTAAATTATCTAAAGGATAAACCACTCTCATTTGTTAATGAAAAAGCCTTTATGGGAACTCTTGAAGCTCATGAAGTAACAGGTAAAGTTCCTAACATGATTATTGAACTTGATAAGTTAGACGCAAAGGCACTTGGATATCTATTCTATTTCTTCATGAAAACATGTGCGATGTCAGCTTATTTACTCGACGTCAATCCATTTAATCAACCAGGGGTTGAAGTCTATAAGAAAAACATGTTCCATTTGTTAGGTAAAAAGGGTTATTAAAATCCCTTAAATTGCTGATTGACTATTTTATATCACAAATGATATATTATTAAGGCACGCTTTAAGAAACGTGTAACGAGCGGATGTTTAGCTCAGTTGGGAGAGCATCGCCTTTACACGGCGGGGGTCAGGGGTTCGAGCCCCTTAACATCCACCATCTTACTATCGTGTTCGTGGAGGAATAGCGAAGTGGCCAAACGCGGTTGACTGTAAATCAATTCCTTCGGGTTCGGTGGTTCAAATCCACCTTCCTCCACCACTCTTGGGGTGTAGCCAAGTGGTAAGGCAATAGACTTTGACTCTATCATTCGCTGGTCCGATCCCAGCCACCCCAACCAGATAATTAACACCATTATGGTGTTTTTTTGATTCGTAAAAACTAAATAATGATACTTTTACAAAGTAAAAATTACAAAAAAATTAAAATTTTTCATAAAAGTATAGATTATTGAATTATTATGTGTAATAATATCAAAGCGATTTTTTAAGAAATCGTGTCATCTCCCCGTAGCTCAGTTGGCTAGAGCACTCGACTTTTAATCAAGGGGTCGGACGTTCAAATCGTCTCGGGGAGACCATTGACTGCCCAGGTGGCGAAATTGGTAGACGCAAGGGACTTAAAATCCCTCGAGTGAATAACTCATACCGGTTCAAGTCCGGTCCCGGGCAC
>CADBUI010000013.1 GCA_902797855.1 uncultured Erysipelotrichaceae bacterium
CCGGCCTCATATTTATAAAAGGTCTCAAAATTAAGTTATGGGATTATTCAGACCGCAAGGGGAATATCATGGGCATCATTTGTCCGTTGTTTTCTTTAATATGGTTAGTAGTTGGCTCATTATACTATTTCCTATTGAATCCAGTTTTGGTGAAAGGCATATCTTGGATAAGCGAAAATCTTATCTATACATATTTTGTTGGAGTGGTCATCGGTGCAATATTAGTTGACTTTGCTTATTCGGTTCATCTTGCTTCAAAGTTAAAACAATTTAAAGAATATAGCGATTTAAGATTCGAAGATTTTAAAAAAGAATTCAAAAAGAGAATCAAAGAAATAAGAAACAAAGATAGACTTTAATTTATTATTTCTCTGTGGCACTATTGTGACACACGTGCATGTATATTATATATAGGACTATGTTCATTGTTGATGTCCCCCTAACTATTAACATCTATATAGTCCTTCAAAAAAGAATTACATAGCAATAACCCATTTCCATTTGTAAAATACAATAAACAATGAAAGACGAATTTAACGAATTAAAGATTGTTAACGAGGATGAAAACCTCAATTTTGAGTTTGGTTCTACTCCAATAGAAGAATCAGCCTCTTATTCTGATAATAGCGATAATCTTCGTGATGAACTTAACGATAATAAAGTTGAGAACTCTTCTAATAATAAAAAGAAAGAAGAAGAGCGCAAAAAAGAGAATAAAAATAAGCAAGAAAATCACGACAATAAGCAAAGTAGTGGACATTCTGCCACAAGTGGAACTGTTGCTACAGCTGGAGCAGTCGCTGCAGTTGCGGCATGTGTTGTCACAGGTATTGTAAGTGTAGGTGCAACTCCGCTTATCCCAGAAGTCCAAAATGCAAAATTTACATCTCAAGAAACAAGTATTGCTTGCTCTTTTGATATTTCGACACCTACATACACAAACAAATACAAAATTAAACTATCTAATATTGATTTAGATTTCTCTAGTGAGCAAGACTGCGAAGTCGGCCATAACGATAAAGAATTCGTTAATTTAAAATCTTCAACCGAATATAACTTTGAAGTACTTAGGGGAGTTTTTGATCAAAATATCAACGACTACTCGTTTGAATCTATTTATAACACCAATGTTTCGACATTAGATGCTTCTAAAGTTGCAACTATTTCGTATGACTCTTTAGGTAGAGAAGGCTCAATGAGCTCTATTGAAGTTGATAGATATAGTGAATATACACTTCCTCCATGTATCTTTATCCCAAATGATGATGAAATCTTTGATGGATGGAAGATAAATGGTGAAGGAGAAAATATCGCTCCTGGAACAAAAATCACTATTAGTGATAACACTACATTAGTTGCAGGTTGGACAAAACTTCCAACTCAACCAAAAGAATTTACCGCTGATTCTAGTATGTTCGAAAGCTTCCCAAGTCAAGCTTCTTCTGAGATTAGTGAAGTTACTGGTCTAATGGGACTAAATTTCCTTGTCCAAGAAGTCTATTTTACAAGTTCAACCGCAACTCTTAATTTTGCTACTACTGGTGGATTTGTTTCTAACTCCACTCCATTTGGTGGAACAATTGCTAGTATTCAAGTAAATACCAGTAGCGTTCAAGCTGGAGATGTTGATTACACATTTGTTTATAGTGATGTCCCACTAACTCAAAAGACTACCGAAGGTGGTGAAACACATACCTTAGGTGTAGCTGCTGGTTCAAGTTATACCTTTAATTGCACAAAAGAAGATGCTAGATATTTCTGTCTTTCAGTACCGGAAGGTAATGTTGAAGCGGCTATTGAAAGCATGGTGTTTACATATAACGTTCCATATGTAGATCGTGAATTCAAAGTTACATTTGACGCTAATGGTGGTAGCGGATCGTTTGGTCCATACACAGTTAAAGACAAAAATAAAGAAGAGTTGCCTGATGCTTCTAGAATTGGATTTACCCCTCCTGATGGAGAGGAATTTGCTGGTTGGAAGATTAATGGTCAAGGTGACACTTTAGCAGCAGGTACCGTAGTTGGTATTTCTTGTGATATTACTCTTGTCGCACAATGGGAAGCTGCGACTTAATACATTGTTATATTAGTAATCAAAATAAATGTTACATTTAGTAGCGAAGAAAATAGCGATTATACAGTTAATAAAGATATAATCGTGAAATATAAAATTTCATAAAAATAAGGAGGCTATTTTATGGAAAAGAAGAAAATTCTTAAAATCGTTGGTTGGGTTACGTTTGGACTATTTGCTGCGGCAGTAATAGTCTCATTCATATTCAACAAAAAGATCTTTGGAGCAGAGACAATATTTGTTCCAACTGAAGGTCAAGATGGATTTGTTAACTACATGATGAGTAGGGGTTTCCCAGCCATCATTCGTACAGTTCAAATCGTTGTGATCGCAGCTGCGGCAAGTATCATCTTGTCTTTACTTGCAAAGGTCACATTTGAATCAAAGAAGACAATTACAGTCACACTTTTATTACTTAATTTACTTAAGTGGATTGTCGCAATTGCATCTGTCTTCTTTATTCTCGCTGCATGGGGAGCAGATACAACTATGATGCTCGCAAGCGCTGGTGTCTTAACACTCATCATAGGTCTTGGTTCACAAGCCCTTGTTCAAGATATCCTTGCTGGTATCTTCATTGTCTTTGAAGGCGATTTCCAAGTTGGTGATATCGTTATCATTGATGGTTGGAGAGGTACTGTTAAAGCGATTGGTATTAGAACAACCAAATTAGTGGACGCTGGTGGAAACATCAAAATCATTAATAACTCAGATATTCGTTCTATCGTTAACCAAACTCAAGAACTCTCTGTCGCAAAATGTTATGTTGGCATCTCCTATGGAGATAGAATTGAAAAAGTTGAAAAAGTTATCGCTGATAATTTAGAACAAATTAAAGAAAAGATCCCAGCTATTGTTGAAGGACCTTTCTACAAAGGCGTTACTGAACTTGGTGAATCTTCAGTTAACTTATTATTTGTTGCTAAATGTAAAGAAAACGATATCTATCAAGTTCAACGTGATTTAAATAGAGAAATTAAGATTGTTTTTGATGACAATGACATCAACATTCCATTCCCACAAATCACTGTTTCTTACGAAAAAGATAACGATAATTCTAAAGTTTCTAACAAAGTTAAAAATGTCGCCAACGAATTCGTTGAAGAACAAAAAGAAGTTTCTAAAGATATCGACGTCAGAAAATAGTTTCTATACATATACTAAGTGGTGCTAAAAATTAGCATCACTTTTTATTTATTCTAAAAACGATTATCATTGAATTATGAAAGTATCTTTATCTAACAGGTATAAAGTTGGGCGAATTATCGCTATTGTTGCTTTTTCACTTATTATGGCGGCCTTACTAACCGCAATCATAAGTGATGGGGTTTTATTTGCTAGTCAAATATTTGGCTTCATCTTTGCCACACTTGCCTCTATTATGGCGTTTTTAATTGCTATTATCTTAATGGTTGTTAGCTGCGTGTTCATCTTTGGAGTCTATATTCTTTCTAACAATGGATTCTGGCCATATTCTTGGGCGACAAATGTCTTTAAAACAATAATCGCGGATTACCATATGACTAGTGAACAACTACAAGTATTTATGATTATTAGAGTCGTTTTACTTGTTATATGTGCTTTAGGCTTCGTTCTTTCCATTATTGGAATATTCTTTAATAAGAAAAGTCCGCTTAAACTTCCTAAAGTATTTGATATATTAGCTTTAGTCTTTTCTATCTTAGGAGTGTTTAGCTCAATCATAATGATGATGATTATCAATGTACTTGCTTAAATGAATATCGGACCATTTAAAAAATACACAAAAGAACCTAATGATATATGTTATGGCTCTATATATACCTATGAGGTAAGTTTACCTATTTTTTATTATAAAAAGAGGACAGTTAGACTTTATCTTCCAGAAGACTATGATAAAAATAAGTCATATCCATTACTTGTAATGGCGGATGGACAAAATATCGTCGATAAATATACCTCAGCTTATGGAGCCTGGGAAATAGATAAAAGACAGCATGAATTAATTAAGGAAGGCTATCCTTCTTTTATTGTTTTAGGAATTGATTGCCCAGTAGGCATTAAAGAAAGAGCCTTAGAATATTCTTTCCCTTTTATGAAAATGAACAAAAAAGAAGAAGGGAAAGAGTTAAATAAAGCTGATTTAAAATTTGAATCGCATCTATTATTTAATTACATAGTGGATAAACTCATTCCATTGGTGAAGAAATATTTTAAGATTAGTGAAATCGCTAGTGGTGGTTCCTCGATGGGAGGAGTCTTTTCTTTAGCTTTGTTAACTTCTTATCCAGAAGTATTTTCCACAGCCTTATCATTTTCTCCAGCCTATTTTTTATATAATAAAAAGACACTTGATGAATACATGGATAAAGCCATAACTAAAATAGACAAGAATCATAAATTCTTTTTCTATGTTGGTGGTGTTAACTTTGAATCTAAATTTGTAAATAGATGCGTTTTAATGAATAACTATTTAGTTAATAAGGGATATAATACTAAACTAGTGATCGATGAAAGTGGTGAACATAATGAAGCTACTTGGTCGTCTCACTTTAACGAAGCTATTAGATATTGGCTTAGAAAGGATAAATAATGACGCTTTTAGATAGATTTATAAATTATGTAAAGATTGATACAAAATCTAATGAAGATAGTGAATCCACTCCTAGTAGTAAAAATCAATTTGATCTACTTAATCTACTTAAAAAAGAATTAACGGAGATGGGTGTTTCTAATGAACTTGATGAATATGGTAGGTTATATGCCTATATTCCAGGAAATGAAAAGTATGATGCAATTGGGGTATGTGCTCACGTGGATACTGCAAGTGAATGCTCAGGAAAAGATGTTAAACCTCAAGTAATCAAAAACTATGACCTAAGCGATATTAAATTAGGTAATAGTGGACTTATCCTATCACCAAAAGAATATAAAAAGCTCAACGAACTAAAAGGTAAAACTATTATCACTACTGATGGAAGTACACTTTTAGGAGGAGACGACAAAGCTGGTGTAGCGATTATTATGGATGCTATTGTAGCACTAGTTAAATCTTCAAAAGATTCTCATCGCCCAGTTTCTATTTTATTTACTCCTGATGAAGAAATTGGTCGTGGAGCGGAACATTTTAATAAAGATAAATTCAAGGCAAAATTCGCTTACACAATTGATGGAGATGATCCAAAATATATTTCAATTGAAAACTTCAATGCTAAATCATTAAGTGTTGAAGTAGTTGGTAAATCAATCCATCCAGGAGATGCTAAAGATGTTATGATTAACGCTATTTTAGTGCTTAATCATTTTGTATCTCTACTTCCTAAAGATATGGTTCCATCTAAAACAAGTGGAAGAGAGGGATTTAACCACATTGTCTATATTAATGGCGAAGTTGAAAAAGCTAACGCTCAATATATTTTAAGAAACCACGATAAAGACATTTTAGAAAAGCAAGTTCGCGATTTTGAAAAGGCAAAAGAATTAACTCTTAAAGAATATCCAGGAGCGATTATTAATCTAAAAGTCAAAGATCAATACCGAAATATGATTGAGATCATTAAAGATAATCCTGAATGTAAAAAACATATTGAAAAAGTCTATAACAAACTCGGTCTTTATTTTGAATATGATCCAATTAGAGGCGGCACTGATGGAGCGACTTTCTCCTTTAAAGGTGTACCTTGTCCAAACCTTGGAACCGGTTCATATAATCATCATGGCCGATACGAATATGCGGTTTTAGAAGAGATGGAACTTCTTGTTAAGATAGTCAAAACCATCTTCGAAATCTAAAAATAACTGATTTGTTGCTATTTTTTCTTGAAATTTTAGATTTCAATTTTATAATAACTAGCGAGGTATATTTTTATGGAAAATAAGAAAAAAATTCGAGTTTCAGAAATTCTCCTAATTGCAGTGGTGGTTTTGCTCGGATTAGCTGTTTTATGTTTCTTTGTTTTCAAAAAGAGCAGCTTTGCTTTATTTGATTTAGCTAATTCCTTTGCACTTCCAACTCTTACATTAGGTCTTGCTGGAGATTTATCTAGTTTTGATAGTCTCGCTAAGATTTTATCTGTTATTTTAAGTGTCTTTGCTTGCTCATCAATTCTTGCTGCAATTGTTGTTAGCATTGTTGCACTTGCCAAAAAGAAAGGTCGTGCTGTATTTTCAGCTCTTGGCTTAATTGTTGCAAGCCTTGCTCTTGTTTATGGTGCTGCTTTAATCATCACAAACATTGATACAGTTACATCAAACAAATTATTCTATGCTCTACTTTTAGTTGCTGGAATCTTTGTTGCTCTTCTTTATGGCACATCATTTGTTGCTCTTCTTGATGCTCTTAGAGGTCACGCTTTCCTTGAAGAAGCTGCCCCAGTAGCAAAAGAAGAAAAAGAGGAAGAAAAACCAGTCGAAGAAGAAAAGGTTGAAGAACCAGTTAAAGAAGAACCTGCACCAGCACCTGTTGAAGAAAAGGTTGAAGAACCTGTTAAAGAAGAACCACTTCCAGAACCAGTTAAAGAAGAACCAGCTCCAGAAGTAGTTCCTGAAGTTGAAGAAGACGCTCAAGGTGGTTTCAATGGTCGTAAGATTGAACGTGTTCCATTTGAAGATAAAGTTCGTAGAGCAGATCGCGACTTAAAAGATAAATATGATGACTTAAAAGCTTATGCCTTAAGTTATGGTATTAAGAGCAGAATCTCAGTTGATGGCGATTCCTTCAGATTACATAAAGTTATGTATATGATGATTACCATTGCTGGTAAGAAGATGAAAGTTTATTTTAAACTTGATCCTGCTCAGTTTAAAGATTCACCTGTCCCAGTAAGAGATAGTAGTGAAGTTAAGAAATACGCAGAAGTTCCTGCTCAACTTGATGTTAGAAGTGAATTATCACTTAAACGTGCTAAAGCTCTCCTTGATCAAGTAATGCAAGAAGCTGGTATTGCTAAAGAAGAATCTAAATAGTATTTAGATAATGAAAAAGTGTTAGGCTCACCACCTAACACTTTTCATATTAATTAACTCTTCGTTTTCCCTTATAGAAACAAGCTAATAATCCAGGTCCTGTATGAGCACCGACAATTGGTCCCATAAAATGAATCTTGATATCTTTAAATGGAATTTCTTTAAGTAATTCTTCTTTTAAGGAAAGTGCTCCATCTAAATTATCCGCATGACAAATATATAATTCTTCATTTTCTGGATTAAGCGACATATGTTTGATCATTTCAATATATGCTTTTTTAGCAGCTTTTTCTCCGCGAACTTTTTTCACTACTCTTAAGTGTCCATCTAAATCACAATCTAGTATTGGATTAATAAGTAGCATATTCCCAAATAATGCTTGAGCTTTAGATAATCTTCCACCTCTAGCAAAATAAGTTAATGTGTTAGTGGTGTAGAAAGTATTAACGTTTAGCACCATATCTTCAATATGCTTGACAGCATCAGCAAATGACACACCTTCTTCTTGGAGTTTAAGTGCTTCTTTAACTAGGATAAATAAGCCCACAGAAGCCATCTTTGAATCAATAACAGCAAGTTCTACACCTAAATCATCTTTAACTGAAATAGCATTATCAATTGTGGCGGATAATCCTTTTGTAAGTGAAATATGAATAATTGGAAGATGTTCCTTTGCTTCTATTTCCTTGAAATAAAGCTTAAAATCATTTGGATTTATTTGACTTGTTTTATAATTAACCCCTTTTCTCATAGCTTCATAAAATCTTTTAAGGGATTCTTCTTTCATATCATCAACGAAGATGTTTTCTCCATCCGTGTAATTAAATGAAATATGGTATACGCCTAGATTATCAAGTTCTAAGGCGGTTGTATCACAGGATGAATCAACACTTATGACAAATTTTTTCATAACTTTTCTCTCCTTTAGCAACTAAATTAAAAATCATGTATAATTTTTATGCACTGAACTTGTCAGAATTATTTTGTAGAGAAGTTCTTGTTGCGCTCCACAAATTGTAGAGTAAGATATTTAAGGTAATAAATAAGGCACTTGTTATGGAAGATTTAAATAATATATTCGCTACTAACTTAGTAGAATTAAGAAAGCTTAATAACCTCACTCAGTTAGAACTTGCCGATAAACTTGGATATAGTGATAAAAATATTTCTAAGTGGGAGAATGGTTTAGCTATTCCTTCTGCTGATATTCTTTTAGAAATGAGTAGATACTTTAATGTTAGTGTCGATTATTTACTTACTGAACACACTGAAGACGAAAAGAAAGAAGTTAATAAGTCTCACCATAAATCAATCAGAAACAAAGTTCTTATTACTGGTTTAGCAATTCTTTGCGTGTGGCTTGTTGCACTTCTTGTCTTTATGTCTATTTTTAGCAGTGTATCTAATGCTTGGATAGCTCTTCTATATGGTTTCCCAGCTTCTGCTATTGTCGCAATTGTCTTTATCCCACTTTGGTTTAAGATTAGACCTTATCTATTTATCTCAATCTCTATGTTGGTCTGGACTTTACTTGCATCAGTCTATCTCACCGTAACCTTTATATTAGGATTTGATAATTATTATTGGCTGATGTTCCTTCTTGGAATTCCTCTCCAACTTGCGATAATCCTCTGGTCACAGTTCAAAGTTCACAAATAAAAAGACCTTATGGTCTTTTTTTTAATATTTAAGTTCCTTCGCGAGTTTTCTTAACGATTCATCTTTAAGAAAGTCATGGAATTCATCATAGGAATTAAACTGATAATCTTTTAAGTGATGATATAACTTATTAATTATTTCATCGTTCTCGTTTTTAGCTTTTAGATAATCGTTTTCACTATATTTATAAATAACTTTTTCTTCATAAAGAGTTAAAACGTATCTTCTTAGCATCGCAAGTAGTGATGTTTCAATCCAATAATCATATCTATCTGCGTAGCAAGTATTTTCAAGCCCCTTAAGTTTTAGATAAAGAATAAAACCATCTCCAACATTATGGTAAATATCAATGAATGCGTAGTCATAATGAGGACAGTTATTAATGTAGTTAAAAGCATCCTCGTTAATGATATTAATCTTATCCTTATATTCGAATTTATTAAGGAGATTATCTTTAAAGATTTTGATGACTTTAGGATCTTTTTCAATAATTGTTATCTTTTTAACTTCCTTCTTTAAAGAAATCATATAGGCGTAATAACCTAAACCAAGTCCAAAGACGACTACGTTTCCTTTTGCGTTATTAATCGCTTCTTTCATCGTATTAATTTCATGAGGAATAATACTCATCCAAATTAAATCTTTTTCAATGATGGCAGGGTAGGAAAATTCTTTATCAAAAAATCCTAGTGGAGTGTGCTCACTAAAATAGGTCTCGTCAATAATTAATTCATCATAGACAAATCCTTCAAAAGGATAATATTTCTGCATATTTATGATCCAATCATTATCCTTAATCTCAGTATTTTTGATGAGGTTATAATATGGATTATTTAGATACTCTTTTTGGTTGAGAAGTTCCATTTTCTCTATAAGAGAATTTGAATTAATTTCTATATATTCTAAATCATCTTCACTAATATGAAGTTTCTTTAAAAATGCTTTATAAAATGCCTTTTCAATTGGGTATTTTTTAGATAATGCTTCAATATCGCTTTTAGATATATCAAGCGGGTGATTATTTAAATATTCAATATATATTTCCGCGCTTGAAATATTGTTCTCTTTTGCATTGAGCAACAATCTAGCTTTATCAAAATCAGACTTTTTAAAATTTAGTATCATTTTATAAATTTATTAACAAAGTTATTCACCACTTGGGCGTATTCTTCACCTTTAATTTTAATTTGTTCACAATGATCGCAATCAGTGAATACATGGGTTTCTTTATAGATATTTGGGTTCACTAGTGAGGCGTTGATTTCAAGGTTTTTAAATGGGACCATGTTATCTTTATCCCCATGCATTAATAGAAGTGGAACCTTGCAATCTTTTAAGGTGTTTTTAGTATCATTTCTGAAAGAAAAGTGGTGGAATACAAGTGCATAAACATTCCCACACCAAGCTGCAAACTTTGGTGATTTAACATGGTTTTTTCCGCTTGTATAAATCATTTGAGAATATAAAGAAGAATATCCACAATCTTCGACCGCGCATTTAACATTTTGAGGCAGATTATTAAGCGTCATCATAACGATATGTGCACCCATAGATACTCCAAATAATAAAATTTGGTATTCTGGATTTCTTTTAATCATTAAATCCATCCATTGATATAAGTCTTTTGCTTCATTTTTACCCATGGATATTACTTTACCTTCACTTGTGTCGTGACAACGGTTATTAATCATAAGTAAGTTATAATCATTCTCGTATAAAAACTGTGCTTGTTTAGATAGTGAATAATATCTTCCATGATATCCGTGGACTGTTATAGCGAGTTTATTAGAATTATTCTTTACAAAGAAACCTTTAAGTTTTAATCCATCAAAAGAGGTTATTGTTATCTCTTCAATATTATGAGAAAATAACCATTTTCTATCAGGTGCGTTCTTTGCTTTTCTTGGTTCGGTTTCTGCAAAATGCTCATCGCCTTTTCTTCTTCTGCAAGATGTTTCAAAAAAGATCTTTCCAAAGATGAAAACACTTATCCAAAATAACAATGTTATTACTCCAAAAGCACTTAATAGAATTACTACAAGCATATAAACATTATAATTATTGATTGCTACCATATAAAGAAAAAATAAATGCTTATAAGAATGAATGCTTTATTTTATAAAAAGCATTTGATATTATAGACACATGGTTACTTCTCGCTTAAAAGAGGAACGCATTAATCTAAAAAAAGAAAAGCTCGATGAAAATATCGAGTTTTTAAGGTTGAAGTATCTAAAGAAACTTAACGCTGAATCTGCAAAATATAATGAGACTCATGAAGATGAAATCGATCAACAAGTCTACTATGCAGATAGAAATAAATATTACCAAGACTTATTAGAAAAGAAGGTCAACCAAAATAGGAAAAATCTTTCTAAATACGAAAAGAAACTTGATAAAAAAGAAGTTAACGGAATTAAAAAGAGCAAACGTATTTGGGAAATTGATTTTCTTAGAGGAATCATTATTTGGGGAATGGTTTGGGACCACTTAATGTATGATTTCACTAATTTTGGGTTATTCAAACAACTCTTTAATTTTGGTCAATCTCCAATTGGAGAGTGGTTTGGTAGAGTAACTGGATACGATTTTGTTCTTGGTCAATATACCGGAACTGGAGTGGTTACTTGGGCGAGTAACTATTGGAATAGTGATTTTAGAGTTACGTTTAGACTACTTGGCGTTATCGTCTTAGTGGTGCTTTGTGGTATTTCCTCACACCTTTCTAAAAATAATTTCAAGCGTGGTGGTCTTATCCTTGGTTTTGGTCTAGTAGTTACAGGTGCTCTTAATGGACTTGGATTCTTCCTAAAAAGTTCACATCAAGCTGGATATGAAGAATATTTTATTCTTATCTCCACTTTAACTTGTTTAGGACTATGTATTATTATCTATAACTTTGTTAGATGGCTTTATTCACTTATAGAACGATCTATCAAAAAAGGATGTAAGAGTAAAAACAAAAATTCTTATTGGAAATATTTTGCTTTAGGCTTTGCTTTCCTCGTATTTATTCCTTGGGGAATTATGAGAATGCATTATAGAGATTTATCTATTGATAACCTCCAATCTTTCTATTACGCCTTCAATAACCATCTTCCACAGTATTATAACTATGCTGATTGGGTGAACTTTAAAGGTGGAGATTTCTGGAAATATCTATTTGGTTTTGAAGGTTTTGGAGCGGATTGGCTTGGACTATTCCCATTCCTTGGATATATCTTCCTTGGAGGATTTATCGGCGAAACAGTTTATAAACACAAAAAATCATTCATCTTCTATTTTTATCCAAGAGAAGTTAGAGAAAATCCAAATATGCTTGAAACCGAACCAGGTAAAGTTAATGCATTTATAAATAAATGGATTTCTCCAATTACCTATCCAGGACAACATACATTATTTGTCTATATCTTCCATCAACCAATATTAATTGTTATCTTTGCGATTATTTTCTTAATCGGTGGAGCATCAATTTCGTTACCTTTCTAGGAGATAAATATGGAAAAACATATTTGTGAAAAACGTCAATCGATGTATATGGCCGTTAAATCAAGTGCGGAATTTTATCCAAATAACGTTGCACTTAGATATATGTTCCGTTCTTTTTCATATAAGCACCTACTTAAAAGAATCAACCAATTCGCGTTTGAACTTAAAGAAATAGGTGTTAAAAAAGATGAACCAGTCACCGTTTGTTTACCAAACATTCCTGACGCAGTTTATCTTTTCTATGCGATTAACCAAATTGGGGCGATTGCTAATGTTGTTCATCCATTATTTACCTATGAACAAATGAGAGATAATTTAGCACTTACTAAATCCAAATATCTCTTTTGCTTAGATTCTAAGTTTAAAGATTTTAAACCTTTAATCGATGATGGTATCTGTGTCCATGCTTGCTCTCCTGCAAGTGAATTACGTTTATTAAAACGTATCGGATATAGATTTCTCACTAGAAAGAAAATTGAAAAGATACCTCAAGAATATAAGATGAGAGGTTTTTATAACGCGCCTATTTTAAAGGAATTTGATGATAGATATGAAAATGATGCGATTTATCTACATAGCGGTGGAACTTCAGGAAAACCTAAAGTAATTGCTTTATCTAGTTTTGCCGTTAATGCTTTGGTCGCTCAAGGACCTTGGATTGCTAATAGAGACAATCTTGATAAATTATCGATGCTTGCAGTTCTTCCAATGTTCCATGGTTTTGGTTTAGGTATTGGAATTCATATCATGCTTAGCGATGGTGGATGCGATGTCTTGATGCCTAAATTTTCACCAGATGACACTATTAAATATATAAATCGTGGTGAACTAAATATGCTTATTGGAGTGCCAGTATTATTTGAGGCACTTGTTAATAAACCTAAGTTTAAAGGTCCAGGACTTAAAAATGTCATCATTGCTTGGGTTGGTGGAGACTTTATTCCATCATCTCTTCTTGATAAATTTAATCGAAAAATGATTATCGCTGGTAGCGATGGTAGACTTCGTCCAGGATATGGCTTAACTGAAACAGTTAATGTTTGCTGCGTTAACTCAGTTTCACATTTTAAAGAAGGCACCGTAGGCACTAATCTACCAAACGTTAAATTTAAAGTAGTGGATCCAGAAACCTTAAAAGAAAAGAAAATTAATGAAGACGGTGAACTTCTTGTCGGTGGAGAAACACTTATGAATGGTTATCGCTTTAGTGAAGATCCAAAGGCAAATGAAAAAGTATTTGTTAATATTGATGGAGAAAAATATGTTCGCACTGGAGACTTTGTCTCTCTTGATAGTGATGGCTTCCTTTCATTTAAATCTAGACTAAAAAGACTTATCAAAGTGAATGGAATTCCTGTCTTCCCTTCTGAAATTGAACAAGCTACTGCTTCTTTACCTTATGTTTGGGAATGCGCCGCTATTGGAGTAGACGACACTAAACGTGGACATATCATTAAATTATTCGTAGTACTTAACCATAAAATGGATATATCAGAAGAAACAGCTAGAAAAGAAATATCCGATAAAATCGTTGCATCTCAAGGGGTGTACGCTAAACCTAAAGAAATCATTTTTATCGATAAAATGCCACATACAATAGTTGGTAAAGTCGATTTCAAACAATTACAATAGTATTGGAGGGCTAAAAATGAAAGAAGACGGACGCAAATATCGTTGCAAAATTTGTGGGCAAGTAATTAAGCCTGCTCCAGATGGATCATGTCCACTTTGTGGCGCACCAAAAAGCATGCTATCTCAAATTAGAGATGCTGATGATGACGATAACGATTTAAAGAAATAATATGACGATACTATTTAAGAATGCTAAAATTCTCACTTTTAGTGACGATAAAATCATTAATGGGGAATTACTCGTTAAAGATAATTTAATCGCCTATATTGGTCCTAAATGCACTATAAAAGCCGATAAGATAATAGATTGTGAAGGTAACTTACTGATGCCTGGGTTTAAAAACGCCCACGCACATACAGCGATGATCTTTGCAAGAAGCGCATCAGATGACCTCCCACTTCATGATTGGTTATATGATTGTATTTTCCCAATGGAAGAAAAATTCATTGAAGGAGATATCTATCACCTCACCAAAGTTGGAATTTTAGAATATCTTAGTGGTGGAATTACATCTGCGTTTGATATGTATTTTAATCCACCAGAAATTGTTAAAGCTTGTGAGGAGATGGGCTTTAGAGAAGTCATTCTTGCAACTAGTTTAAAAGAACCTGTTTCTTTAGTAAAAGAAAGATATATCAATTGGAATAAGAAAGGCTCATTAATCTCATATAACCTTGGTATTCATGCGGAGTACACAACTCCACTAGAAAGAATGAAAGATATTTCGAAACTCGCTAATGAATTACACGCTCCAGTTTTCCTCCATATTGGTGAAACAAAAGATGAAGTTCAAGGCTGTGTGGATAGATATGGAGTCACCCCTTTAAAATTACTAGATTCACTAGGAATGTTTAATTACGGTGGAGGTGGATTCCATTGTAATTATCTAAGCGATGAAGAAATTACTATTGCTAAAAAACGTAACTTTAACATAGTTACTTGTCCAGCTAGTAATCTAAAACTCGCTAGTGGAATTGCTCCAATTTATAAATATCAAAAAGCAGGGCTTAATATCGCTATCGGCACTGATGGTGCAGCGAGCAATAACTCCTTAGATATGTTTAAAGAGATGTATCTTGTCTCTACCTTACAAAAACTCACTAATAACGATGCATCTATTATGGATGGCTATGATGTCTTAAAGATGGCGGTGGTTGGAAGCGCAAAAGCCATGGGATTAGATAACTGTGATACATTAAGCGAAGGTAAATACGCTGATATCATTATGATTGATTTATCTAACCCAGCAATGCAACCTCTTAATAACATTAAGAAGAATATTGTTTATGCTGGCAGTAAAGACATCGTTAAGATGACGATGATAAATGGAAAAATATTATATTTTGATCATAAATTCTTAATTGATGAAGATATAAATCAAATCTATAAAAAGGCTCAGGAAATTACTGATCGACTTAAAGGATAGATTAAAGGCGGAAATTATTCCGCCTTTATTTTTATTAGATTAGAAGGTATGCGTTACTTGTGGTAAAGCATAATCTAAGAATGCACTTAATAGTGGAGAATGATATCTTTCCGCGCATTCATTTTTCCAAATGTAATAGGTATTTGAACCATAAGTCATCGTGTAATAATCAGTTTCTGGAATAATCATTCCTTCAAGGACTTTAGTCTCGACATTATTAATGTATTGAAGATTTCCTTTACGAGCTTCACTATAGAAGGATTCTTTTATCTTTACTTGTCCACCTTCATTTGACAATGAATCGTTAAAGTAGACACTACTAGAAAGGATACTAGAAGCATAGCTCACTCCATTTCCCTTAATAAGTTGGAAAGTTGGCACTACTCCAGTGGTATAACCAAATTGTTCGTTATTTACACTTGCTAGACCATAATCATTTTTAAACGTTTGCCATTTAGCAGCGCTTTCTGGAGTAAGATGACCCTCCTCATCATATTCTCTAATTCCGATTGTTTCACAATCGAGAATATATAGTTTATTTGCTTCACGATGAGAAACTGTGTATTCTCTTAAGAAATCAATTTCAACAGATTGACAATCTGGGCAATTACTTCTAGCGAAATAAATGACAGCTTCTTTTCCGCTTTGATAAATGGATGTAAGTTGATCTAGGGAAACAAAATACATCGTTGGTTTAGAAATTAAACTTTCAAGATATTCTTTAAAGGCGCTAGGTTGTTTAAACATTGGATTACTTGAAGAATAAACAGATTGGGTTTTTAGTTCGCCTTTAGAGAAAAGGGCGAATGTTTCCATTTCTTTTCTTATATCAAGTCCAAATGTATTAAGTTGGTTATTAGAAGCATCAAAGAAGGAATTATATGAAATTTCATAAATAATAACATGGTTATCTTTAATGTAGTCATTAAGAATAGCTTTGAAATCTTGCCAGCACATACATCCAGCATGTCCTGGAGAGACAACCGCAATAAAAGATTCTTTACTATCTACTTTACTAGCGAGTTCAGGTTGAGTGATGGTGGTAATCTCATTTTGAGCGTAACTACCATAATGTAAATCTACTTTTTGGTCACTAGCAGGACATCCTGAAAGAAGAGGAGCGAACAATATTGGAAGTAGTAATAGTTTTACAAATTTCATAATCGCCTTCCTTTTTTATTTTTATTATTATATGCGTATATAAGAAAGTTCGCAAAAAGATATCAAAAAATAATGCAAAAAAGCCAATGAAAAATCATCCAAAAAATCTTTCAAAAAAATTATTGAAAAATTTTCTTGTTTTTTGTGAGTTAATATAGTTATATATTCATTGTCTAAATTTTGTTTAGAAGAATTCACACGATTTAATTCGTATTTAATACTGTTAGTTATGGAGGAAACCAATATGGCATCCGATGAAGTAATCATCAGCTTAAGTAATGTAGTTAAAGGCTTCGGCGACTTTCATGCAGTCGACGGCATTTCTCTTGACATTAAGCGCGGTCAATTTGTGACCATTTTAGGCCCGTCTGGTTGCGGCAAAACAACCACCTTACGCATGATTGGAGGTTTTGAACTTCCAACAAGTGGGACGATTTTATTAAATGGAAAAGATATCACTCTTCTTCCACCTTATAAGCGTCCAATTAATACCGTTTTCCAACGTTACGCATTATTTCCACATTTAGATGTATTTGATAACGTTGCCTTCGGATTAAAGCTTAAGAAAGTCCCATCGCATGAAGTAGAAGGAATTGATAAAGCCTCTATTAGGGAAAATAAGAAATATATCAGAGCTCTTAAAAGAGAGTTAAAGACAGCAGAAAACAAAGCTGAAATCGAATCTAAGATTAACGAACTCATCTCTAAGAATGAAGAACTTTCTCACACAGTTACTAAAGTAACTAAGTATCGTAAATATACTCGTGCAGAGATTGATGAACTCGTGAGTAAAGCTCTTACTGTTGTGGATCTTGATGAACTAGAAAATAGAGACATCACAACTCTTTCTGGTGGTCAACAACAACGTGTCGCAATTGCTAGATGTATCGTTAATAAACCAGAGATTCTCCTTCTTGATGAACCTTTAGGCGCTCTTGACTTAAAGATGAGAAAAGATATGCAGATCGAACTTAAAGAAATGCATAAGAAACTTGGTATCACCTTTATTTATGTTACCCATGACCAAGAAGAAGCTCTCACTATGAGTGACGTCATTGTCGTTATGAAAGATGGTGTCATCCAACAAGTTGGAACACCAATTGATATCTATAATGAACCAGTCAACGCTTTCGTTGCAGACTTCATTGGTGAATCCAATATCTATAACGCTTCTATGGAAGGTAAACTCCAAGTCAGATTTCTTGGACACACCTTTAAATGTGTTGATGATTTTGAAAAAGGTGAACGTGTCGATGTTGTTGTTCGTCCTGAAGACGTTATTCTTCTCCCAAGCGGAAAAGGAGATGTTGAAGGCGAAATCGTCGGCAAAGTCTTTAAAGGTGTTCACTATGAATACATCATCATGGTTGGTAAAAACGAACTCATCGCTAAATCAACTAAAGATATGCCAGAAGGTAAAGTATCTTTCTCAATTGAACCAGATGGCATTCATATTATGAAAAAACAAAAGATTGAGAATTTATTCACCAATCTTGAAGTTTATAAAGATGACACAATTGATATTTCGGTTGGAAACTTTGATGTTGATTTAACTCAACTTATCAAAGGTAGCAAACTTGATGAAGAAGGTTATATCGTCTCTCCAAATGGAAAGAAATATGACTTCACAGGTGCTCGTGTCTCCGCTGAAATCGCTTTAGATAAAATTGAAATTTCTGATGATACCTCAAAAGGTCAACTTACAGGTACCATCGTCTCTAACATTTATGTTGGAGACCATTATCAGGTCACAATTAGAACAGAAGATGATGAATTCTTCGTTTTAGAAACACCTGATACATGGAACGAAAATGATGTTGTCGGCATCAATATTAATAAGGAAGATATTAAACTTCGTCTTAAAGGAGACGTAGGGGAATATGAAATTTAACTTTAAAAGAAAATATCTCACAATCCCATATATCATTTTCTTAGCGTTATTTATTATCATTCCAATTCTCTTAATCCTCTATTACGCATTTAGCGACGCTAGTGGAGCATTATCGTGGAATTCAATGATTAAATTCTTTACCTCTCCGACAAAACTTAACGCGATAGTTATAAGCTTTTTTATCGCCATTCAAACAACACTTCTTTGTCTTCTTATTGGCTATCCTCTAGCTTATTTCCTCGCTGATAAAAAGATTAATAAAAACGCTGTCATGATAATGTTATTTATCATGCCAATGTGGATTAACTTCGTTTTAAGAACTTGGGCAACTAGAGAAGTTTTAACTTGGTTCTCTTTAGGTGGAGCAGATAAACCATATACCGCAACATTAATTGGTATGGTCTATAACTATCTCCCATTCGCAATTCTTCCACTTTATACAACAATGATTAAACTTGATCATTCTCAAATGGAAGCCGCAAGTGACTTAGGTGCTTCTCCAATTCAAGTCTTTATTAAAAACGTTATTCCTCAATCTCTCCCAGGAATTATTAGTGCAATAACAATGACTCTTGTTCCAGTTATGTCATCATATGTTATTAGTAGCACACTTTCCGAAGGAAAGATTACTTTAATTGGAGACTCAATTTATCTAAACTTCTCCAACAATCAATGGAACGATGGTTCATTTATGGCTGTTCTATTACTCATCTTAGTATTTTTCTCAATGTTACTTACGAAAGATGAAAAGAACGCTGCTGAAAGTAGAGGTGGTGGATTATGGTAAAGAAAATTCTTGCTAATTCATACATCTACTTAATTCTTCTATTAATGTATCTACCGATACTACTCATCATCGTTTTCTCTTTCTCAAGCGCAACCGTTATCGGTCATGACTTTGGTGATTTCTCTTGGATTTGGTATCAAAAACTATTCTCTGAAGAATCACTTAAAGTATGGCAAGCTCTTGGTAATACCTTAATTATCGCTGTTACTTCATCAGTTGTTGCAGTTGTCTTAGGTACTATTGGTGCTATCGGTGCTCATAACTTAAAAAGAAAGAGCAAAAAAGTAGTGGAAGTCATCACTCAAATTCCAGTCGTGAATGCTGAAATTGTTATGGCTTTATCCTTAACAGTTATGTTTGTCTTTTTGCAAAGCAAGATTTTTGGAGGAGCGAAACTATTCTCATTCTGGACACTTCTTATCGGACACGTCGTCCTCTCTCTTCCATTTGTCTATCTTTCAGTTAAACCAAAATTACAACAAATGGATCCTAACTTATATGAAGCCGCTCTTGATTTAGGTGCAAACCCAAATGTTGCACTTTGGAAGGTTATTATTCCACAAATCATGCCAGGCATTTTTAGTGGATTCCTTCTTGCTATCACTTTATCTCTTGATGATTTTATCATCACTGCCTTTACAAGAGGCCCAGGTTTACTAAGTGGAGATAGCGATATTGAAACTCTTTCAACCTACATTCAAGCTGCTATTCATAAAAAAGCTATTCCAGGTTCAACTAGAGCCCTTACAACTTTAATATTTGTAACTGTTCTCTTAATTGTTATTGGAGTAGTTATCTATCAAAATATGCGCGCTAAAAACGGCAAGAAAAGGAGGGAAGCATAATGAAAATTAGAACTTTATTATTTACTTTATCTATCTCTTCTTTAGCCGCTATCGCAGCGTCTCTTCCTCTTCCAGTTGATGCATTAGAAGCAAAAGCCGAAGGATTTGAATCAGTGGAAGCAATGCATAAATATTACGCTAGTGAAACTATTCAACTTTCAGTTAAAAACTGTGAAGACTATATTTATCTAGACGATGAAGATCCGGAAAATGACCTAGTAAGACAATTCGAGAGATATATGAAGGAAAAAGGTCATAATGTTCAGGTTGTTTATTCAACTTATGACACTAACGAAAACCTCTTCAACGATTTAAAAACTGGTAAGGCTAATTATGACATCATCATGCCAAGTGACTACATGATTCAAAAGATGATTAACGAAGGCATGCTAGAAAAACTTAATCCAGAAATCACAATGCAAAACGTTGAAGACTACCTCTCCCCATACTTAAAAGGTGTCTTTAACGATATTAAAGCTGCGAATGGTGAATCTATTTCTGAATACGCTCGTCCATATATGTGGGGAACAGTTGGAATTATGTATTCCCCAAGCTACTACGCTGCAAAAGGAATGAGTGAAGAAAAGATTCACGAAGATTTCCAAAGCTACGATGTTTTATATAATCCAGATTATAAATCTTCAATTTCAATTAAAGATTCAGTTCGTGATTTATACGCGATTGGTGTTGTTCATATTGAAGAACATAAGCGTCAAATCACTGAACTACAAGAAAAACTTCATTCTGGAGAATTGGACGCTGATACATATAACAAAACCATCAATGAAATCTTTAATAGATGTGATGATGATACCTTAAGAGCAGTCCAAGCTGATTTAATTGAAATGAAAAATAATTCATTTGGATTTGAAGTTGACTCTGGTAAAAACGATATGGTCACCGGTATGATTGGTGGAAATATCGCTTGGAGTGGTGATGCTGTCTATGCGATTGATACAGCGCTTGAAGACTATAATGTCACCTTAAAATTCTCCATTCCAACTGTGAACACTGCTTCAAATATTTGGTTTGATGGATTATGTATTCCAAAATGGAGCAATAATCAACCAAATGAACATATTGACATCGCTCAAGAATTTATCGATTTCTTATATATTCCTGAAAAAGCTGCGATGAATATGGATTATATTGGATACACTCCTGGTGCAGCTGGGGATGATATCCTTAACCTAGTTCAATCATATTATGATGTTAGATATGATGAAGAAACTGGTGAAATCGGTGATGGTAGTGGCCTTGTTGAAGGAGAAGACTATGTCTTATATGACTTATCATACTTCTTCGAAGGCACAGTTGAAGATGAATCTCAAACTATCATCTGGGCAGATCCAGAATCTGCTGAAGGAGCGTTACGTGCTCAATATCCTGCTAAAGAAGATCTCCCATATCTAGCAGTTATGAGAGACTTCGGAGACCGCAATCTCGCTGTCCTTGATATGTGGGAAAACGTTAAAACCTCTCCAATTCCTGTTTGGCTTACAGTAATTCTTATTGCTGAAGTTAGTATAGGTGTTGGTCTAGCTATCTATTTTGGTGTTGCAAAATTCACTAAAAAGAAACTTAGAAAAGCTCGTCGAGGAGAGACGAAATAATAACTAATATTCTACTTGTTAAGAATATTCAGTAATGATATAATTTCACTCGCTGTGGTTCCGTAGCCAAGTGGCTAAGGCAATTGACTGCAACTCAATGACCGTCAGTTCAACTCTGACCGGAACCTCCAGCGAAGAAATCTCTTGATAAATGCTTAAAAATAAGCATAATATATAGAGGTTATTACCTAACCTTGCGCTTGTAGCTCAATTGGATAGAGTATCAGACTACGAATCTGAGGGTTGCATGTTCGATTCATGTCAAGCGCGCCATTATAACTGTCGGGATGTAGCGTAGCTTGGTATCGCGTCTCATTTGGGATGAGAAGGTCGCAGGTTCAAATCCTGTCATCCCGACCATTAAGGGGTTATAGCTCAGCTGGGAGAGCGCCTGATTTGCATTCAGGAGGTCGTGGGTTCGATCCCCATTAACTCCACCATTTATTTGGCTGGGTAGCTCAGTTGGTCAGAGCAGTCGGCTCATACCCGGCGTGTCGAGGGTTCAAATCCCCCCTCAGCTACCAATAACAAAAAGTCGGCATTTTGTAGAATATACAGGATGTCGTTTTTTTATAAAAATAAACTATGTTGACTAAGGTAAAAAAAAGCGCTCATTGAAGAGCGACTTATTTTGTTAATTGTCATATAGACTTAATTCAGTTACTGTCTTAACAGCAATTTTAAAGAGTTCTTTCTCTTCTTTAGTAAGCCCTTTTACTCCAACATATTCGTTTTCGATATTGGCTGCGTATTCGCCAATTTCATCGATGTTATCATCATTTAATTCGTTGAGTCCCAATGTGGGAAGAATGGTGCTTTCAATAAAAGCAATAACATCATCTGATAATTCGTATTCTTTTTCTAAATTTATTTTCATTTTATTTCTTTCCTTTCAAAAATTTGTTCATTAGTTTAGTGTGGTATTTCCAAGTTGTATTTATATTCTTTGTTCTTGGGTTTATTGCTAAAGCGATCTTGTTTCTAGAATATCTGATGTAAGATGGTTTACCTCTTCTATTATATTTTATAGCAGTGGTGTGCAATGGTTTATGTCTTAAATTATACCTTAAAGCAGATTTTGTTATACATCTAGATCTCATTTATTAAGTGAATTATTAACCTTATATAAGCGCTTGTTAATTTTTCCATTTTAAAGTAACATTTTTTTAGAATGATTAAGGTTTCATTTTATGAAAAAGCACTTTAAATTATTTCTTTCTTTAACTATTTCATGCGTTATTTTATCTGGATGCGGAGAAACTCCAGTAGAAAATATTCATGAACATGTATATGACAATCCTACTTATGTATGGTCGGATGACTTTTCAATATGTACTGCTACGAGGGTGTGTGTTGAAAATAATACTCATAAAGAAATTGAAACAGTTAATTCGGTTTATACAGTTATTTCTTCACCGACATGTGATAGTAATGGTTCAGGCGTATATACTGCAACATTTGTTAATCCTGCTTTCAAGAAACAAACATACGAGGTCACTATCGAAACGGCGCCTCATGAATATGGAGAAATAAGTTATACATGGTCTAGTGATTACTCAACTTGCACAGCAAAAAGAATATGTAACAATAATAGTTCTCATATTGAAACTGAAACAGCTGATTCTTCTTATAAAGTTATTTCACCTGCTACAATGGATTCCGAAGGTTTAGGGAGATATACTGCCCAATTTAAAAACGCAGCTTTTGAACAGCAAAATCACGACATCGTTTTAGAAAAATTATATTATGGTAACTATCCACAAATAAGTTTAGATGGTAATACTCTTACTTATGGATTATATCCTCAAAATAATGTTAATGATGAAACGTTATTATCATCTTTAAATGAATTATCAGCCACTGAATCTAATGGGTATTATTTATATAATGACGTATATTATGCTAAATTAACGGCTAAACCAAATGATCCACAGGAAAAATTCGATAATGGTAATTCCATTGTTGAAGGAGAAACATATTGGTTTAAATGTGAGCCTATTACTTGGAATATATTATCAAAAAATAATGATGAATATTATCTTCTTTCAAGTGTTTTAATAGATAACCATTGTTATACTTCAGAATACGATAGATTGCTTGATGGTTACTATATACCAAATAATGATTTCGAATATAGCGATATAAGATCATGGCTTAATAACGAATTCTTTAATTCAGCTTTTGCCTTAAATAATTCGTATATTCAACTCGTAACTGTCGATACTCCTCGTGCCCCAGAACCTGCTGACTTCACCGAACAATTTCATCAAAGCACGCAAAATAAAGTATATTTGCCAAGTTATTATGATTATTTAAATACATCATACAATTTTCCTGATTCTACTGAGCCAACAATAATAAGATGTTGTAAAACAACTGATTGGACAAGAGCAAATGGTGCATTTAGTTGGTCTACAGAAGACGAATACAAAAATTGCGGAAGTTATTTGACACGCTCACCTTATACTAATCACAACAGTTTTGTTTATGAAGTTGACGTGAATGGCGGTCTATATGAAACTAGAAGTCTAAAGGCGAATCTTGGTGTACGACCAGCTATTACGATTAAATTATCTTAGTTTATAAAACAACAAATATAAGAAGGATTGTTATGGATACATTAGAAACACTAAAAAAACGAAGATCGATACGAAAATTCAAATCTACACAAATAAAAGATGAAGAACTTAAAGCAGTTTTAGAAGCTGGAACATACGCTCCAACAGCGATGGGATTACAGTCTCCACTTATTGTTGCGGTGCAAAATCCAGAAGATGTCATGAGATTAAACGAATTATCTTTAGAGGTTATGAACCGTGGAAGAGGTAATCCTAGAGGTGGTCTACCATATTATGGAGCGCCTACTATCATTATCATCTTTGCCACTAAACGTGTTCCTGATCCATTACTTGGAATACTTGATGCTTCAGCAGTAACCACCAATATGCTTAATGCTGCCTATGCAGTAGGGCTAGGCTCCATCTGGATTAACCGTTCTAAAGAAATATTTGAAATGGATGAAGGAAAAGCTCTACTTAAAAAATGGGGCATTTTAGAAGAAGTGGTGGGGGTAGCCTCCATTGGACTAGGATACGCCGATATGGATAATCCAACTCCAATAAAAAGAAGAGAAGATTACTATAAAATTATTAAATAATTATCTAAAAGATCGCGATGCGGTCTTTTTTATTCACCAAATTCTTTCTTATTCTTAAAGAATGGATAAATAGAAATCACTACAAAAATAATAGTGAGCAAATAGAAAGCATTCATTAAGTCATGCCATATCACAAGTGAGAAGACATTAATTAAAGACAAATTAAGCCCGAAAGTTTGTAAAGTTGAATAAATAGCAACGCTTAAGCATAAAAGCGAAATAATGGCGAAAATTACCTGTCTAAGAGGTGAATATGATTCATCATCTTTAATGGTGATACTACGAATAAAGATAGAACCCATCTTCATCGCCCTAAAAGAGACATAAAATAGAAGTCCACAAGCAATTAAATGAATGAATAGATAAGAGATTTCTAAAATATGAGATAAAAATGAATCATCTTCGTATCCTATAACAAAGCATCTAATAAGCGAATAACCGCACAAAATAAAAGATAAAGTTATTCCTATAAGTAGACCAATAAATAATTTAGATTCTTTTTTCATCATAGATATTATCTATTAAATAATAGCTAAAGTATAAGAAAAAATGAAAAGTCGCCGAAGCGACTAATCATTACATCTGCGTTACAACTTCATTATCTTCTTTTTCTTTTTGCTTCTCTGCGTCTTTTAGAATTAATCCAAATGAGACAAGAGTTAGAATTGATAATGCATAAGCTGGGATAGCAGTACCGATATAAGCACCTTTATTTTGAGCGGAGATTTTGACGAAGTCTTCATTAACGCTAGTCCAGAAGACTTGCATTGGACTACCTTCTCCAGAAGTCTTCATTTTGCTCTCACTAGATAAACGAACTTGTTCACTAGCTTTGAATTTAGCTTTCTCATATTGAGAAATAGTAAATAAAGTAAGAGCTAAAACGCTACAACCGCCAATAATACCAACATAAATAAGAGTTCTTTTTGTTTTCTTAGCGAGTTTCATACTTTATTCCTCTTTTACTTCTTCGCTAGATTCTTCTTGATGAATTTCTTCCTCAGCTTCTTCTTTAACTGGAGAGTTATTAAGAGGTTCTTTATCAGCGAGATATTGATTATCTATTAAAAGGTTATATTCAGTTGCTTGAGAGAAGAAATGCATAGCTTTTCCTTCAAAGGCAATATTGATGACTTCTCCAGAAACCATTTTGGTTCTTTCTTCTTCACTTAAATTGATAGTTGGAATTCTAACGATAAGTTTTGTGCCATCTTCAGTCACAACGTGAAGGTGGTATTCGCTACCCATCATTTCATTAACTTCAATAGTGACTGGGAAAGAAGCACCTTTCTTTTCTCTTACTAATGTAACGTGTTCTGGACGGACACCAAGATAGATTGGTTGAGCTTCAACATTACGTGAATTAAGAAGTGCAAGTTTTTCACCATCAACTGGAAGTTTATATCCAAATGGATTAACGAAATATTTCTTACCTTCTTTAATAAGGTCACATTTAACCATGTTCATCATAGGCGCACCGACGAATTCAGCAACGAACTTACTTGCTGGCCAATCGAATAATTCGCTTGGTGTACCAATTTGCATTACGTATCCGCCTTCTTTCATACAGACGATACGATCACCAAGAGTCATAGCTTCGGTTTGGTCGTGGGTAACATAGATAAATG
The DNA here is from genome assembly GCA_902797855.1 of uncultured Erysipelotrichaceae bacterium. GTDB lineage: Bacteria > Bacillota_I > Bacilli_A > RFN20 > CAG-826 > Fiminaster. The sequence continues at coordinate 26,311 of CADBUI010000013.1, forward strand.
TTGTGTTAATTCTTTTTCTTAAAAGAATAATTTCTGCTCTCATTTGGTTACGAAGCTTAGTGTCAAGGTTAGAAAGAGGTTCATCCATAAGGAATACTTTACAATCTTTAACCATGGCTCGACCAATCGCGACACGTTGACGTTGCCCACCAGAGAGGGCTTTTGGTTTACGAGTTAAATATTGAGTGATACCAAGAACTTGAGCCGCGCTAGTAACTCTTTCATAAATTTCATCTTGGCTCATCTTAGGATTCTTTTGGAGTCTAAGAGGGAAGGCAATATTTTCAAAAACAGTTAAATGAGGATAAAGGGCGTAGTTTTGGAAGACCATGGAGATGTGTCTATCTTTTGGTTGAAGATCGTTAACGACTTCACCATCAATTTCAATAGTACCTCCAGAAATATCTTCTAAGCCTGCAACCATTCTAAGAGTAGTGGACTTACCACATCCAGAAGGCCCGACGAATACGATAAATTCTTTATCAGCAATATCAAGGTTAAAGTTTTGAACTGCAACAGTTCCACCTTGATAAACTTTCTTAACATTAGTTAATTTTACTTGTGCCATTTTATTAGCCTCCTATTATCCTTTAACTGCGCCACCAGTAACGCCTTCAACATAGTATTTCTGTAAGAAGAGGAAGAGAACCATTACTGGAATTGCAACAACCACACCACCAGCGCAGAAGTGTGTAAAGTTAGATGAAATATTAGCTGCGCTTAACCATGAGTTAAGACCAGCAGCGACGTTCATACCGGTTTGAGAACCTAAAGCGATACATGCAGCGAAGATGAAGTCACCCCAAGGACCCATAAATGCAGTAAGAACGGTATAAATAAGAATTGGTTTACATAAAGGTAAGATAACCTTCACAAAGATTTGCATTCTTGTCGCACCATCAACAAGGGCAGCTTCATCGAGTGATTTTGGAAGTGTATCAAGGAATCCCTTGATAACGTAATAACCCATACCACTAGAAGCGACATAGACAAGAATTAAACCTGGAACAGCGTTATCGCCTGTTAAACCGATGGTTTTAAGAACTTGGTATAAAACGATCATTGTTAAGAATCCTGGGAACATGCCAAGAACAAGCATGACATTCATAAGTGGTTTACGAAGCGCAAATCTAAATCTAGATAAGGCATAAGCCATCATGAATTGCATAGCAGTTTGTAGCACACAGACAAATAAAGCAATGATAAATGTATTGAAATACCATTGTAAGAAGTTAGCGTCTGGACTAAATAGGAATATATAGTTATCTAGTCCCCATTGTTGAGGGAGAACATAACCAACAACACCTGTAGACTCACATCTAAATGATTGGAGTACTAAGAACACGAATGGAAGAATCCAAATGATTGAGATGAGAGAAAGTGCGATATAAGAGAAGACATTACCAATGGTACGCTTCTTCGACATTGACATTGAATGTTTTTCGACCATTATTGGAATTCCTCCTCGTTTTTAGTTGATGGGATGAGGTTATAAACCACAAGAGAAACAACAGCAACAACAATAAATACCATGATACCGATAACGGCAGCGAGTTTATAGTTGCTATCATTAATCGCAAGCGAGAATAACCATGTAATAAGTAAGTCTGTCTTACCTGCATTACCAAACATATTAATATCTTTTGGTCCGCCACCAGTGAGAAGATAAATAACGTTAAAGTTATTCATATTACCAGTAAAACTGGTAAGTAGGTATGGACCAGTAATAAATAACATATAAGGTAAGGTGATCTTAGAATATTGTTGCCATGCACTAGCACCGTCGACATTTGCGGATTCATATAAGTCAGCAGGAATGTTCATTAAAATACCAGTGACGACAAGCATTAAGTAAGGAACACCAATCCAGAGGTTAATGATGATGACTGTAATTCTAGCGAGCCATTCATTTTCCCAGAATGGAATTGGAGTTGCCTCAGCATTACCAAACCAGTTTTGTTGAATCCACATATGCATGTTATTGATGATGCCATCACTAGCGAACATCTGTGAAACATATAGGATTGAAATAAACTGTGGAATAGCGATTGAGAAGACAAGAATTGTTCTCCAAAGTTTTTTAAGTTTGATACCTTTCTTATTAATAAGCATCGCAACAAGCATACCAAGGAAGTAGTTTGTGAATGTTGCAAAGAAAGCCCAAACAAGTGTCCAAAGGAGAATTTGACCAAAGGTCATGGAGAAGCTTGCGCCTCCTGAGTTAGTCCATTCAAATAATTGACCAAAGTTATCAAAACCAACCCAACCAAATAAGTTTAGTGGTGGATTGTGGTTTGCGTCATAGTTAGTGAATGCAACCAAAATCATGAAGAAGATTGGCAGGATAGTAAAGATAACAATACCTAAAGTTGGTAGGGCAAGTAGAGTCTTATGGAAGTTTTTATCAACCATCGCTCTAAGATCATCTTTTGCGCCTTCAAGTTTCTTTTCATCTTTGATGATTTGTTCGGAAATCTTATTTTGCTTGATGTTTAAATACCAAGTGTAGATAAACGCCGCAATAAAGAAGAGTGAAAGCACACCATATAAAAGGATATTAAATGAGTTTGCTCCATAGATGATTGTGCCATCTTCAGCGATAGAGGATGCTTCCCAATAATAACCTAAACTATTAAGTTTACCGAGATATTGTCCTCCAAAGAAAATCATGTAAAGGATAAAGACAACTTCAAAGATAAAGAACACTAATCCTCTAAGCCATTGTCCTCTAGCGATACTACCAAATCCCATAATGAAATAGGAAACTTTAGTTTTCCAATCGCCATGAACAAATGTTAAGCCAAGTTCTTTAAAGAAATGACCAATTCCAAAGACAATTTTTAAGACAAGTTTAGAAATTGCTATTCCTAAACCTTCAAATTTTCCTGGGATAGCTTTAAAGAAGTTTTTAAACTTGAATACGAATTGTTCACCTTTAGAAAGAGTTAAATAAATTGCACTTTCAGTAGTTTTAACTTCTTTCTTTTCAGATTCAATTTGTTTTTCGTTAGAAAGTAAGGCTTCTTTAACTGAACCTTTTTGTGCTTTATAAGTTTCATGATCGTTTCTTCTAAGAAGTGAAGCATTTAACTTAATTAGTTTCTTTTCATTTTTAAGAATCTTGATCTTGGTTTCATGACATTTCTTAACTGAATAATAATATTCTTTCTTTAGCGTAAGTAAGTCTTTTGTGAGTGTTTTAATCTCACTAGACTCTCTTGCTTTTGAAAGTTCTTGATCAGCCTTAAGATATTCTTCCTTAGAAATTTCATCATTAAAGAATGCTTTATCTAAATCACTTTCTCTAGTGGAAAGTTCATTAGTGATGGAATTATATCTATCTTGCTTTTCTTTAATTAAAGTAGATTTTTCTAATTGAAGTTCTTCTTCTTTACTAATTAAGTTAGAAAGTTCCTCGTTTAAAGCACTTAAGCAGTTAATCTTAAGTTCTTCTTTAGATTGATTAGTTGGAGTATTATTTTCTTTTTCCATAATTACCTCCTTTCTAATCATCGCTTAAGCAGGCTGGTAATCCTGCTTCATATGCAGCGAGAATACTTCTAATATCAGAGTCTGTAGATGATGTCTTAATTGCAGTAGCCGCTGCCATTAAAGTTGAGAACCATGCGCCTGGGCATTGTCCTTGTTGAGCAGCGTAAGCGTGTTGAGCTTTTAATGCTGATAAACCTGGATGAGCAATAACATCAGGTCTAGCAGAAGTCTCAAGGTGAGTTGGGCCCCAACCGAAAAGATTAAATCTTTCGGTTTGACAGGCATTATTTGTTAAAAATTGAGCGAGTTTACGACACACAGAAGCCTTCTTAGAATCAACTTGTGGTTTAACGCCTATGAATTTATATCCATCAAGGCTACCTAAGTGGTGGTCAACTCCATCAACAGTAAATGTTGGAAGTTCAGCACATCCTAGATTTGTTCCCCATTTTTCTGCTAAACCAGCATATTCCCAGATACCTGAGACAATAGCGCCAGCTTCACTTGTCCAAATACTTCTTGTTGCAACGATGCTATCATCAGCGATTTCTTTAATGCCTTTAGCAGCAATAAATCCTTCTTCAGAATTGTAGTTATCATCAAATTTAGTGAATTTTCCACTTTCTTCATTAATTGTCCAATTTGAATGACAACCCATTCCAATAAAATAGCTTGCAGCATAGAAGCCATCGGCTCTAGCAGAGAAATTGAGTTTTTTACCTGCTGCTTTGAGTGATGCAAGTAATGTTGTCATATTTTTAGCAGCAGCGTCATTAACATATTGCTTATTATAGTATAGGAAGTATCCGTTATCGCTAGTGGTAGGGAAAGCATATAGTCCGCTACCAATTGATCCAGCTTTAATAGAATCATCACTATTCTTATTTCTAATATAGTTACCTAGTGAACCAGTTAGTTTAGTAATTGCACCAGCAACTTTTAAACGTGCAAGTTGGTCTTGAGCAAAGCAGAAGATATCTGCACCATCTTGAACGTCTTGAATCATGCTTGTTGCAGCATTACTTTCAGTCATAGGTTCAATGTTTAAATTGATGGTGTATTTTCCGCCATAAGCCGAAACAAAGCTTGCGACTTGAGATGAAGTGAGTTGTTCGATACTTTGGTCGACCCAAATTTTAATGTTATATGTACCAGAATCATCGATACCTGAATCATCTTCCCAGATATCTCCTCCAGTATCGCCACCAGTGACACCTTTAATGTTATATACATATTTAAAGTTACACGCGGTAGCGAGTAATAGTACTGGCACAAGTAATAATGGTTTTAATGCTTTCTTCATTGCTTTACCTCCTTATGCCACCCAAATGCCATATAAATTGAGAACATTGCTTTGGAAATAATCTGTTTCAAAGTCCCAAAGTTTAGATGTATCAATACATGTTGGATATTGGCTATATCCTAAGAAATGTGGGTATAAAGGATCTGCGGCTTTTGAATCATCTAAAAGTGCTTCAGTTGGGCAAGAACCTAAAGGTTTAAGCATAGTCCAAGACAACTTATAGATGTATTCAGGAACGACTGTTGTAGATCCATCTGGATTTTTAATATCGTTTGTTGGATCATCCGAATGAGAATAATCAAGGTAGAAATAAACAGTCATTGGAAGTTCTTCACCTGGATCATCCTCTGAAGGCTGATCAGCGTCATCTTCTTCTGGATATGGGATTCTAGGTTCATAAGTATATGAAGTCGCACATCCTGCTAGAAGTGGGAACAATAGAGTTAATAAATAGAATTGTTTCTTCATTTTATCTACCTCCTAATGTCCATGTCGGTCAAAGACCGCGCTTGATTGTTGTACGCCAAATTTAATTCCGCTAGAGGAAAGAGTGTAATTTCCATAATCAAACTTCTTCCAAGCTTCATTAACTTCGGATTTAATTAAATCTTCAGTGCCGATATTACCGCCACAAAGATAGATGAATGTTTCATTGATTTGGAATCCAATTGTATTTGCCCAGTCATCATCAGTCTTGGAGAAATAGATACCATTGGTGAGGGTTCTAGTATTTCCTGGGCTAACATAAGATTCAGCAAGGAAAGTCTCGTTTTCTTGAGTTGTTCCTCTCTTCTTAATCGTTTCAGCGTGCATTCTAACAAGTGATCTAAATGCCTCGTTATAATGGAATTCGTCATTTGTTAAAACTTCACCATCAATATTAACCGAAATCTTATTGGTCCATTTAAATGTATTAACATTAGCAGGAGCGTTATATGAGTTATGGGAAATTCTATGTCCCCAAAGCTCAGTCCAGCTATCTGCTGTAACATAAGATGGAATCTTATCCTCAGTTGGATATAAGTCTTTTGTGAATTCTTTTGTTCTAAGGAATTCTTCTCCACCAAGCATAAAGGCAGGTGTATTAGCAGACATGACCATTGCATGTGCTGCAAGTGAACCTCTTAAAATGCGTTCTGCAGATGCGTGATGTACTTTACCATGCTCATCTTCATAATATGGAAGAGTTTGGAAAAGTTGATCTCTAACTGTCCAGTTATCGTGACAGCTAACATAGTTAACTGTTTGTTCTGGGAAATACATACCTTTGGTATGCATACCGTTTGTGTTAATTCCCCAAGCACCCTTAGCAATCTTATCAAGCATTGCAAAATCGGTGTACCAAGTTCCATTACTTTCCTTCCAGGAACCAAGTTGGAGGAATCCTTTATTTGGATATGTTTTACCATCTCCACCTTTGTCCCCGTTAGTTCCTCTCATCGCGTCTCTAAAGGCGTCATTAAATCCGCCTAGATATACGCCACTAGTTTTGTAATTATTACATTCGTTATAAACTTGCCAGGTGAATCCACCAAAGTTATGTGGATCTTCTGCTCCTGGATGCTCGGCTTTCCATTGGTCACTTCCTTCACCATGATAGCCAAGTGCCCAACCTTCTCCATACATATAAATGTCTGGATCGATATCGTGAAGGGCTTCTTTAGCTTTCACAAGTGTCTTGAAGTCAATAAGACCCATAAGGTCAAAACGGAAACCTTTAATCTTATAATCAGTTGCCCACATGCAAAGTGAGTCAACAATGAATTTTCTCATCATTGGGCGTTCAGTTGCGACTTCGTTATGGCAACCAGAACCATCCCAAAGTTCACCTGCGCTCTGATACTTTTCACCTTTTTCGTTATAGTAGTCTTTACCAGCATAACGGAAATAGTATCTTGGCATAAGAGCATGGAAGTTACTACCAGTCGCAGAGCTAACATGGTTATAGACAACGTCCATAATTACTCTTGTGTGAACTTCTGTCTTAGACATCTCTAAAACAAGATTCTTAAATTCTCTAACTCTAGCTGCACCATCATGGATATCGCTAGAATAGCCACCTTCAACCACGTTGTAGTTAAGTGGGTTATAACCCCAGTTATATTTAAGTCCGTCAGTAGTTTCAGCAGTTGTTTCATCATTATCATGATCAAATACTGGCACTAATTGAACGGCTTTAACACCAAGTTCATCTAAGTGATCGTATCCAGCGGAGACAGTTGTTCCTGCAACATGTGCGCCACTTTCAACGAAAGCGTTATATGTTCCGCGTTTAGTGGTTTTTCCGTTCGCATTTTCCCAAGATGCATCACCTGTGAAGTCTTGAACATGAACTTCGTAGATTGATAAATCTTGTGGAGAATCGATATCAAGTCCCTTAGCGGTTTCTCCATCCCATTTAAGTGGAAGAGAATTCCAACCTTCTGGATTGGTAGATTCTTTATCGTAAATATAACCTCTAAGTCCATTTGCGCCTGCACTAGTAGCATATGGATCCATAACGATATTGTTACCAAGAACGTTATCGATTTGATAGTTATAGTATTTACCTGCTAAATCACCATCAATGGTGAGTTCCCAAATACCACCAGAATGGTAGTGCATATGGTAACCCTCATATAAATCTGCAACTTCTTTTTCGTCTGCTTTTGCAAATTCTTTAGGTGTATCAATGTCATATAGCATGACAGTCATCTTAGCAGTGATAGGTGACCACACTCTAAATGTTGTGTGAGTTGGAGTGTAGGTTACACCAAATCTCTCATCATCCTTCTTTTGAGAGAAATTAATTGGTTCATAATGGTCATGGAAATATTTGGTTTCGTAGAGCTTATCATAACCAATTGTGACTGTTTTATTGAGTTTTGCCATCACTGGATCAATATCAGTGGATGGGTCATGAGTGACAAGAGAATAAACGAGGTTAATATGTGCTTTAAATGGAAGTGAAATTGTTGTGGTACCTCCAGTTGTAGAAGTAAGCGTACCTTCTTTAACTAAATACCATTTTTCAACTTCCGCACGTCTTTTTGGTTTAATTTTGTAATAAGTTTCATCAAAAGCATAAAGTTTATAATTTGCTTTATTTGATGTAGATGTAAATTGACAAGAAATAGTGTTCCAGTCTGTGAATTTTGCTAGTTGAATACCAGGAACTCTGGTTTGAGCTTCACTAGAAAGAATAGCGATACCTCCGCCAGCAGCTGGCATAGTCCAGACTTCACATACATCACTACCTTCTTCTGGTGGGAAGTCAGCGTAGACAAGTTGCATATCATCGCTTTGTCCACCCCAGTTAAGGTCGGTTGGACTTTTCATCTTGTATTTGATGATGAAATACATTTTTGATTTGCCAGCAAATTTAGCAAATCGTGGTGAGGTAAAATCGATGGTGATGTTCATCATCTTACCGCCATCAGTGACATTAAAAATGTCAGAGGCGTTATCGAGATTATATTCAACACCATCTTCTCCTGTACACCAAAGATAGAATGCTCTTCCTTCATTCCCTCCAGCCTCATTATAGTAGTGGAGTTTAACTTTATTGACGATTACTTCAGGATCTTCTTCCTCCTCATCGTCACCTGCTCTTACTTTGTTAGAGACATCAGGGGCGCCAAGTTTAGCGTGCGTATTATCTTCGCTAATAAGAGCAGTATCCTCTTCTAAACTATCAAGAATTGGTTCAGAAAGAGATTCAGCACTACAAGCTGACATGGCAAGAATGAAAAAGGAAGGTAACAAAGTCATTAGCGCTTTTTTGACTTTTTTCATAAGCTTTCCTCTTTTCTTAAAAGATTCTCTTGCAACTATAGAATAACATTATGTTATTCGTTTGTAAATTTGACATTCTTCATCCAGGAAAAATCCCTAAATTTGAATGTCCAGTTAGGATCACCAACTGTCCCTGGATAATTGATGCGAGCTTTATCATCAAGCATCAATAAATCCTGGAGTTGATATATTGTCATATAAGAAGGTAATGAAGCGATATATTCGAATACTTTCTTATATAATCCCCGTTTTGTGTTGAACTTCTTAATAAGAAATTCTTTATTTTCTTTTGGTAGACTTTTTAGCCAACCATATAACGTTTGATTATCATGTGTTCCTGGATAGACAATTTGTCTATTTGTGGACATAGCATTTATGTCAAAGATAGTGAATTCAACTATGTACATTCCAGGAAGATTATATTTATCTCTAAGTTCTAGGACACTTGGGAATAAATCACCAAGGTCTTCGGCGATTAAATTAATGTTTGGATATTTCTTATATAAAGCATCAAAGAATTCTTCACGTGGACCTATTTCCCATTTGCCTCTTCTAGCGTTAGTGTCTTCGCTAGGAATGACACAATACGTATCAAATGCTCTAAAGTGATCAAGGCGGAGCATATCACATGTACTTGCTAAATATCCAATACGATTAACGAGGAAAGAATAGTTATTTTCTTTCATCTTTTTAAAATCATATATTGGAGTGCCCCAAAGTTGACCATCATCACTAAAAGCATCAGGTGGGCATCCACTTACTAAAGTAGGATGATAATTCTCGTCCATAATAAATTCATCTTTATGTGTCCAACAATCAACTGAATCAATTCCAACATAGAATGGACAATCAGCGATAATCAAAATCCCATTTTTATGAGCGAATTTCCTAAGTTTGTTATATTGCCTAAATGCAATAAACTGCATAAATATTTCAAATTCGCATCTTTCTTTATATTCACTTGGAATATCATTATGTTCATCAAAATAGTTTTGCATCCATTTTGGCCAAGTATTCCACACGGCATAATTTGTTTCTTTTCTAAAAACAATAAATAAGGCGTATTTTTTTAACCAAGGATTATCTTTTTTAAATTTTTGGTATCCTTTTAATGGTTTTTTGATGAATTTCTTAAATGCTTTAAAAAGATATTTTTCTTTAAAAAGCCTAACATCTTCATAATTTACTTTATTAGCCTTAGAGTGGTGGAGAGGTACTTTTTTAAGCAAACCTAAATCCACGAGTTCATCTAAGTTAATATATCTATTTTCAAGCGCTTCAGAACACGTGGACATATATGGAGAGTTTCCTGGTCCAAGTGGATTAAGTGGAAGTACTTGCCAATATTTATAATTATTCTTTTTTAGCCACTTCATGAATTTAAAAGAGGATGGACCAAAATCACCTATTCCATGTTTACCTGGAAGAGATGCGATTGGTAATAATATTCCTACGTTATTTTTCATAATAGTGTAAAGCGCCCACAATAGTGAGCGCTATTAAAATAATTTTAATTAGTCGTGCTTACGAACTTTAAGGTAGACAACTGCACCAACAGATGTAATAGCAAGTACGCTAACACCAATAATAAGGATTAATGGTAAGTTGGTTTCATTGAAGATTTGTGCAGCACCTGTGTATCTAGCACCAGAGATATTTCTTCCAAGGAAGTCATATCCAGTACTTAATTGTTTTGCGTGTCTATCTAAGACAACATCATAGAGATCGCTAAATGCAGCCAAGTCTTCATTAGAAGAACCATGTGAATCTTTAAGATGTTGTTGGATAGCTGCTTTTAATTCAGCAACGTCGCCACCTAAAGCAGCATAATTTGTCTTTTGGGTAGTCCAAGCATTATCAAGTGCAGTGATATCTGTAGTACCATCTTGCTTACAAACACCACCTTTTTGACCTTGGATAGCTTTTAAGAAGTTTTGAGCATATTCAATAGCTAAAGCTAAATCTTCAGAAACATCACCGAAATAGATTTCATCAGCGCCTGATTTGAGTTTTAGATAAACTGCGCTTTGAACAGCTTTAGAAGCAACAATGTGTCCGCCACTTACTGTAAACGAGCCTTCGATTGTAGGAGCTTCGCTGTAATTAGTGATGTCAAATAACACTGCATATCCTGATGATGCTGTAGTATCAATTAAACGAACAACAGCGTTTTGAGCAAAGCTAAGAGATGATGAATAAAATTCTCTATAAGATGGATCAAGAGGATCTGGATTTTGAGTCATCTTATGATATACGTTATCAACTAATACGTGATATCCACCAACTTCCATGCCACCAACAAATAATGTTTTTGCGTTGATATCAATGTAGATTCTTGCTTGTGAAACGGTTGCGATTACATTTCCACTTGCATCAACGTTATTGTTACCGATAGCTTTTCTATTAAATGTAGTATCAGCAACACCATTTTTTAAAACAGTAACGGATTGACCAGAAGTCAAATTAAGTAATGCAGTTTGGTATTCTGTACCAGTATTTAATGTTAGTGGATATGTTGTTGATCCAACTTGAATTGTATATGGAAGAGTCCAACTTGGATTTTCAACACTATACCATCCACTTGTCGGGTTATAGTAGACGTCATATGTGCCAGCATTTGTTAACACAAGGTCATCGCCTACAACCTCAGTTGCAACCTCTGTTGAGGTATGAATTTTTGTTGCATCTGGATGATAGTAGGTTAAAGCGTTTCCTGATGTCGGGGTTTTAACAAATTGTAATTTTTGTCCTGCTGTTACTGTGACTGATTCAGCCTTGTAAGCTCCATCTCCAGTAGCAACACCTTCGACACCAGTCTTTGCATTCCAACCATTGAAATCACCAATTACGTAATATTTTTCTGGGGTGAATTGGCCAGCCCATAGTTTATTAGCAATTGTATCGAGGTAAATATATTCATCGAAATCTTCAGCTGCAACAAGTTGATTGGATGAATTCTTGTATACCTTTGTTAATTGATCATCATCTTTTGCATCGACAACATATGAGGCATCATCTTTCAAAAATGTTAGATAATCACCCTTTGATAGTGAAATTGAGGATGAAGTTGTGTATTCGGTTGCTGATCCAGAATTTCTAACCATTTGGACAGCTGTTCCACCGTTAATTGAATACTTATATGTTGCCGGTTTTTCGATACCAAACGCCCATATACCATTGTTGTATGATGTAATATTTTTATCAAAATAAACGGTGTAGGTGCCAGCGGCTCTTGTTTCAAAGTTGTTGCCGGTACCTGCCTGGGTATAGGTTGTCCAACCCTTTCCGCTCCAGTCTAAATCGGCCCCATATCCTGCATTTAGTTCGATGCCACCATCCCAACTATTAACATTTTTTAGTTTGAACTTCACAGTAGACGCATCAGTGAATGTGTATTCGTATCTTGTTCCATCATCACTGAGTTCTAACTTGTTCCAAGTGTCCCAGTTTTGTCCATTGATAGTACCGATGATGTACCAAGTTGTGCCACATTCTGATCCACTCCAAGCATCAGCTTTGATAATGTCTTTTACGTTTGCACTGAGTGCTGCGCCTAAAGCTAAAAACGCCGATAACGACAAAATCAGCCCGCCAGTAAATAATTTTTTATTTTTCATATTTTATCCCCCTAGGGAGCGCTTCACAATGAATGCGCTTACATACCTACATTATACGCGCGTCGTGTCGCTTTGTTAAATATTATTTAATGAAATTAATATATAAAAAATAGTTCAATAAAAAAATGGGTTCAAAACAGAACCCATTTTGTATCGATGTAGTCTTATGAAATTTGAGCGAATGTATAAGTGTACCAAGCATGAGACCAATCGTCAGAATTGTGTGCCCAAGCAGTCCAAGTAATAACGTATTCATGACCTGGTTGTAATGAGGTGACACCGCCTAAATAAACAGTAGAACTCATCTCATCATAATTACCTTCGTTATGGTCACCGTTATTAACTGGATGGCGGTATTGATTAGATGTATTTACAAAGTACATATGAAGCTCACTAGTAGAAGTAGAGGATGTTATTGCTCTACGGTATTGACCCTTTGTAGCTTCCTCTCCACTTGTTAGTGTTGCAATGCCTAAATCAGCTTCAGTAAGTCCAATATGGACTTCTTTCATATCTCCCCATCCATTTACACCTGCAAAATAGACGACAATTTCATTAGAAATATCTTCAGGAATTGGTGTGCTATTTAAGCCAAAGTAAATCTTATTATCTTCATATTTTAATTTAATGTATATGTCGACATTGAAGTTTACTTTAACAGTGTAATAATCGCTTCCTTTATCTAGATAAGACATCCATTTTGTGTCAGTGTCACTTGTTCCTCCAAATGACCATCCATCAAGATTTTCAACCCATCCAGAAGAATATTCGAAGTCATAAATTTTAAACTTCTGTCCAACAGCGAAATCTTGTCCAGAAATAAGATATTGTTCACGACCTTCAGGGTCTTGTTCAGATTGTTTAACTCCTACAATCTTATCACCATTATCAAAGATGAGACCGAATCCAGTTTCTGGGGCTACGTCTCCGCCATCAATTGGTGGATTAGAGTCAGTTCTTTGGAAATAGATAAGATTATCTTCAAACTGCATTTTAAGATATACGTCTGCAGTAAAATCAGCTTTTACAACATACGTTGAAGCGGTCTTTTCGACGTATTTTTGCCAGTAGACTGACGCAGCGTGAGTGCCACCAAATGAATATGGATCTAAGTCTTCGGTCCAACCTGCTTTATTTTGGAAATCGTATAAGACAAATCTATCACCAGTCTTAAATGGATAGTTAGTAATCTTATACTGAGTCCTTCCTTGCGCATCTTTTTCTTCTAATAAGGTTGCAGCAACATAACTAGAATCAGTGAAATAGAAACCGAAACCAGATTTTGGCATTCCATCATCTGGTGTTGGAGTTGGATCGACTCCGCCTCCTGATCCATTTCCGCCTGAGAATTTAGCATATAAAATCATGCCATCAACAGCTGGAACTGAGTTATAGCGTTTAGTCGCTCCAGTTCCTTCGTAAGACTGCCAATATTCAAATGTTGAACCAGCAGTGGAGCTGATTTCATCAGCTTTTGGTAAATCTGTACCGACATCAGCCTCATAGGTTAACGTATTTTCTAGATATAATTTTTCAACTGCTGTACCAGGATTTCCACGATATCTACCATATTCACCTAAAACAAGATAAGTTGTGACTTTACCTGTTACTGGTGTTGGTGGTACTGGTGGCTCTGGAGTTGGAGTTGGCTCTGGAGATGGTTCTGGTGTAGGTGTTGGATCATTTGGATTAACCATGTCTCGGCCGTTATACATTACACAGCCTGAAAGGATCATTGCTGCTAGTGGGAGAAATAACATTATTTTCTTATTCATAAGTTTTTCCTCCTAATTATTAAGCCCAAAGACAGAGATACCAAATTTAGTTGAACCAATATCTCCATCCTTATCAGATGGGCCTCCATTAATAGATTTCTTAAATGTTAGATTTGCACCAGCAATATAGTCTGGGTTCATAGTGTAGCTACTATTAGAAGTACCAGTGTTAATGTAAATCACTAATTTTGGATTATATGAAGCATCATCAACACGAATAACCATGACATGATTACCACTTGTTGGATGATATGTGATTCTTGCATCTTTTGGATACATCTTCTTCACTTCAATTACTTGCTTATAGAAATTAAGCATTGAATTATCCATTGAAGCTTGCTCTTCCATATTAGGAAGGAGTTTATTATATTCATCAAGCTCAAAGGTATATTGACCAGATTTATAGTTTGGTCTAAGTGCAGTATTTGACCATAGGAATGGTTGACGATACCAAATATCTTCACAGTTCTCGCTTCCGTATTTAGCGATATGTTGATCAGTATTTGATGACATACCAAGTTCATCACCATAATAAATCCATGATATACCTCTATTAAGTAAGGTAACTGCAGCATGGATTTTAGCGCGGTTAATTTGATCTCCGCTTCCATCAATCTTCGTTGATGGAGTAGTGCCATCGACGGTACCAGATGAGAAGTTAACTTGGTTAATTGCTCTCATAACGTCGTGGTTAGAGGTGAATGCACCATCGATGAAGTCAGGTCTATGACCTCCAGGGACACTCATAGATTTTCCATCTAGTTCGACATAATTAGATGTTGAATATACATCAAATGATTCACTAGCTTGTTTACTAGCAAATGTAGATGCTCCTCCAGAACTAGCATATAAGTATGCTGGAATATGATAGTAGTGGGAGAAGGAGAATTGAGAATCTAAACCTTGGTAGTATGCAGCGGTTTGTTTACCCCAACCATCAAAGTTTTCACCAACTAAGAAGCAGTTTGGATAATCTGCTTTTAAGGCGTTAGAGAAATCTTTCCACCAAGTAACATTTTTCGTTAGGTTAGATGAATAGTCGAAATCTTTTGGAATATATTCACCTTTTTCATCATCATAAGCTCGTTTTGTGCCTGTATCAGTGATGACGATATCGCCTGGATAGTCATCATGAGCAGGTTCATAACATTCATCTCTCATAAAGATGTGCTTAACAGCATCAAGTCTAAAGCCATCAAGACCAAAGCTCATCCAATATTTCGCCATATCGATGACAAGTTGACGTGTTTTAGCGTTTTGATAGTTAATTTCAGGCATTCCGCTTCCAAATTTACCATAGTAATAGTAATTTGATTCACCATCTCTATACCAAGATGGGTTATCGCTTAATGCATCTTGTTCAACGGTAATTGTTTGATAACTACCATTGATATATTTCTCAATTGGGTCATCTTTATACTTCCATGAATAGACGTCTCTCCATTCATTCTTAGTTCCATCTTCATTAACACCCCATTGAGAATTAGTGAACCAGACATTGCCTTTAGAGGTATGGTTAAGGACTAAGTCCATAATAACTTTCATACCTTTCTTATGGGCTTTATAAATAAGTTCACGATAATCTTCAATTGTTCCGAATTTCTTATCAACTGCGTAATAGTCAGAAATATCATAGGCATGATAAGAATCAGATTTTTGAATTGGAGTGAGCCATAGGACTTCCACTCCTAAGTCAGATAAATAATCTAATGAATCAATAACACCTCTAAGATCACCTAAGCCATCGCCATTAGAATCTCTAAAGCTAGCGACAAAGATTTGATATCCGACTCCTAAATCTTTAAATGAATCACTTGTTCCTGGAACTTTATATGAATCAGGATAATGTGAATCAGTTGAAGAGGAATATTTTCCAGTTGAATCTTGTTCAATTGGATTAACTCTCGCAGTTGGTATACCACTTCCTGCGAAATATTTAGTTTGATCTAATGAACCGGTAGTAGCAAAGACGTGCACAGCTTTACCACCAGTTACAGCTCTCCAGTTGCTATCAAGATTAAAATTACTAATATAGTTTTCACGGCCACCATCACTTGTCCAGTTGGTGCTTCCATCCATTGAGGATTGTTTAACCATTAAGAATCCAAGTTCTTTAGCACCTTCATAAGTAGTGGACATTCCACTTTTTCCACCTACTAGACCAGCTTTATATAAATCGACATCAGCGATAACTCCATAATTATCGGAATATACGCCGCTACCTTCATTTCCTTTACCAACATCTTCAAATGTCATCCATGAGGTAGACATTGGTTTTAGTCTAAGTTTAGTGGAAACTTGAGGATTTCCTGAAAATGCCCATAACGCACCCTCTAAATCTTGAGGAGCGTATTGCCATAGCCATAAACAAAAATTCTCATAACCTTTTTTATCTCCACGGTTATAGTGGAAATATAAGTGATTAGGTTTTGAGAAGGTATTGCACCAGGCATCATATTTATCACCCTCTTCGCTAGATGGGTTGTCACCAGGATCAACAGGAGTTGGTTCAGGAGGATTGTCTTTTCCATTATTAGTGACGCATCCACCAAGAAGGAGAGTAGGCAAAAGAGCAAAAATAAATAATTTTTTATTCATGATAAGTGCCCGTCCTTACAATTTAAATAGTAATGACATAAATGAACATAGTCAAGTAAACTTGAAACCCCTTACATTTATTCTTTCTCAATCCTTGAGAGGTAAATTTTTAAAATCTATGCATCTTATCGCTATTTTTTTGTAAACGCTTTCTTAATGAAAGAGGTTGAATAAGCTAGTGAATAGAACTACACTAATTCTCCTTTAAGGAGGGATAATAGATGGACAAGAAAATATTAAGTATCTCCTTAGCAACTCTACTTGGATTAGGCGTGGCTATTGGAGCATTAACATTAGATGGTAATAAATTACTCGTTAATGCAGAAAGCAGCCTTGAAAAATATATTTTAATTGATGCAAGCACAGTTACTAACATTGAAGGCAACGATTCTGATAATGTTCATTTCGATGTAGCTACAAAATGTGCTTTTGACACTGATTTAGATTTTGAAATTAAAGGCTTAAGTGCGCTTTGTATTTATGAAGGCACAACCTCATTTCATATCGGCGGAACAGATTTATTTACCGTTACTACAAACAACAATTCCAAACAGTGGTATGTTGAAGGTGTTGCAGAGCTACTTCACATAAATGATAGTTTCACAAAAGTTAGTTATAGTTACACATATTCATTCGCTAACGAAGAAAAAAGTGGAGAATATGTTTTTAATCGAGAAGTATTAGCGGCTAGAAGCTTTTTTAGATATGATTCAGAATATGATATTGATTATGTCACTTGTTACACTGATAACAATTATTTTGAAGAAGCCGATGAGAATGTTAGAAACATTAGAATTCACGAAATAAAACTATTCTATACTTGCTAAAAAATGTAGAATAAATCCCAAATGAAAAACAGGGCAACGCCCTGTTTTTTTGATGTGGATTGATTAGAAGAATCTATTGATAAGATCTTTACTTGCAGCACATGTATCTTCCATATCACCAAATGAGATAATTTCACCGGCGTAGAAGGTATTCTTGTTACCTTGAAGTGCTTCAAGTTTATCATACCAACCATCAGCGTAATCTTTGCTTGAAACGTGTGGACAATAATAGACTTCTTGAGCGTATAACTTCTCTTTAATTGGGAAGCCGACTTTCTTCATATCTTCATCCATTGTCTTCATCACAACATCATAATCAACATCTGGTGTACCAGTGTGATTTGCGAGTGCGTAGACTGTGCATGGACAATCGTTTTCAAGATATTGCCATCTATTGTAATAGACCATCGCGTGTCCAAGTTTTTCTGGCACCATGTTTTCCACTAGATAACCAGAGATGACTGGGCTCTTACCTTCTTCAAATGTTGCGATATAATCGCAGTATCTTTCGTGGATGATCTTAGAGAATAATTCTGCTTCTTCTTTGGTAGCATCAGCGTATTTTGCGAAGTAATCAAGAGGTGTAGTAACGATGAGTTTATCGAATTCTTCTTTCTTTTGTTTTCCGTCTTTACCTTTAACAGTAACGATGACTTTACCATCTGGACGTTCAACTTTCACAACTTCTGTTTCTAAGATAGCTGGATGCATTAGTTTCTTATTGACGTGTTCATAGATTTGTTGAGTACCATCTTGCCATGTCCAAAGCTTCATATTAACGAATTCAAGTGCAGTGGTGACGTCAAGATATTTCATGACAAGCGCGGCTGGAATTTCATCAAAGAAGCCGTAGCCAAATGATGTGAATGGTGCGATCCAAATTCTTTGAACTTCTTCAACACCATTGATCTTACAGAATTCAGCGAATGGAAGCGCTAAATCTTTTAGATTTGGGTTTGTACCCTTAATATAATTTGGGAATGAATTTTCTTTGGTTGCTCCGCAGTATCCATCAACACCTTTAGAGATACCATAGTATTCACCTTTAGCGATACCAAGGTGTCCATAGCAGTCATAACCCACATATTTTGTTTGCATGAGTTTATTAAGCTTCTTCATTTGTTTTTTGAGCTTAAGTAAACCGCTAAGTTTCTTGAATGAGAAATTGACTTTTGGTTCAAATGGATGATCAACTTCACCAGTGGTCTTACGGAATTCTCTTCTCATATTTGGTTCACCAGGTTTGAAGTCTGGACCTTTATGATAGTAACCACCGAATTCTTCCATTTCACTAACAGCGTGATAGGTAATAGCACCCATAATCGCGCCTGTTTCGAATGATTTTTCTTCTTCAACACCATTATGTTTAACTTTGATTAATGGTGAATAGCATTTGCCACCTACTTTATTAAGTTTTTCGTAGATGACATAGTTTTTGTATCCTTTTTTCTCAAGATACATTGCAGCAGAAAGACCAGCTGGGCCTCCGCCGATAATACAAATTTTTTCGTCTAAATTTGCCATTTTTAAATGATTCCCTCTTTCCTTTCGGTTGATTTTATTATAACACCAGTTATTAGTTATTTTCATAGTATTTATTAAAATATTTTCCTATAATAGAAACATAATCTTAGGGGGATTAGTATGAATAAGAAAATTGCGATTATATCTGCTGTTACTTTAGGTGTTGCTTGTTTGACCGTTGGCGCTATTGTCGGCACAAATAATCAATTATTAACATCTACTCGAGGAAATGCTGGTAGTGAACTAACAATTGAATTCACTGCTGATAACGTCGTTCCTGAATTGACTGATATTTCAGACTATCAGGCTGATTTCTATCTTTCAGCTAAACCATTTTATGATAAGACACACGACTACGACATTGTTTGTAGAGTTAGTAACGATCAGGTGAGGACAATAACTGTTGGTGGTAGTTCTATTTTTTCTGTAACTTCTGATTATTTCTGGGGATTTAATTTCTTTGGAACTTTAGATAATGTGGGTAATGGTTTTTCAAAAGTTAACTTTACTGGCACATACATTGACACAGATAGTTCTGTTAAAAATATTTATATCACTAATGATAGAAATAGTAGTGAAGTAACTTTTAAATATGATTCTGCAACCGACCACACTCAGTTTGACGTTTACGAAACTTCCTATACCACTGGAAATAAAAATATCACAATCAACAAAATAACAGTTTATTATTACTGCTATCAATAATTAGATTAGGCACCGCTCGGTGCTTTTTCTTTGCGCGCATATATAATCTTGATAATAAAGTGAAAAAGTTCTTTAATCTCGGAGTGATTTAATATAATATATTTAAGCGCCGGACCAATAGCTCAACGGTTAGAGCTCTCGGCCCATAACCGATCGGTTCCAGGTTCGAATCCTGGTTGGTCCACCAGAAATATTGGAAGATTACCCAAGTGGTTGAAGGGGATGGTCTTGAAAACCGTTAGGGGGTGCAAGCCCCGCTAGAGTTCGAATCTCTAATCTTCCGCCAGATAAAAATAAAGACGCATCGTTTGGTGCGTCTTTTTCTTTTATTTCTTTGTTAATGTAAGTGTTGCGGTGTAACCTTCAAGAGTTTTGAAGATGTTATCAACACTAACTTCCCAGCCAAGATCAATTCCGCTATCAAGTTTACCAACATTAACGAATTGATTCTTGAATTTTTCCATCGTGAAGGTGTCACCTATCTTAAAGAAATGATTCTTACGAATGGAATTACTTTCACTAAATGTATAAGAGGTATCATTACGAATCTGGAATAATTCCACATATTGATCGTATTCAGCTAATCCATATCCATATTGATTTGGACTATTCTCTGTAATTTGAGCGATGTTATTTAGCTTTGCGTTTGAATGAGGTTCACTATGAACAGTTGGTGAAGTGATTGATGAAACTCTAGCATCAACGTGCCAAATTCTAATACCAACTTCAGCGATATCATCAGGGGAGCCTCCGCTTCCTCTAACAACAGGATAATCAATCGCACGGAATTTATTTAGTCCATATGGTGTATATAAATCAATGAGGATATATTCATCAAATGGTGAATCATAATCGTTCCAATGAGGAGAAAGAATGATACAATCATTCGAAGATTCTAAATCGTTGATATCAAGTGTAATTGTGTCATCTGGAATATATGGATCTGCCCAGTTATATAGCATTCTTGAATATGATTCATGAGATACACTTGATTCATCTTGCATGGTGTAGCCACCCGCGAACTTTTGCGAGGTTGAGTATGAATAATAGTCATTTAAACCAAGCATATGTCCAGATTCATGAATGAATGTGGAGGTATGTAGATTAACAGGGATGTGGCCATTTCCGCTATGAGCAGGTTCACTATAGTTGCTCTTTCCTGTTCTTTCTAAAGCTTTTTCATTACTTTGATAGAGGAAATCATAAGAAACCCACATATGCCTACCCATACCTGGTTTAGATGTGTTAGGAGTTAGTGAACTGGAGGCAATAACTGACGCCCACATATTTTGACCTTCTGTACCTAGTGAGCCAGTGGATCTATCTAATGAACCATAAACAAAGCACACTCCATCAAGGAATCCATCGTGATCATAGTCATAATCTTGTCTATTTTCAGTTGGATTAGAGGTGAAATACCATTCAACAGCGTCTTTACAGATTTGGAGTGATTGAGTGTAGGCATCATAAGATGACTTACCTGAAACATACCAGTCACTAACCTTACCAGTGATATTAAGTAGACCTAGTGATTCAAGATAGTAATAGGATTTAACACTATAGTATCCATTTGAAGTACCTTCACCAAAGAAGACACTATTAATATCTTCCTTAACATTCGCGTAGTTAGAAATATATGTATCACTATTAGTGAACTTAATAGGAATAATAAGCATCTTAGGAGTGCCTTTAGTAGGTAATCCAGTATTGTGCATCCCAAATTCATTTCTATTTAAATCAGTCACACTTGCTTCCAATTTAACTTTTTCATTTGCTTCTTCTTCAGTAACAATTTGAATTTGTTTGGTTAAAGACTTAGTAACTCCATTTAGAGAATATGAAATGGTGATGTTATAGTTACCTAGTGTAGTGGTGTCAACTTGAGTTGAATCAACTGTAGGCACTATTGGTTCTTCATATCCGGTTTGATATTTCGCATATACAGTTCCTCTAAAGACAAAGTCTTTGTTAACTGCATATTTCGTTTTCATTTTGATAACTGAAATTGATCTAAGTTCTTTTTGAACAACTTTAACATGGCATTTAAGGACCATTGAACCAGTTCCAGCAATGTCATAGACAATATCACATTCTCCAACATTTAAAGGAGTGACCAAACCAGCATTTGTGACACTTGCAACATTTGGATCAGTGCTTGTTATTGTTGAACCAGGAATATATCTAGTGACATTATCGTATTTATCTTCTTCACTAGTGGAATCTTTTGGATATAGATAAATGGTGAATTCTTCACCAGCAACAACAGTTTTAGATGTGTAGTTAAGTTTATATGAAGAGTTTGTTAAAACATTTTGAAGTCTATCAAGTAGACCGCATCCACTCACAAATACCGGAGCGGAGAAGACAAGAAGTGCGCTTAAAACAATTGAATATTTATTTTTCATGCCTATATAATAAACAATTTTTATTTAATTGACTAGAAATCATCAAAATATATAATTTTGTATGAATAGGGGAAAATCTATGTATTTAATTGAAACTAATGAACTCACTAAAAGATATGGTGATGTTAATGTTGTTGACCATGTAAATATGCATATTCCTGAAGGATCCATTTATGGATTCGTAGGAGAAAATGGTTCAGGTAAAACAACCATTATGAGACTTCTTACTGGTTTAGCTGAACCTACTTCAGGAACATATTCACTTTTTGGTGTTTCTAACAAAAATAAAGAAATCTATAAAAAAAGAGCGAATGTTTCCGCGATTGTCGAAACTGTCTCTTTAGTGCCTTCAATGACTGCTATTGATAACATCATCTATCAAGAAAAATATCTTGGTATTAAACTCACTAAAAAGCAAAGAGAAGAATTACTCATGAAAGTCCATCTAGAAAAAAATGAAGGAAAGAAAGTGAGAAACTTCTCTTTAGGAATGAGACAAAGACTAGGCATCGCCTTAGCCTTAATCAATAATCCTAAAATCCTTCTTCTTGATGAACCAATGAATGGTCTAGATCCAGAAGGAATCGCCGAACTTAGAGAACTACTTATTGAATTATCTTCTAAGGAAGGATTAACAATTCTCATCTCCTCCCACATTCTTTCTGAACTTGAAAAAATTGCGAATGTCTATGGCTTTATTTCTCATGGAAAACTTCTAGAGGAAATAAGCGCGGAAGATTTACAAAATAAAGGTCGTAAATCCATCGTAATTAGAGTGAATGATTCTTCAAAAATTGAAGATGTCTTCATTAAGATGAAAATTAAAGATTATAAAATCTACCCAAATGGAGATATTCAAATCTTTGATTTAATTCCTATTAGTAAACTCGTCTTAGCTCTTGATAAATCTAAAATCGAAGTTATCTCACTTAACTCAATTGATGAAAGTGTTGAAGACTATTATCTAAATTTAATGAAAGGAGGCAATTAATATGGCTAAGCTATTTAATGCATTCTTCTTTAAACTTAGAAAAGATTTATCTTTTAGAATCACTTTATTTATTGGAATTGGTTTAGCCATTCTAATTTCTTTGATTTTATTAGGAATTGAATTAATCGTTAATGGCACTCTTGGAAGTAGTCATCGTTTACTCACTGGTGAAACGATGTTAACTAATTCACTTTCTCCAGTCGCAAACTTTGGAATCGCTATTCCAGTTAATTTAATTACATTTACTGTTCTTGAATTTAGCCAAGGCACAATTAGAAATAAGATAATCGCAGGTTATTCTAAATTTAAAATATATGTCTCTTTATATTTATTTGGATTAATCTTCTCATTAGCGCTTTTATCTATCTATGTTGGTTTATGCACTGCCATTGGTTCAATTTATGGAGGATTCAATCCATATGGAAGTGGGTTTACTTCCTTTGGAAGTTTCACTCCAACTTATCTATGGAGACTAGTGTTAACAACATTTATAAGCTATTTGTTTATTGTTAGTTTTACAGTTTTCTTCTCAACACTATTTAGACAAATAGGTGGGGCTATTCCAGTTGTGATAGTTGTCTTATTCTTCTTCTATTTTGTCGCAATGATTGCTTCTACTTTAACCTTAGGAGGAGAACCAGAAAATGAATTTAAAACAGTCATCAATATCTTAAAATTTGTTGATCCATTATTCGCTCCATGCGGAAATGTTGCTGAACTAAATGGAGAAAGTTTTATTTTAGTCATCGACGACTTATCGTTAATAGGTAATATCGTCTCTAACTTGGTGTATGCTTCGATATTCTTTATTCTTGGATTATTTATTTTTAAGAAAAGAGATGTAAAATAATTTTGTAAAGGAGATTTTATTTATGGAAGAAAAAGAACTCGAAAAAGTTGAAGAACAACCAGCCGAAGAATCTAAGGCCAGCAAGACAGTTGCTGATGTTGAAGAAAAATCATCTATGGTTGCTGATAAGTTTGGTGGTAAGAATGTCTCTGGAAATAGAGCCGCTTTAATTGCATTTATTTTCGCAGCCATTTCATTAAGCGCTGCCGCAGGTGTTTCATTCATCTACGGTTCACAAGACTGGGTTAAATATTTAGTCGCGTTTATCATTTCATTACTTTGCTTACCACTTCCAATCATTGGTTTAGGTTTTGGAGCAAAAGGTAGAAACGCTGATAAGAATCCATTCAAAGTGTTTGGAAAGATCGCCAAACCAGTTAACATCGTTTGCTTAATTGTTATCGCTTTAAACACTCTTATTTACCTTGGTTTGTGGATTGGTTTCTTAATCAAAGAAATAGTTGAAAAAGCAGGAATTTAACAGTTTCGTTAATAAAGGGTTGCAATAAAATACTTGCGATGCTATCGTAATAAAGTATGTTCAGGTTGCACCCCTTAGCTACCTAAACACACAGGTATCCCTTCCATAACTGGTCGGGATACTTTTTTATTCCATTTTCTATAAATTAATAGCGAAATTGTTGAATTATTATTCGCTTAAAACTATTATTACTAATGGAAAAAAACTTGGAGGTGAATTTCATGAATCAATTTATCAAATGGATGGACAATAGAAGTAGATTAGTTAAAATCCTTTTCTGCTTACCAATTATTGATATCATTTGGGGTGTCTACCGTGTTCTTGGTGCAATTAAGAACAAGAACTGGTTCCATCTTGTCTTAGCAATTATTTGGCTATTTATCGCAGGATTTGTCGGTTGGGTCCTTGACTTAGTCTGCATTATCTTATTTAACCATATCTGCTGGTTCCAAGAATAATATACTTATAAAGAAATATGAAATTATATGAATCAAGTGAAGATTATTTAGAAAGAATACTTATCCTCACTAATAAAAATGGTTCTGTTAGATCCATTGATATAGTTGAAGATATGCATTTTTCAAAGCCTAGTGTTTCTGTAGCAATGAAAAAGCTTAAAGAAAATGGCTATATTTTAATTGATTCAAAAGGATATATTTCTTTAACTAGTAGTGGTCTAGAAGTCGCTAGTAAAACGCTTGAAAGACATCAAGTCTTAACTGATTGGTTTATCAGTTTAGGTGTTAATGAAAAAATCGCACAAGAAGATGCCTGTCGCATCGAACACGATTTATCCGAAGAGACGTTTAATGCGATAAAAAAGGCCATTTCAAAATAAATACGATTCCATCAGAAAAACAAAAGAGTTAGCGTTGTCTAACTTTTTTTGTTGACTTTGACATATATTATATATATTATATTAACGGTTAGTTTTGACTAACTAGACTAAAGGAGTGATTAATATGCCTATTATGCTTGCCCCAATCAATCAAGAAGTGAGAGTTGTGAAAATTCTCGCTAACGAAAAAATTAAAAAGCACTTGGAAAGCTTAGGAATTTTAGTTAACTCAAGACTTGTTGTCCTATCTACTGTCAATGGTGGAGTAGTTGTGGCAATTAAAGATGGTCGACTTGCTTTAGATCATGAAATCGCAAGCAAGATACTAGTTGCGTAGAAAGGTAGGAATTATGCTAAAAAAACTAGTGGAATTTAAAATAGGCGAGACTGGCCTAATTAAGAAAGTTGAAGGCGAAGGGCGCCTCCGCAGAAGATTATTTGATATGGGTGTTACCCCAGGAGCAAAAGTATATCTTCGCAAAAAAGCCCCTCTCGGCGATCCTCTTGAAGTGACGATCAGAGGATATGAACTTACACTTCGTAAAAGCGAAGCGGAACTTGTCGTTTTAGAAGTGGAGGATGCTAAATAATGAAAAGATTTGCTTTAGCAGGTAATCCTAACTGCGGTAAAACTACCTTATTTAATTCTCTCACTGGATCAACAGCCCATGTCGGTAACTGGCCTGGTGTCACTGTTGAAAAAAGAAGTGGAACTTATAAAAAACTAGAAGAACATGTATCAATCATCGATCTTCCAGGTATTTATTCGCTTTCACCTTACACAAATGAAGAGGTTATCTCAAGAAATTATATTCTTGATGAACATCCTGATTGTGTCATCAATATTATTGATGCTACAAACCTTGAAAGAAACCTCTACTTAACAACACAATTACTAGAAATTAACGTTCCATTAATTGTTGCTCTAAACATGATGGACGTTTTAGATAAAAACGGTGACCGTGTTGATGTTAACGCTCTTGAAAAGAAGCTTGGAGTGCCAGTCGTGGCAATCTCTGCTTTAAAAGAAGACAATCTTGATGAACTTATGAAAAGAGCTTACGAGGCAAGTAAATCTCCTCGTGAAGGTAAAACTATCATCACTAATAAAGATGTTCTCCATCTTATTAAAGATGTTCAAATTGCCTTTAAAGGTAAAGGAGTGGAAGATCCACTTTTCCATGCGATTAAGCTTGTTGAAAATGACGAACTTGAAGTTTCTAATCACAAAGACCTTCTTCCAATGGTAGAAGACTTCAAAAAAACATTTTCTGATGATACCTTCGGTGATGACTTTGAAGCAATCATTGCTGACTCACGTTATCACTATATTTCAGATAACTACGCTAGCGTGATGAAACGCGCAGAAACTCCTGAACAAAAAGATGTTGTTGTTAAAACATCTAAATCAGACAAGATTGATAAAGTCCTCACTCACAGAGTGTTTGGTTTAATTATCCTAGCAGTTATCCTTTTCTTCGTCTTCCATTTAACATTCTCTGAAGACTTATTCTATATCGGTGCAATTAGGGGTGCAGCGGGTCTAGAAGAATGGGCTCCTTCTTTTGAAGGAAGTATCTATGAAGGATTATTCTGGACGGGTGGAGGAATTAATTCACCAGGGGTTATCTTATTTAACTTCTTTGATATGTCATTCTCCGCTATAACGGATTCATTAAGTGGAGTTATGAGTGCAAACCTTGGAGAAGAACTTGCTTGGTTAACTGGCTTTGTTTGCGATGGTGTCCTTTCTGGATTATTCGCTATCCTTGGTTTCTTACCACAAATCCTCGTCTTATTCTTATTCTTCTCAATTATGGAAGATACCGGATATATGGCTCGTGTTGCCTTTATCTTAGATAGAATCTTCCGTAAATTTGGTTTAAGCGGACGTGCATTTATCCCAATGATTATGGGATTTGGTTGCTCAGTTCCTGCAATGATTAACACCCGTACACTTGCGGATGATAAAGAAAGAACCGCGACAATTAGAGTTATTCCTTTCTTCTCTTGCGGTGCTAAGCTTCCAATCTTAGTTGCAATCGCTGGTGGTATGGTTATGCATTTTGGCTTCCCACACCCAGACTTAATTGTCTATGGCATGTATGTATTAGGCGTAATTGTCGCTCTAGCATGTGTTTTATTAATGAGAAACACAACACTCAAAGGAGATGCTGCTCCATTTATCATGGAGCTTCCAGAATATCACTGGCCACAATTTAGAAGCTTAATGATACACCTTTGGGATAAGGCTAAACACTTCGTTAAGAAAGCGTTCACCATTATCTTAGCTTCCACAATTGTGATTTGGTTCTTATCTAACTTTGGTTGGAACTGGATGTATATTGGTGAAATGGAAGGATCAATTCTTGAATCACTTGGTCAATTCATTCAACCTATCTTCACACCACTTGGCTTTGGTGCTCAACTTTCAGTTGCTGGTTGGGTCTTTGCTGTTGCAGCAATTACTGGACTTATCGCTAAAGAAAACGTCATTGCCACCTTCAGTGTTCTTGCTGCTGTCTTTGTAAGTGGCTTTGAAGGAACTGCAGAAGGTGTTGAAGAAGCAGTCATTATGATTGCTAACACCGGAATTACATGGCAAGGCTGTATCTCATTTATTGCCTTTAATATGTTTACAATTCCTTGCTTTGCCGCTGTTGCTAGTGCAAAAGCAGAACTTCCAAAAGGTCAATTTAAATGGACACTTTTATTCTGGGTTGTTGCCAGCTATCTTGCTAGTGCTTCAATCTATTCACTCCTCAACTTATTCCCAACAAATAAGATTGATAGTGAAACAGGATTAATTATTTCCCCATATTATGATGGGCAACTTGCATGGGCTATCCCAGTTAGTGTTTCTATCATCGCTATTTGTGTCTTATCAGTATTCGCCATTAAGTGGTGGAATGCTCGTAAAGCAAAAGAGGCTAATTAATTATGAGTGGAATATCGCTACTTATCACCATCTTAGTTATAGTTATTGTTGCTTCCTTTTTTGTAGCGCTTATTGCTAACTATATCTATCGAAAGAGACATAATCTTCCAACTGGTGATTGTGCGATGTGCCACACAAGTGGTAAGCATAAAAAGAACGCTTTAGTAAAGGCGTATTATAAAACTTACCATAATAAATAATATCTAGGGGGTGATTTTCACCCCCTTTAACTCAATTATGAAAAACAAGATTAAATACGTATTAAAAATAGATGGAATGATGTGTGGGATGTGTGAAGCTCACGTTAATGATGTGATAAGAAGAAATTTTGATATAAAAAAAGTCAAAAGTAGTGCTCGTAAAAATCAAACTATCGTCATAAGTGATCACATCATTAATGAAGAAGAATTTCACAAAGTCATCGATGAAACTGGTTATAGAATCGTTTCTATCAATAAAGAATAATATTAGTTGTTGCAATTATTAATTGTTTCTTTATATAATATATAACGTTCATCGCAGGGTAGAGCAGTTGGTAGCTCATCAGGCCCATAACCTGGAGGTCGGAGGTTCAAGTCCTTCCCCTGCAACCA